>DATBBE010000271.1:0-2598 GCA_036271155.1 Nocardioides sp. | reverse complement strand
CATCTACGCGACGCTCGGCGTTACGTTGACCGACGCCGACCTGGCGGGTGAGTCGACGTACAACGACGAGCTCGCCGGCATCTGCGACGAGCTCGAGGCGCGGGGCATCGCCACGATCAGTGACGGCGCCCTGTGCGTCTTCCTGGACGGGTACACCGGCCGTGAGGGCAAGCCCGTCCCGCTGATCATCCGCAAGTCCGACGGCGGCTACGGCTACGCGACGACCGACCTGGCCACCATCCGACGCCGCGTGCGCGACCTGCACTCCGACCGGATCCTCTACGTCATCGGGGTGACCCAGGCGCTGCACCTCAACATGGTCTGGGACACCGCGCGCAAGGCCGGCTGGCTGACCGACGACGTGGAGGTCGTGCACGTGCAGATCGGCAGCGTGCTGGGCGAGGACCGCAAGCTGCTGCGGACCCGGTCCGGCAGGCCCCTGAAGCTGATGGAGCTCCTCGAGGAGGCCATCGCCACCGCCCGCACCGTCGTGGACGAGGCACGGCCGGACCTCGACAGCGAGCTCCGGGCGACCATCGCGCCGCAGGTGGGCATCGGCGCGGTGAAGTACGCCGACCTCTCGGTCGCCCACGACAGCGACTACGTCTTCGACCTCGACCGGATGGTGTCGCTGACCGGCAACACCGGCCCCTACCTCCAGTACGCCGCTGCCCGGATCCGCTCGATCTTCCGCTCCGCCGGCCTCGACCCAGAACACGCCGACGCATCCCTCGTGATCACCGAGCCGGCCGAGCGGGCCCTGGCCCTGGCTCTCCTCGACTTCGGCGACGTCGTCGTCCACGTCGGTGACCGGCTCGAGCCACACCATCTCTGCGGCTACCTCTTCGACCTCGCCCAGCACTTCTCGACGTTCTACGAGCAGTGCCCGGTCCTCAAGGCCGAGCCCGAGGCCCGCGCCTCACGGCTCGCCCTGTGCCGCACCACCCTCGCCGTCCTGACCACCGGCCTCGACCTCCTGGGCATCTCCTCCCCCGACCGCATGTGACGTTGAGTGCCGTGTAATGATGTAATCATGATTACAGACGAAGCGCTGGAGCGGGTGCGCGGCTGGTTCTCCGGCCGGCTCCCGGAGGAATGGCAGGCCTCCCCCGCCGACATCAGCGTCGACCGCGACGAGATCGTGGTCACGGTCCACCTGCCCGACATCGAGGCGCCGTCCGAGGGAGCCGGCGACGCCGAGACCGAGGAGGCACGCGCGGGTCGCGCCAGCGCCTTCCGCGAGGACACCCGCGAGCAGCGGATGGCGATCGCCCGGGAGGCCCAGCGACGCTACGAGCGCACGGTGAGCTGGGGTGTGCACATCGGCGACCACCAGGAGCTGTTCACCCACCTCGCGTCCCCGACGATGACCCGCCTGCGACAGCCGCAGCGGCAGGTCCTGGACACCCTGGTCGACGCCGGGGTCGCGCGCTCACGCTCGGAGGCGCTGGCCTGGTGCGTCCGCCTGGTCGCGCAGCACGAGGACGACTGGCTCACCGAGCTCCGCACGGCCATGACCCAGGTCGCCGACGTCCGGACCAAGGGTCCCCAGGCCTGACCCGCCCCCTCGGGCACCGGCCAAGAGCCGGGTACGACGCGTCGTCGTACCCGGCTCCGTCCTGCGACCAGCGCCTCAGGACCCTTCCGTGACGGGGTAGATCGCGTCCGCGAGGAGGCCGTGGGCCTCCTTGTGCACGCTGATCGCGGCGTCGGCGTCGGGTGCCTCGACCAGGCAGAAGATCTTGCCCTCGGCCTCGGCCACCCAGTACTGGCGGTAGTCGACGCCGTAGCGCCCCTGTGTCTCCAGGTCGGCGCAGTGCGCCCCCGCGACGTCGGCCATCCCGACCGGGCCGGGCAGGGTGTGAACGTCCATGAACAGTGCCATGTCGTGCTCCTTTTACTCGCGGGCACAGCGACTCTCGCTGTGCCACCATGAGCCTCGTGCAGCGCACGCCCGCCGGCCATGACCAGGCGACCGGGGCTGCTGATCGGGCGGCCAGACCTACGGTTGCGGCGGCCTTGCCGGACCCCCTCGAGACCGCCCTGCGACGGCTGCGGCTCGAGGGCGCGATCTTCCTGCGGGCGGAGTACTGCGAGCCGTGGGCCTACGAGTCGCTGCCCGGGCCGGCCACGGCCGCCATCCTGCGCCCGGGCACGGATCGACTGGTGCTGTTCCATGTCGTCGCGCACGGCACCTGCTGGGTGCAGGTCGACGGGCACGAGAAGCACTGGGCCTCGTCCGGCGACGTCGTCGTCCTTCCGTACGGCGACCAGCACCGGATGGGCGGGGTCGGCGAGAGTGAGTCGGTGCCCCTGATGTCGATCATGGAGGCTCCGCCGTGGTCGCGGATGCCCCTGATCCGGCACGGTCGTGACGGCGAGCAGACCGACGTGGTCTGCGGGTTCCTGCACAGCGAGGACGTGCTCTTCGACCCGACGTTGCGGGTGTTCCCTCCGGCGTTCGTGGTACGCCCGGAGGGCCATGCCGGCGCCGAGTGGGTGCGCGCCAACGTCGAGTTCGCACTCGCCCAGGCCGAGGCCTCTCCGCTCGGGCCTGATGCGGTCAGCACGCGCCTGCCGGAGATGCTGCTGGTGGAG
>DATBBE010000270.1:0-10894 GCA_036271155.1 Nocardioides sp. | reverse complement strand
CGCAGCCTGCTCCAGCGCATCGCGACCTGGCTGAGCGCGTCCTGCACGAGATCCTCGGCCCGGGCCAGGTCGTCGGTCATCAGCAGCGCGGCACGCAGCAGGTGGTGCTGCCGAGCCCGGGCCCAGCGCGTGAACTCCTCGAGGTCCGACGCGTCCACGCCTTGGCCCGGCGAGCTCTCGACCACGTCGGCCTCCCACGTTGCTGACACGCTCTCAGAACGGCGTACGCCGTCGAAAGGTTGGAGGCAGGGTGTCGGCGAGTCGCTCTAGGGTGACCGCGTGGTCACGTCTCCTGCTCGGGTGCTGGCCGGTGTGCGCGAGCGGCCGGCCACGCGCCTCTTCCTGAGCATGACCCGATCCGTGCCGGGCTTCGCCGCGGTGTGGTGGCTCCTGCTGCTGATCCGCGCGTTGGTGCCGGCGGCGCTCGCGATCGCCACCGGCCTGCTGGTCGGCCGGGTCCAGGACGGTGCGGCCCTCACGACCCCGCTGGTGGCGTTCGCCGTGGTGTTCGTCGCCTCCCAGGTCTCCCCACCCCTCCACCAGGTGGTGGGGGCGCTCCTCGGCCACCACTTCAGCTCCGTGCTCAACGACCGGCTCATGGCTGCGACCCTCGGCCCCGACGGCGTCGGTCACCTCGAGCGCGGCGACCTCACCAACGACCTCACGACCGCACGTGACTTCGACCTCGGGTGGACCGGCCCCCCGATGTTCATGAACATGGACTTCATCGCCCAGGGGCTGGTGATGCTGCTCGGCGGCATCGCGTCCGCGCTGGTGCTGATCGGCTTCACCTGGTGGGCCCCGCTGCTGCTCCTCCTTGCGTGGGGCGCCACCCACTGGCTGCTGCGCGAGAGCGGGGTCTGGCGCGACCGCAACACCGACGAGGTGAAGTCCGCCCGCCGGCACACCGACTACGCCTACGACCTGGCGACGCAGCCGGCGGCCGCCAAGGAGGTCCGGCTGTTCGGGCTGGCCCCGTGGCTGCTCGATCGCTTCACCCGCCACCGGCTCCATCTCCACCAGCTGCAGTACGACGCGACGCGGCTGCGCGAGCGCTCCCTGGCCGGCGCGCTGCTGATCGTGCTCGGCGCCAACCTGCTGCTCTTCGGCGTCGTGGCCCGGGAGGGATACGCCGGCAGCCTCGACCTCCGCTCGGTCGTGACCTATGCCGGCGCGGCGTTCGGCGCGAGCGCGATCGCCTTCGGTGGTCTGAGCTGGGCCCTCGACGGCGCCGCCGCACCGGTCGTCGCGATCGAGCGGCTCGAGACCGAGATGGCGGCCGCGGGGGCGCTCACCGGGTCTCGTGACGGTGGCAGGACGACCTCCTCGACCACCGGTGGCGTTGCGTCGGCGCCGGAGATCCGGTTCCGCGACGTCACCTTCACCTATCCGACGGGCAGCCGACCGGTGCTCGACCACTTCGACCTCACGGTGCCGGCAGGCGGCTCGCTGGCCATCGTCGGGCAGAACGGCGCGGGCAAGACGACCATCGCCAAGCTGCTGTGCCGCCTCTACGACCCCGACTCGGGGTCGATCGAGATCGACGGTGTCGACCTGCGCGACCTCGACCTGACTGCGTGGCGCGCCCGCCTGGCCGCGGTCTTCCAGGACTTCGTCCGCTACGAGCTGCCCCTGCGCGACAACGTGGCCCCGCTCGGAGCCGACACCCCGCTCGTCGAGCGTGCGCTCGAGCAGGCCGGAGCGCTCGGGCTCGCCGACCTCGACGCGCCCCTGGCCAAGGGATACCCCCGAGGAGTCGACCTCTCGGGCGGGCAGTGGCAGCGAGTCGCCCTGGCCCGCGCGATCGCCCAGGTCGGCGCCGGCGCCGACGCCGTCCTGCTCGACGAGCCGACCGCCATGCTCGACGTCCGCGGCGAGTCCGAGATCTTCCGCCGCGTGCTCGCCGCCACGTCGGAGGCGACCACGATCCTGGTGTCTCACCGGTTCTCGACCGTGCGCCAGGCCAGCCTCATCTGCGTCGTCGAGCACGGCCGCGCCATCGAGCTGGGCACCCACGACGAGCTGATCGCCCTGCGCGGGCGCTACCACACGATGTACGACCTGCAGGCCAGTCGGTTCGTCGAGCTCGACGAGCACGGCGAGGAGGTCGTGCATGAGTCCCTCTGAGGCCAAGGGCCGCCGGGCCGCCGCGGTCGAGGACGACGCGGGCGACCTGCCGGCGGCCGTGCCGTCGATGGTCCGCGTCGTCAAGCACGGCTACCACGCCGAGCCGAGGCTCTTGTGGGCGTCGCTGGCGATGACCGCGCTCGAGGCTCTGCCCGACGTGCTGGTCGGCATCTGGCTCGCGCTGGTCACCGACGGTCTTGTCCACCACCACCAGACCCGGCTCTACGTCGGTGCCGTCGGCCTCGCAGTCTCCGCGACCCTGATGTGGGCGCTGTCGGTCACGCTCGACCGCACCACCCGGCGGCTCGGCGACCGGCTCAACATCATGTTCCAGGGCCACGTCGCCCGCCTCCAGGCCGAGGTCGCCACCGTCGAGCACCATGAGCGGCCGGTCTACCTCGACCGCATCGCCGTGCTCCGCACCGGCGTCTTCGCGCTCGACCACCTGTTCCGGTCCATGTTCACGATGGTCGGCTGGCTGCTGCGCCTGGCGTTCGTCTGCGTCCTGCTCGCCGCCATCCACCCGGCCCTGCTGCTCCTCCTGGTCAGCGCCGTCCCGCTGCTGCTGGTGGCGGCCTGGCGGCCCAAGATCGAGAAGCGCGTCGAGGAGCGCGTGGCCTCCCACGGCCGGCTGGGGCGCCACCTGTTCACGGTCGCGACGACTCCACCACCCGCGAAAGAGGTGCGGGTCACGGGCAACCAGGCAGACCTGGTCGCACGCCGGCGTACGGCGTGGGAGAGCTGGTTCGCCCCCATCCGGGGCACCCAGCTCGCCAGCGCTGCGTGGCTCTCACTGGCCTGGGCGGTCTTCTCGGTCGCCTTCGTGGTCGCGGTCGTCTGGGTCGTCACCGGGCTCGACCGGGGGCCCGGCGCGGTCGTGCTCGTCCTCACCGCGGGCAGCCGGCTCTCCGCCTACGTCGGGTCCGCAGTCGGCGAGCTCGGGTTCCTGCGCGGCATCTGGCTCGACTCCGCTCAGCGGCTCGCCTGGCTGGAGGACTTCGCCTCCGAGCAGAACGCCCACACCGACCTGTCCGCCCCCGAGCGGCTCACCGAGGGCATCCGCTTCGAGGGCGTCTCCTTCGTCTACCCCGGCACCACCCGTGAGGTGCTGCACGACGTCGACCTGAGGCTGCCGGCCGGGAGCGTGGTCGCGGTCGTCGGCGAGAACGGCGCGGGCAAGTCGACCCTGGTCAAGCTGCTCGCCCGGATGTACGCCCCGACGTCCGGGCGGGTCACCGCCGACGGCGTCGACATCGGGAGGGTCGACGTCGAGGAGTGGCGCCAGCGGCTGGCCGGCGCCTTCCAGGACTTCGCCCGCCTCGAGTTCCTCGCCGTCACCACCGTGGGGCTCGGCGACGAGCCCCGGCTGGACGACCGCGACGCCGTGGGCTCCGCGGTCGACCGGGCCGGCGCGACCCCCGTGGTCGACGATCTCCATCACGGACTCGACACCCAGCTCGGCCCCTCGTGGGACGGCGGGGTCGATGTCAGCTTCGGCCAGTGGCAGAAGCTCGCGCTGGCCCGTGGCTACATGCGGCCAGAGCCGCTGCTCCTGATGCTCGACGAGCCGACGGCCGCGCTCGACGCCGAGACCGAGCACGCCCTCTTCGAGCACTTCGCGGCCGGGGCCCACGACCAGGCGGCGAACGGCCGGGTCACCGTGCTGGTCTCCCATCGCTTCTCCACGGTGCGGATGGCCGACCTGATCGTCGTCCTCGACGGCGCTCGGGTCGTGGAGGTCGGCAGCCACGAGGAGCTGATGGCCCGTCGGGGCACCTACGCCGAGCTCTACTCGATCCAGGCCGAGTCCTACGCCTGAGCCCAGACCGAACCACCCGCCCATCCAGGACGTAGGTTCAGTTCATGAAGGCGGCGCATCGGTGGGGAGTGGCCGGTGTCGCGACCCTGCTCGCCGTCCTCACGCCGTACGCCGGGCGCCTGCATCGCGTGCACGATCCCGATGTCGCCACCGCCGCCCTGGTCGCCGAGGTGCGCGCCTCGGCGAAGACTCCCTTCTCCGGCACCGTCGAGGTGCGGGGCAACATCGGGCTGCCGATCGCCGACCACTTCAGCGACCTCGTCGACCTGTTCGGAGGCGACACCCGGCTCCGCGTCTGGTGGCGCAGCGACCAGGAGTGGCGGGTCGACCGGCTGCTCGACACCGGTGAGATCGACCTCTACCACCTCGGCCGGACCACCACCGAGTGGGACTACGAGCGCAACGAGGCGCGCACCTCGGGCGACCCCGAGATCCGGCTCCCGCGCGACTCCGACCTCCTGCCACCCGACGTCGCCCGCCGAGCCCTCGACGGGCAGCCGGGCGATGCCGTCACCCACCTGCCCGCACGGCGGATCGCCGGCGTCGACGCCGCGGGGCTCCGGGTCGCCATCACCGACCCTCAGAGCACCATCCGGCACGTCGACCTGTGGGTCGATCCCGACACGGGCGTCACCCTCTCCGCAGCGGTGTACGGCGACTCCTCCCAGCCGGCGGTGACCACCACGTTCACGACGTACTCCGGTGCCGCCCCGAGTGCCAGCGTGACGCGCTTCCGGCCGGCCCCGGGCGTTCATCGCTTCAGCGACCCGGTCGTCGACATCGCCGACGCCGCCGACCAGTTCGCTCCGGTCCGTACGCCGGCCTCCGTGGCCGGGCTGCAGCGCTCGGCGGGGATCTCGGCCGCGGTGTACGGAGAGGGACTGACCCGACTGCTCGTGGTGCCCCTGCCGTTCCGGGAGGCCGACGAGCTCGCCGCTCAGCTCGACCGCTCGGGTGACCGCACCGCGCACGGCCAGCGGCTCCTCCGGGTGGGCCCGCTCGGCGTGATGCTGACCCACGCATCGGGCCGGCTGGGCATTCACTGGCTCGTCGGCGGAACGGTCACCGACGCGGCGCTGCTCGACGCCGCCCACGACCTCGCGACCGGGGCGAGACCCAAGGCGGAGGGCCGATGATCCGCACCCACGGCCTCACCAAGCACTTCGGGCGCGTCGTCGCGGTGGACGACCTCGAGCTGCAGGTGGACGAGGGTGACATCTACGGCTTCCTCGGCCCGAACGGCTCGGGCAAGACCACGACGGTCCGGATGCTGCTCGGACTCGTGCTGGCGACCTCGGGCAGCATCGAGCTGATCGGCCGGCCGATGCCGGCCCGGAGCGCGGAGGTCCTGCCCGAGGTCGGCGCGCTGGTCGAAGGACCGGCGGCGTACGCCGGGCTCTCCGGTCGCGCCAACCTCGCCCTGCTCGACGCGATGGGGCCCCGCGGTGCGCGGGCCGATCGCGGACGCCGGGTGGGCGACGCCCTCGACCGGGTGGGGCTGGGCGGCATCGACGGCCGACCGGTCCGCACCTACTCCCTGGGCATGCGGCAGCGGCTGGGGCTGGCCGGGGCGCTGATCCGGCGTCCCAGGCTGCTCGTCCTCGACGAGCCCACCAACGGCCTGGACCCCCAGGGCATCCGCGAGATCCGTGACCTCCTGCTGGAGCTGAACCGTGAGGGCACCACGGTGTTCCTGTCCTCGCACCTGCTCGCCGAGGTCGAGCATCTCTGCGACCGGGTGGGAGTCCTGGACCGGGGGCGTCTGGTCGTGCAGGACCGGCTGGACTCGCTGCGCGGCCCGACCGGCCGGCTGCACGTGCGCACGCCCGACGTCGCGCGAGCGCGGTCCCTGCTCGACGGAGTGGTGGAGCACGCGGACGCCGAGGAGCTGTTGGTGCGTCACGCCGACCCGGCCGCCCTGAACCAGCTGCTCGTCCAGGGCGGGGTGCGGGTCGAGCTGCTGGCCCCCGAGCGTCGCACCCTCGAGGACGTCGTGCTCGAGGCGACCCAGTCCGGATCCGACCGGGTGGCCCGATGAACCGGGACGACCCGTGACCTGGGAGACACCGTGATCGCCGTCGAGCTGAACAAGCTGCTGCGTAGCCGACGTACCTGGGTGACGATCGTGGTGATCGACGCGCTCCCGACCCTGGTCGCGGTGCTTCTGTCGACCACCGACGTGGCGCCGCGTCCCGGCACCGGTCCGGCGTTCCTCTCCGCAGTTCTCACCAACGGCACGCTCTACCCGTTGGCGGCGATCGCCATGGTGCTGCCCCTCTTCCTGCCGGCGGCCGTCGCGGTCACGGCGGGCGACGCGATCGCCGGGGAGGCGCAGCAGGGCACGCTGCGCTACGTCCTGATCAGGCCGGTCGGGCGCACCCGGCTCCTGATCGCCAAGCTGGTCGCGGTGATGGCGTTCGTGCTGCTGGCGCTGCTGGTGGTGGCCGCGACGGCGTACGTCCTCGGGACCCTGCTGCTCGGCCACGGGAACGCCCAGACCACCACGTTCTCCGGCACCAGCCTCACCAGCACCCAGCTGATCGGCCGCACCGGTCTGGCGTTCGTCTACGCCCTGCTCTCGATGCTCGGCGTCGCCTCGGTCGCGCTGTTCCTCTCGACTGTGGTGCGCTCGCCGCTGGCGGCGACCATGGGCACGCTCGCCCTCCTGATCGGGTCGTCACTGCTGCTGACCCTGGACGCGGCACACGCCCTGCAGCCCTACCTGGTGACGAGATACTGGCTGTCGTTCGTCGACCTCTTCCGCGACCCGATCCTCTGGCACGACGTGCTGCGAGGCGTGCTGCTGCAGGCGGCGTACGTCGTGGTCTTCCTGCTGGCGGCCTGGGCCAACTTCGTCACCAAGGACATCACCGACTAGCCCTCCAGCCGCCCCGTCCGATCCCTGGTGGCGGGGCGGCTCGACAAACTGGCCTACAGACCGGCATCCCAGCCTTCTCGCGATGTCGGTCTGTAGGCCAGTTTGTGAGAAACCGCGGCCTACCGGCAGACCTCGGGCCCCGGCACGACCGGAGGGGTACGCCGAAGCTCGGCCTCGACCATGGCGATCACGACCGGGCTGCTGGGCAGCTGGCCGTGGGTGACGTGCACGCTCGGGCACACGTGCTGCACCGAGAAGTCGAGAGCCCCCGTCAGCGAGGCGGTCTGCGGGGGCGTGGACACGGTGTCGTCGGTCGTCCAGATCGACACCCACTCCGGTCCCGAGGGCGTCTCGTCGCCACTGTTGAGCTGGCGGATCAGGAGGCTGTCGGTGGCGAGCTGGCGGCAGGCCTCGGGGCACTCGCCGGGCGCCAGGTCCGTCGCGAGCGCGGCCAGGTCGGTGCCGTGCTGGGGTGAGCCGAGGGTGACGATGCGCCGGGCCACCGACCCGCCGTCGTACTGCCGGACCCAGAGCCGCACGGTCACCCCGCCCGCCGAGTAGCCCACCAGGTCGACCGACTTCGCGCCCGCGGTGACGACCCGGCGTACGGCGTCCTCCACGACGTCGGCCTGGACGTTGAGGTCGCCCGTGCCGTCGCCGGCGAGCTGGACGACGGTCACGTTGCGGCCCTCACGCCTCAGCGCGGCGGCCATGACGTCGAGTCCGGCGGTCCCGCCGCCGTAGCCGGGGACGAGCAGCACCGGGGGCTGCGCCGCCTGCGACACCGGGTCGACGTGGTGGTGATCGCCGGTCAGCTTCGGGACGACCACCACCAGGGCCAGCGCGAGCGCCGCCACGACGAGCAGTCCGACCGAGCCGAGCACGAGGCGGCGCCGCGCAGGGGCCAGGTGGTCGAGCACCCCCACAGTCTCGCGCGGCGTCCAAGTCCGTGACCCGGCGGTGTGCGTCGGGCCAGGATGGGAGCGTGGCCGAGTCCTCCGAGCACAGCGACGCCCCGGAACGCATCGAGTGGCTCGAGCTCTTCTTCGACCTCGTGGTCGTCGCCGCGGTGGCGGTCATGTCGGACGCTCTCCGCGAGGACGCGACGTGGGGCGGGCTCGGCATCTTCGCGGTGACCTACGGCGCGGTGTGGTTCGCCTGGGTCAGTGTGGTGATGTACGCCGACGTCGCCGCCGAGCTCACCCGGGTCAGGACCGTGATCGTCGCGATGCTCCTGCTGGCCGTGATGGCGGCGGCCGCACCGGGGCATGCCGGCCACCGTGCCAACGCGTTCGCCGGCGCCTTCCTGCTGGTGCGGCTCTTCGCGGCGCGCGGTTCCCTGCGCACCGGACGCCTGATGACGTCGTGGCCGCTGCTGCAGTTCGGCTCGTTCGTGATCCCGTGGGCGGCGTCGTTCTGGGTGCCGGTCCCGGGCAAGTACGTGCTGTGGGGAGCCGCCCTGCTCTTCGAGCTCGGGATGGTGCTGGTGCGCGGCGAGGCCATCGCGCAGCACGGCATCGACGAGTTCCAGCAGCGCCAGGAGCGCTTCGCGAGGTCGGAGGACGGTCGGCGCGAGGGCCGAGGCGGCAAGAGGGAGCTCCGCGGCTTCCAGGAGGTCGGGGTCAACCGGACCCACCTCGACGAGCGGCTCGGGCTCTTCGTGATCATCGTGCTCGGTGAGTCGGTCGCCGCGCTGGTGCTCACCGCGGCCCAGAGCGTCTGGACCCGCGCCTTCGTCTCGACCTCGCTGGCGTCGTTCGCCCTGCTCGTGCTGCTGTGGCTCCTCACCTTCTCCTACGGGTTCTCCTCGGCTCCCGGCGTACGCCTCGGCGACCTGGCGCCCCGCGTGGGACTGCCCCTGCACCTCGCCAGCACCCTGGGCATCCTGTTCATCGGCGTCGGCCTCAGCGAGGCGGCCCACGCCTCCGCTCACCTGCATGGGCTGCTGCTCTGGGTGACCTGCGGCGGGTTGTCGCTGCACGCCGCGGCCACCGGGGTGGGCGGGATCATCGGCGGGACGGGGAGGTTCTGGCTGCTGTCGTGCGCCCTGCCGACGGTCGTGTTCCCCCTGCTCGTCGCCGCCCTGGCTGCAGCCCGCGACGGCGGCCTCGGCGACCCGCTCCTGATCTGGCTGCTCGCGGCGCCTGTGGGCTGGCAGTTCCTCTACGCTCAGCGCCACTCAGCGCTGCTCCGGATCGGCAGGCTCAGCGCATAGGGGCGGAGGTCGTCTGCCAAATTCCCCGCTTCAGCGGGGGAATTGACAAGCGCTGGGACGCCTGGCCCTAGCAGCCGCCGGCGACGGCCGGGATCACCGAGATCTGGGTGCCCTCGGGCGTCGCGGTCTCGAGGCTGTCGAGGAAGCGCACGTCGTCGTTGCCGACGTAGACGTTGACGAACCGGCGAAGCTCGCCCTGCTCGTCGACGATGCGGCCCTTGATCCCGGCGTAGGTGCTGTCGAGGTCGTCGAGCACCGCGGCGAGGTTGTCGCCGTTCGCGGAGACCTCCGACTCGCCCCCTGTGTAGGTGCGCAGGATGGTCGGGATGCGGACGGACACGCTCATGGGGTTCTCCTGTTCTCGGGCCCGGGATCAGGCGCGGTCGGCGAGGCCGGTGGCCGTGAAGGCAGCGTACGACGGGTCGATCGTCGCCGCCGGGCCGACCGAGTCACCCACGGCGTCGAGGGTCTTCAGACCCATCCCGGTGTTGATGACGACGGTCTCGAGCGTCGGGTCGAGCTGGCCGGTGGCGGTCAGCTTCTTCAGGCAGGCCACGGTCGTGCCGCCGGCGGTCTCGGTGAAGATCCCTTCCGTGCGGGCCAGCAGCAGGATGCCCTCGCGGACCTCGTCGTCGCTGACGTCCTCGACGGCCCCGCCGGTCCGCCGGCAGATGTCGAGCACGTAGATGCCGTCCGCCGGGTTGCCGATCGCCAGGCTCTTGGCGATCGTGTCGGGCTTGACCGGACGGATCGCGTCGGTGCCCCCCTTGTACGCCGTGGCGACCGGCGAGCAGCCCGTCGCCTGGGCCCCGAAGATGCGGTAGGGCTTCTCCTCGACCAGGCCGAGGGCGATCAGCTCACGGAACGCCTTGTCGACCTTGGTCAGCTGCGAGCCCGACGCGACCGGGATCACAACCTGGTCGGGCAGCCGCCAGCCGAGCTGCTCGGCGATCTCGAAGCCCAGCGTCTTGGACCCCTCGGCGTAGAACGGCCGCACGTTGACGTTGACGAACGCCCAGCCCTCCTCCTCGCCGGCGATCTCCGAGGCGAGGCGGTTCACGTCGTCGTAGGTGCCGTTCACGGCCACGAGGTTCTCGGTGTAGACCGCGCTGTTGACCTGCTTGGGCCGCTCGAGGTCGGACGGGATGAAGACCACCGTCTTGATGCCGGCGCGGGCTCCCGCCGCGGCCACGGCGTTCGCGAGGTTGCCGGTGCTCGGGCAGGCGAACACCTTCGCGCCGAACTCGCGGGCCGCGCTGAGCGCGCAGGCCACCACCCGGTCCTTGAAGGAGTTGGTGGGGTTGGTCGAGTCGTCCTTGACCCACAGCGTGTCCAGGCCGACCTCGCGAGCGAGGTTGTCCGCCCGCAGCAGCCGGGTGAAGCCGGGCTCGGTGTTCGGGCTCTCGGTGATGTCGTCGGGCACCGGCAGCAAGGGCTGGTAGCGCCAGATGTTGCTCGGGCCCGCCGCGATCTGCTCGCGGGTCACCGCCGGGAAGTCGTAGGTCACCTCGAGAGGACCGAAGCACTCCGGACACGCGTAGTGCGGCCCCAGGGCGACCTCGTGACCGCACTCGCGGCACGACAGCGCGCGGGCATGCCCGAAGGCTCCCTCGCGCAGGGTGGTCCCGAACCCCACCGACGCTCGGTCGGCGACACCAGCGCTCACGACAGATTCCTCCTTCTCATCTTCCCCGTGGCGGCTCTCGCCATGGGACGGAATTGGCACCGTTCCCACGACCGCACGCATCCGGCGGGAGGTTCGTGGTGGTTGCCGGGACTTCGACGGGCCGTTCCCTCAGTCCCTCTCGATGAGCTGACCTCCACGGTACGGCGGTCGTCTCAGCATGCGTACTCC
>DATBBE010000269.1:0-13395 GCA_036271155.1 Nocardioides sp. | reverse complement strand
GTGTTGGCGTGGCAGCGGTAGCCGAAGGGGTTCTTGGCGAGGTACTGCTGGTGCTGGTCCTCGGCGTAGTAGTAGGTGATCTCCGAGGCCGGGCGGATCTCGGTGGTGATGTCGCCGATCCGCTGCCGGTGGAGCTCGTCGCCGTAGATCTTGGTGAGATCGCGAGCGATCTGCTCCTGCTCGGGGGTCGTGTAGTAGATCGCCGAGCGGTACTGCGTGCCGATGTCGTTGCCCTGGCGCATGCCCTGGGTCGGGTCGTGCACCTCGAAGAACGTCTTCACCAGGTCGGCGTACGACGTCTTGGCCGGGTCGTAGACGATGCGGACGGCCTCGGTGTGGCCCGTGCGCCCAGTGCAGACCTCGTCGTACGTCGGGTTCGGGGTGATCCCACCGGCGTACCCGACCGACGTCGACCAGACGCCGGGGACCTGCCAGTAGATCTCCTCGGCGCCCCAGAAGCAGCCGAGCCCGAACAGCGCGACCTCGTAGCCCTCCGGCACCTCGTCGGTGATCACGGGGGCATCGAGGACGGCGTGCTTGTCGGCGACGGCGAACGTGCGGGTGTCTCGGCCCGGCAGCGCCTCCTCGGCGGCCGGCAAGGTGGTCTTGGTACGGGAGAAGATCGACACGGTTGCTCCTTCACAGAGCACCTGGATGGTGCTCTCACAGTGTCCAACACCGTGGGGGGTTGCGGCGTTCCCGACGAATGTGACGAGACGGTGACGCCTCCGTCGGTGATACCAGGGTGATACCATGAGGTCATGGCCATGACCCTGCGCACCGACGCCGAGCTCGACCGCGCGCTGACCGAGCTCGCGGAGCTCGAGCATGCCTCCAAGCAAGAGGTCGTGAGACGCGCGGTGCTCGCCCGCCACGCGGCCACGGAGCGTCGGACTCGGATCGACGTCATCGCCGCCGACGTGCTGGTCGAGTACGCCGACGCTCTCGACCGACTGGGCACGGTGTGACCGACGTCGACTACCTCGACCTGGACGACCTCCTGATCTTCACCGATCTGCTCGGCGCTGGCCCCGTGCGGGACATCGGCCTGCTCGACTCGGCGGTCGCGCGCGCTCGGTCGTCCGCCTTCGGCCAGGACGCCTACCCGACCCTCGAGCTCAAGGCCGCGGCGTTGATGCACTCGGTCTGCTGCAACCATGCCCTGGTCGACGGAAACAAGCCGCTGGCGCTCCTGGCGACGGCCACCTTTCTCCGCGCCAACGGGCACCGGTTCGCCCTCACCAACGACGAGGCGTTCGACCTCGTGATGAGGGTCGCCGAAGGCACTGCGGATCTCGGTGAGATCGCCGCCACCCTCACTCTCCACCAGTGACCATCGCCACTACCCTCGTCGGGTGACCCAGGAACACCGCCACAAGGCCGGCTTCGAGACTCGAGCCATCCACGCCGGCTACGAGCCGGACCCGACCACGGGGGCGGTGATCCCGCCCATCTACGCCACCAGCACCTACAAGCAGGACGGCGTGGGTGGGCTGCGCGGGGGCTACGAGTACAGCCGCAGCGCCAACCCCACCCGCACGGCCCTGGAGGGGGCGATCGCGGCGCTGGAGGACGGCGAGCGGGGCTTCGCGTTCGCCAGCGGGCTCGCCGCCGAGGACACCATCCTGCGGGCGGTGACCGGTCCGGGCGACCACTGCGTGATCCCGGACGACGCCTACGGCGGCACGTTCCGGCTGTTCGACAAGGTCGCCAGCCGATGGGGCCTCGAGCACACCCCCGCTCCGGTCTCCGACCTCGACGCGGTGCGGGCGGCCGTGCGCCCGGGCGCCACCAGGATCGTGTGGATCGAGACCCCGACCAACCCGCTGCTCGCCATCGGCGACATCGAGGCGCTGGCCTCGATCGCCCACCAGGCCGGGGCGCTGCTCGTCGTCGACAACACCTTCGCCTCGCCGTACCTCCAGCAGCCGCTGGGCCTGGGCGCCGACATCGTCGTGCACTCGACGACCAAGTACGTCGGCGGGCACAGCGACGTGGTCGGCGGCGCCGCCGTGGTGCGCGACCTCGACCTGGCCGAGGCGATCACGTTCCACCAGAACGCCATGGGCGGCATCCCCGGCCCCTTCGACTGCTTCCTCACCCACCGTGGCATCAAGACGCTCGGCGTCCGGATGGACCGCCACTGCGACAACGCCGAGAAGGTGGTCGACTTCCTGACCCGGCACCCGAAGGTCTCCCAGGTGTACTTCCCCGGCCTTCCCGACCACCCCGGGCACGCGGTCGCCGCGCGGCAGATGAAGCGGTTCGGAGGCATGGTGAGCTTCCGTCATGCAGACGGGGAGCAGGCGGCGGTGGACACCTGCGCTCGCGCCGAGGTCTTCACGCTCGGCGAGTCGCTGGGCGGCGTCGAGAGCCTGATCGAGCATCCCGGCCGGATGACCCACATGAGCGTGGCCGGCACCGAGCTCGAGGTCCCCGCCGACCTGATCCGGCTCAGCGTCGGCATCGAGACCGCCGACGACCTCGTCGCGGACCTCGACCGTGCCCTCGCCTGACCCGGTCGTCATCTGCGTGGACTTCGGGTCGACGTTCACCAAGGCATCCCTGGTCGACCTGGGAGAGGCGCGGATCGTCGCATCGGCCGAGCACCGCACCACGATCGACACCGACGTCCTCGAAGGGTACGACGCGTGCCTGGCCGCGCTGGTCGGGCAGGACCCGCGTGCGGAGCAGGCTCCGACGCTCGCCTGCTCGAGTGCCGGCGGGGGTCTGCGGATCGCCGTCGTCGGCAACGAGGAGCTCGTCACCGCCGAGGCCGGTCGCCGCGTGGCGCTGTCCAGCGGCGGCAAGGTGGTCGCCGTCCTGGCCGCGAGTCGCGGCGACGACCTGACGGCGATCGGCGACAGCGAGCCCGACGTCGTCCTCCTCACCGGCGGCACCGACGGCGGCAACCCGGAGCCGATCCTCGCCTGCGCCCGCGGGCTCGCCGGGTCGTGGGCGGGGCCCGTCGTGGTGGCCGGCAACGCCGACGCCCAGGCGGGTGTCGCCGAGATCCTGGCCCGTCATCCCGTGGTCGTGGCGCCCAACATCGTGCCGCGGATCGGTGTCCTCGCCCCTGAAGGAGCACGCACCGCGATCCGCGAGCTCTTCTTGTCCCACGTGATCGGTGGCAAGCACCTCAGCAGTCGCGACGACTTCCTGGCCATGGTGCAGGGAGCCACACCCGACGTCGTCCTGACCGGCGTCGAGCTGCTCGCCGAGGTGGCCGGCGACACCGTGGTGGTCGATGTCGGCGGAGCGACGACCGACGTCCACAGCGTGGTGGAGCTCGACCCGGAGGATGCCGGTCTCGGTCGCGAGGTCGTGGCGACGACGCGCGTGACGCGCACGGTCGAGGGTGACCTCGGGATGCGCTGGTCGGCGGTGTCCACCGCCGACGCCGCCGGTCGCGACGATCTCGTCGAGGCCGCCGTACGCCGTCGCGCGGACGTCGGCTTCGTGCCGGAGGACGACGCCGAGTGTGACCTCGACGAGGAGATCGCCCGGGCCGCCGTCGGTCTCGCCCTGCGCCGGCACGCGGGCCGCAGCAAGGTCGTGGTGAGTCCCGAGGGCCGGGTCGTGGAGCGCAGCGGCAAGGACCTCCGCGAGGTCGACCTGCTCGTGGGGTCGGGCGGCGTCCTGAGGCACGGCCGGCCCGGTGTGGCGGCGCGCGTCTTCGCCGGCAGCGTCGGGGAGGTCGACGGTGGGTGGCAGCTGCCTCGCCGGGCCGAGGTCACCGTCGACGAGCAGTACGTGCTCGCCGCAGCGGGTCTGCTGGCCCGTGACCACCGCGACGCCGCGCGCCGGCTGGTGGGACACCTGGCAGGGCGCACCCCCTAGGGTGACGGGCGTGAGCAACGACGCCTCGGAGCCGTCCGGCTCGTCCCAGACGACCGGTGGGTCGGGGGAGCGTCTGGCAGGGCGTCTGGCCCACCAGTGGGCCCACCTGCGTGAGCAGCAGCGTCGTAGCGAGGTGGCACCCGTCGCCGCGGGGCAGTCCAACTTCTCCCGGGCCCAGGTGCCCTGGGGCCTCGACCTGGCGGCCGCGTGGGCGTGGCGCATGATCGTCATCGGGCTGGCGACGTACGCGTTGTTCCGCGGCGTCGTCCACTTCGCCGAGCTCACGATCCCCTTGGTCGTCGCCCTGCTCATCTCCGCCCTGGGCTCGCCCGCCGTCGCGGGCATGGAGCGGGCCGGGATCCGGCGCAGTCTGGGTGCCGGCATCGTCGTGCTCGGAGGACTCGCCCTGGTGGCGACGATGCTCGCGTTCGCCGGCCAGCAGGTCGTGAGCGGTGCCAACGACCTGGCGACGCAGGTCTCCGACGGGCTCGGAGAGGTCAGGAACTGGCTCAACACCGGGCCGTTCCACCTCAGCGACAAACAGATCAACGACTACATCCAGAAGGCCCAGAACTCCCTGAAGACCAAGGCCCAGGACGGCGCCTTCCTCAGCTCGGTCACCGACATCGGCAGTGTCTTGACCCACATGCTGGCCGGCCTGTTCCTGGTCTTGTTCTCGACGTACTTCTTCCTCGCCGACGGCGCGCGGATCTGGGCGTGGTTCGTCCGGCTCGCCCCCCGGGCGGCACGCTCGCGGGTCGACAGCTCGGGGCGGGTCGCCTGGATCTCGCTGACCCAGTTCGTCCGAGCGACCGTGATCGTGGCCGTCACCGACGCCCTCGGCGTGATGATCGCGGCCAAGATCCTCGACGTTCAGTTCGTGCTGGCCATCGGTGTGCTGGTCTTCCTCGGCGCATTCATCCCGATCGTCGGGGCGTTCGTGGCCGGCACCGTGGCCGTTCTGGTGGCCCTGGTCGACCACGGCATCGTGGTCGCGCTGATCATGCTCGGTGCGGTCGTGCTCGTACAGCAGATCGAGAGTCATGTGCTGCAGCCGTTCCTGATGGGTCGCTTCGTGGCGATCCACCCGCTCGGCATCATCGTCGCGATCGCGGCCGGGATCCTGCTGGCCGGAGTGGCGGGTGCCCTGGTCGCGGTCCCGTTCGCGGCAGCGGCGAACGCGGTCGTCCAACATCTCGCGAGCCAGACCCAGGTCGGCGAGGATCCACAGGAGGCGCTCGACCAGGACTACGCGGAGACCGGGCAGCGCGTCGACTCCCAGGCCCCGAGCGACCCTCCGGGAGACGAGCAGGACGGCCGCGTCGGCGACACCGACGAGGCGGGCGTCGCCGACCAGGACGACCCACCCCGCGACGCCCCAGCCGCAGACGGGCGCGCAGCGAGGGAGCAGGATGGCTGACGTGGTGCAGGTGTCACTGGCAGACGTCGAGCGGGCAGCCGAGACGATCAAGTCGCTGGCGCTACGCACCCCCATGGAGGAGTCGCGTTGGCTGTCGGCCCTCACCGGGAGCCCGGTCATGCTCAAGTGCGAGAACCTCCAGCGCACCGGCTCGTTCAAGGTGCGTGGCGCCTACACCCGGATGTCGCGGCTCACCGAAGAGGAGCGCGCGCGGGGGGTGGTGGCCGCGTCCGCCGGCAACCATGCTCAGGGCGTCGCCCTGGCCGCCCGGGCGCTGGGGATCAAGGCCACGGTGTTCATGCCTGAGGGCGCGCCGATCCCGAAGGAGAAGGCCACCCGCGAGTACGGCGCCGATGTCGTGTTCCACGGCCGCTACCTCGAGGACTCGCTGGCGCAGGCCCGCCTCTTCGAGGAGCGGACCGGGGCGATCCTGATCCACCCCTTCGACAACGTCGACATCGTGGCGGGCCAGGGCACCTGCGGCCTGGAGATCCTCGAGCAGGCCCCGGGTCTGGAGACCGTCGTCGTCCCCTGCGGTGGTGGCGGGCTCCTCAGTGGGATCGCCGTCGCGGTCAAGGCCATGCGGCCCGAGGTGAGGTGATCGGCGTCCAGGCCGAGGGTGCTGCGGCGTACCCCGCGTCGCTGGCAGCCGGGCACCCCGTCGCCCTGGCGTCGATGTCGACGATGGCCGACGGCATCGCGGTCGGACTGCCCGGTGAGGTGACGTTCACGGCCGTTCGAGACCTCGTCGACGAGATCCTCACCGTCTCCGAGGCATCCCTGTCGCGGGCCGTGCTCGCGACCTTGGAGCGGGCGAAGATGGTCGTGGAGCCGGCCGGCGCCGCGGCCGTCGCCGCGATCCTGGACGACCCCACGCGTTTCGGTACGCCGACCGTGGGGGTGCTCTCGGGCGGCAACATCGACCCGCTGCTCCTCGGCAAGGTCATCCAGCACGGCATGGCCGCTGCGGGCCGCTACCTCAACCTGCGCCTGCGCATCCCGGATCGGCCCGGCGGTCTGGCCGAGCTGCTCGGAGAGCTCGGCGCGGCGGGTGCCAACGTCATCGAGGTGACCCACGCCCGCATCGACGCCGACCTGTCGCTGGACGAGGTGGAGGTCCAGCTCCAGCTCGAGACGCGGGGAGCGGCCCACGCGGAGCTGGTGCTCACGCGACTGCGCGAGCGCGGCTACCGCGTCTACGAATGAGGCTAGATGGCGAAGGGGACCGCGGTGATGATCTCGATCTTCGCGGTCTTGCCGTTCGGCTGCTCGAAGTCGACGGTCTCACCGGCCTTGTGACTCTCGAGCGCGGCGCCCAGGGGTGACTGCGGGGAGTAGACCTCGATCTCGGTGTGGTCCTCGGCGATCTCGCGGGCACCCAGCAGGAACGACTCCTCGTCGTCGCCGGCGTACCGGTAGGTCACGAGCTTGCCGGCCGAGACGGTCTGGTCGTCGGGCGAGGCGTCCGTGGTGGCGTCCTTCAGGAGCTCCTCGAGCTGACGGATCCGGGCCTCGTTGGTGCCCTGCTCGTCCTTGGCGGCGTGGTAGCCGCCGTTCTCCTTGAGGTCACCCTCGTCGCGGGCCGCGCTGATCCGCTCGACGATCTCGGCACGGATCGGCCCGCGCCGTTCTTCGAGCTCGGCCTGGAGCCGGTCGAAGGTCTGCGGGGTCAGCCAGATCATGCGGAACTCCTCGAGAGACGCGTAGCTGCACGCGTCGTCGTGTGTGTCGGTGTGGGTGCGCCACCGGTCGGGACTGCCTGGTCGTGCTGGTTGCGTCGTCGTGGCGCGGCCAGAAGCGGAAAGCCTACCAAGATGCGGGCCCCAAACCCACAAACGTGCAGGTCAGCGGGGCCGGTTCTGACCCTTTGCAATACACCCCGAGAGCTCGACGGACGTCGCCGTCCGGTCGGTGCGGACCGTCACCCGGTTGGTGCCGTCCACGGGGTGGAAGTGGAGCTCGCCGACGATCGTGTGGTCCTCGGCGACCGCCTGCACCGTGCACGACGCTCCGGTGGTCCCGGAGGACAGGCGGACGTCGATCTGGGCGCTGACCGAGTGCTCGCCCCCGACATGGAAGGTGTCGAGCTGAGACTGCACCTTCGGGGTCGCCTCGCTGTACGCCGCCCAGGCCACCCAGCCCAGACCGGCCGCTGCCACCACCACGACCACGGCGATCGTGGCCGATCGGCGCCACCGCGGCACTGCGGCGTACCGCTCGGTCATGGTCTGGTCCACGAGGTCGATGCTCCCACCCGAGAGCCGCCTCCTACGATGTGCCCCATGTCCCAGGATCCTGATGGTGACGCGCGCCCGGGGGTCGGCCTCCGGCTGATGCACGTGCACGCCCACCCCGACGACGAGTCGAGCAAGGGTGCGGCCTCGACCGCGAAGTACGTCTCCGAGGGGGTCGACGTCCACGTCGCCACCTGCACCGGCGGTGAGCGCGGCTCGATCCTCAACCCGAGAATGGACCGTCCCGAGATCGCGGCCAACATCACCGAGGTACGCCGCCAGGAGATGGAGCGGGCGCGTGACATCCTCGGCATCCGCCAGGACTGGCTGGGCTTCGTCGACTCGGGCTGGCCCGAGGGCGACCCGAAGCCGCCGCTGCCCGAGGGCTGCTTCGCGCTGGTGCCGCTGGAGGAGTCGACCGAGCGGCTGGTGCAGCTGATGCGCGACTTCAAGCCGCACGTCGTCACGACGTACGACGAGAAGGGCGGCTACCCGCACCCCGACCACATCCGGTGCCACGAGGTGAGCGTGGCCGCGTTCGACGCGGCCGGTGACCCCGACCGGTTCCCCGACGCGGGAGAGCCGTGGCAGCCGCTCAAGCTCTACTACCACCACGGCTGGAGCTACGCGAAGATCAAGTCGATCCACGACCTGATCCTCGAGCACGGCCTGGAGTCGCCGTACACGGAGCGACTGGAGAAGTGGGAGCGAGACGAGGCCTGGGAGAAGCGGCTGACCACCCGGGTGCCGTGCGGTGACTTCTTCGGTGTCCGCGACCAGGCGCTGCTGGCGCACGCGACCCAGATAGACCCGGACGGCCAGTGGTTCTCCATCCCACGCGAGCTCCAGGTGCAGGCCTGGCCGACCGAGGACTTCGAGCTGGTCACCAGCCATGTCGAGACCTCCTTGCCGGAGGACGACCTGTTCGCGGGGATCCGCGGTCGCTGACCGGGTCGACACCTGAGACACTGGAGCCATGACCGGGCTCGTCGCTCTCGCACTCGCCTCCGACCCGAGGCCCGACGACAACAACGTCGTGGCCGGCTGGGTCGGCGCGGTGGTCTTCGTGGCCCTGATCCTGGCCGTGGCCTTCATCCTCCGCAGCTTCACCAAGCAGATCAGGAAGGTGAACGCCGCGAAGCAGGCCGGCGTCTTCGGCGAGGACTCGGAGGCGCCCGAGCGCGAGTCCGACGAGACCTCGAGCCACCAGGCCTGAGCAGGTCCGGCTCTGCGGTCAGTCGCGGCGTAGCAGCCGGACCACGCAGTCCCAGGCGGTGGCCGGGGAGTCCTCGCGGTGGCCGTCGGGCACCAGCCGGGCCACGCGACCGGCCTTCTGTACCTCGAAGGTGCGCCCTGCCAGGTCACCGAGCACGTCCTGGGCCGTCATCAGGACCGCCGGGTCGGTGGGTCCGCCGACTCCTTCGCTGTGGTTGCTGAGGTCGTGACAGATCCAGAGCAGGGTCCCTCCGGTGCGGACCGACGCGTAGGCGTTGCGGACCGCTGCCGCGCGTTCGGTGGCGGCGAGCTGGAGGTACGCGACCAGGCACACGTCGTAGCCGGGGCCGTTGGGATCGCCGGGCCAGGTGGTGGCGTCGGCGCAGACCCAGTCGACGTCGAGCCCCTCGCCGAGGGTCCGGCCCTTGTCGAGCCCGGCCGGGGAGAAGTCGACCGCGGTGACCCGCCAGCCTTGCCGGGCAAGCCAGATCGCGTTGCGTCCCTCGCCCGCGGCGAGGTCGAGGGCGCGACCAGGTGGCATTCCGCCGAGCTCGGCCTCGACGAACTGGTTGGGCCCCGCCGACCACACGAGCTCGCTCGCGCGGTAGCGGTCGTCCCAGGCGTCGGCGTCCATGTCGCCCATTGTGGCCCGGGGCTCATCTCCTGGCTCGCCGGGCGCGGGGGAGCTGCTCGTCCATGTGGAAGGGAGCGGCCAGAGGGCCCTCGACCAGGTGGGTGAGAGAGGAGACGAACGCGGTCCTCTGCGTCGGCGTCAGTGCCGCGAGCACGTCGTCGTACGTCGCCTGGACGAGCTCGTCGGCGCGGGCGAGCAACGAGCGCCCCGTGGCCGTGACGGCGACCAGGCGGACCCGCCGGTCGGTGGGCGACATCGTGCGGCTCGCCAGACCACGGCGCTCCATCTCGTCGAGCACGTTGACCATGGTGGTCTTGTCCATCCAGGCACGCTCAGCCAGCTGAGCCTGGGTGAAGTCGCCCTCGACGCCCTTCTGAAGCACGCAGTAGACCTTGACTGACACGTCGATCTCGGCCAGGACGGCCCCGAGCCGGGTCGCCACGGCGTACGCCGCCTGGTTCAGCAGCATCGAGAGGTCGACACCCGGCGGGGTGCGCTGAGCGCGAGCCATGTCGCCCAGCGTAGTGGCCGAAAGCGTCATCCCGGTCGGTGGTGGATCGTCCCTCACTGCACGATCTGCGAGTGGACGTCTCGCTCGGTCGACGCGTGCTCGAGGGTGGTCGGTCGTCGCAAGGTGACCGCTGCGATGCCGGTCGCCACGGCGAGCAGCGCGGCTCCACACGCCCAGGCGACGTGGTAGCCACCGACCGTGGCGGCGTCCGCGCCCCGACCGCGGGTCATCAGCTGCGACGTGGTCGCGACGGCGATGCTGGACAGCACGGCGAGCCCGATCGCGGAGCCGATCTGCTGTGAGGTGTTGAGCAGGCCCGACGACACCCCTGCCGCATCGGCGGTGGTCTCGGACATCGCGGTCGTCATGATCGCCGGGATGGCGACGCCACCGCCCACGGCGAACAGCACCATGCTCGGCAGCACGTCGCCGGCATAGTGGCCGTGCGTCGGGGTGAACACGAGCCAGGTCATCCCGATCGCGACGGTGAGCATCCCGGGCACGATGAGCGCTCGGGGGCCGACCCGCCTGCTGAGCACCGGATAGCCGAGGAGCGACAGGGCGCCGATGCCGAGGGGGATGGGCAGGATCGCGCTGCCGGCCTGAGCAGGGGAGTAGCCCAGGATGTTCTGCAGGTAGAGCGTGATCAGGAACTGGAAGCCGAGCATGGAGCCACCCAGGAGCGCCAGCACGAGGTTGGCCCCGATGACGGCGCGCGAGCGCAGCACGGCCAAGGGGAGCAACGGGCGTTCGGCACGCAGCTGTCGCAAGGCGAAGCCGGCGAGCAGGAGCACGGCGGGGACGGCGGCAATCCGCCTGGTCGGGTCCACGACGGCCAGGATCGTCGTGGCGACGCCTGCGACGAGCAGCACGCCCGAGACGTGGTCGGCTCCTGCTCGCAACCCGGGGCCGCCCTCCCGAGGCAGGACCCGCCCGCCGACCAGGCGCATCGCGATCCCGACGGGGACGTTGAGGAAGAAGGCCCATCGCCATCCGGCTACGTCGGTCACGATGCCGCCCAGGAAGAGGCCCGTGGAGGCACCTGCGGACGCCATGAACGCATAGACCGCGATCGCCCGGGCCCGCCCCGCCGCGTCGTCGTACAGCGACACGATCATGCCGAGCGCCACCGACGAGGCCAAGGCCGCACCGGCTCCCTGGGCGAAGCGTGCCGACACCAGCACTCCGGCCGAGGGGGCAAGGCCGCACGCGAGAGAGGCCGCGGTGAAGAGCGTGAGGCCGGCCAGGAGCACCTGCCGCCGCCCGATCAGGTCGCCGACGCGTCCGGCCAGCAGCAGCAGGCTGCCGAAGCTCACAAGATAGGCGTTCACCACCCACGAGAGCTCG
This sequence comes from Nocardioides sp., assembly GCA_036271155.1. Classification (GTDB taxonomy): domain Bacteria; phylum Actinomycetota; class Actinomycetes; order Propionibacteriales; family Nocardioidaceae; genus Nocardioides. The sequence continues at coordinate 2,194 of DATBBE010000269.1, read as the reverse complement.
TGCTGGCCGAAGCCCAGGTCCGCCCGGATGGAGGGGATGGCGACATTGACGACGGTCTCGTCGAGGACGGTCATCGTGGTGGCGGCGCACAGGACGACGAGAGCGGCGAGGTGCGTGCGTGGGTTGGAGAGAGACGTTGTCCGCATGAGTGCAACGTTAGCAGATCATCTATTAACAAACCATCTCATGAGGTCTGATCTACCTCCGGGTCAGGAGTCCGGCGTACGCCGCCGTCCGGCCGCACGGACCAACCCGGATCCCAGCGGAGTGAGGCCGTGGCGGACGGCGTTGCGGTCTCGGCCCGAGGTGACGAGCCCCGCGGCTCGGAGCGCCGAGGCATGCTCGCTGGCGGACGCCACCGAGATGCCCAGGCACGTCGCCAGCTGGGTGGTCGTCAGGTCGGGTCGAGTCTCGATCGTCGTGAGCACCCGTGCCCTCGTGCTCCCGAGGAGCCGGCTCAGCTGCGGGCTTGTGACGAGGTCACGGCGGCCGACCGGCGGCACGTCCAAGGGCGTGGAGGAGACGGGGTAGCCGATCGTCACCGGCTCCCACGGGTTGATCATCGTGGTCACCGTGCGAAGCCGCCCGAGCGCGGGCACCAGCACCAATCCCTGACCCGTGCGCTCGTAGTCGCCGTCATAGCTGTTGTCGCTGATCGTGAGCACCGGACGCCGCCAGCGCACGGACGGGTGGATCGTGGACAGGACGTGGTCGACGCCGAAGACGTCGAGCTCGCGGCGACGACGGTCGGCCTCCGCGCGCAGCCGGCGACGGACCTCGGTCCAGGAGTCGCCGTACGCGGCGTGGTGGAAGGCCATCAGACCCTCCAGCACCCGTCTCCCGACCGCCGCGTCACCGGCCACCAGGCCGTCGGCGATGGCGCTGCGCCCGACGTGGGACTCCAGATGACGTGCGTCGCGAGCGCGTCGCCACTCAGGCGCGGACGCCGCGATCTCCAGCTCGTCGGCCCAGGACACGTCCTCGGTCGTCGGCGACGGCGTGAGGAAGTCGGGCACGTGCGACCCGTCGAGCTCGAGGAGGCCGGCGAACGCGCCACCTCGGCGGCCGGCCCGTCGTACGAGGCGGTCGCGAGCTGCGTGCACGGCAGCCGGCTCGGCCGAGCCGGCCGTCAGCGCCAGCGTGACCGTCTGGAAGGCGGGGGAGACGCTGATCCGGATCGTCTCCAGGTCCGAGGCGGAGAACCGGACTCTGAGCATCGTGGGTTCCGATCGTGGCAGGAGCCTGGTCAGGCTACTGAAGGACGACGACTTTCGGGTCAGCCCGAAACAGCTGGCGGTGTCCGTCGCCGCGCGGTTCGGTGGGGAGGTGGCTCGGACGTCGAGTCTGCTCCGTCCGGGGCCGCTGCAAGGAGAGACTCATGGGTCGCTTGGTCAACTCGACGTACATCACGCTCGACGGGGTGATCGAGGACCCGCAGGACTGGCCGACTCTCGGGAGCTTCTCGGACCGCGGCAACCAGATCCAGACCGAGCTGTTGCTCGCCAGCGACGCGATGGTCATGGGGCGACGCACGTATGAGGGCTTCGCGCCGGTCTGGACGAGCAGGTCGGGTGATCCGTACAGCGACCGCATCAACTCGATGCCCAAGTACGTCGCCTCGAGGACCCTGCAGGATCCGAGCTGGGACAACACGACCGTCATCGAGGGAGACCTGGCCGCCCACGTCGCGCGGCTCAAGGACGAGACGGCCGGTCACGTCATCCAGTACGGGTTCGGCGCTGTGACGCACGCCCTTCTGCGGGCAGGACTGCTCGACGAGCTGCGCCTCTGGCTCCACCCCTTCCTCGTCGGGCGCGGCGGTGTCGACGCACTGCTCTACCACGACTCGCTCTCCGCGACCTTCGAGCTCGACGACGTCACGACGCTCGACTCCGGCATCGCCGTCCTCACGTTCACGAAGGCGCCGAGCTGACTCGAAGGGTTGCCTCTGTGCCGGGCCCTGGCGTCGAGCGAACCTGCTGGTTCTCCCGCCACGACCACCGGGATCTGCCACCCGAACCCTGAGCGGTCCTACGTTCGGGGTGATCCCGCCGGCCGACTAGCGTGGACGAGTGCCCAACCGGCTGAGTGCCGCCACCTCGCCCTACCTCCTCCAGCACGCCGACAACCCGGTGGACTGGTGGGAGTGGGGCGACGACGCGTTCGGGGAGGCCCGGCGGCGCGGCGTACCCGT
>DATBBE010000268.1:0-6243 GCA_036271155.1 Nocardioides sp. | reverse complement strand
CCGGGCACGGCGGCTCGAGGTCAGCACGACGCCGACGTTCGCCGACGCCGTGGTCGACGCTCTGGACGACGCGTCCAGGGCTCGCCTCCCACAGGACTCGACCCGAGCGGCGCCGAGCCCGCTGCCGTTGGTGGGGCTCGTCCGCGGCGAGATCGACGCGTTCCTGGCCGAGCGCTACTTCACGTGGGACCACGCGCCGTGGGTTCTTCTGGTCGAGGAAGCGGGCGGGCGCTTCACCGACCGGACCGGCGGGCACGCGAGCGACCAGGGCGGTGGCCTGTACTCCAACGCGGCCCTGCACGAGCCGCTGCTCGACGCCCTGGGCTACCCCGGGCGCGAGGCTGTATCGAGCGCCCGGTGACCTTCGGTGACCTGACCACAGCGGTGGGCGGTCGAGCGCCGGCGTGCGGACGCGTGGTCGCCGGGCGAGGATCGAGAAGCGCGGGGCGGCGCGCCACGTGCCGCGTCGGCTCGGGCAACTGCCTCTGACGCCTGGCCGCTTCGGGGGTCACGGCAGGTGCCCATCGCGGCTGGAGTGAAGATGAGAGCTCGGACCAGTCCCCTCCCGCTACGGCGGCGGCGCCGCGTACGGGCTGAGCGCACGCAGCTGCTGTTCGCCGTGCTGGCCTTGGCCCTTGGCGTGCTGCTGCCGCGGATCACCCGCGGCCCGCAGACCTCCGCCGCCCAGGTCTCGACCATGCTGCTGACCCTGGGCTTCGGGGTCCTGGGCGTCACCGCGGTCATCTTCTCGCTGCTGTTCCTCGTGGTGCAGTGGGCCCACACCGCCTTCTCCCCGCGCTTGACCCTGTTCCGCGAGGCCCCGGTCGTCAGGCAGACCTTCGCCCTCGCGATCAGCGTGGCCGTCTTCAGCATCGCCGCCGCCCTGACCGTCGGCGATCACTCTCAGGTGTCGGTCGCGGTCCCAGCCCTGGCAGGGGCACTCCTGCTCTTCGTCCTGGCCATGGTGCGCCGCCTTCAGCTCCAGGCGTTCGCCGCGATCCAGCTCGCGCCGGTGCTCCTGGCGATCACCGAGCGGGGCCACGCCATCCTTCAGGACCTCTACTCCCGCGCGAGCGAGGTGACCGAGTCCGCGGCGGCGTCGTCGCCTGCGCCCAGCAGGACCGTTGTCTGGAAAGGCCACTCGGAAGTGCTGCAGCAGGTCGACATGGACAGTCTGGTCGCGACCGCCCGCCACAGCGGGGCGGTCGTCGTGCTGCGTGTGGTCCCGGGAGCGGTCCTGCGTCACGGCACGCTCCTCGCCGAGGTCAGCGGCGCGGCACCGCCAGACGCGGCGATCGTGGGCGCGCTGGTCACCGGCCCCGAGCGCACCTTCGAGCAGGATCCGCTGCTGGCGTTCCGCCTGCTGGCCGACATCGTGATGCGCGCGCTGTCGGCAGCGGTCAACGATCCCGCGACCGCGGTCCAGGGGTTGGACTGCCTGGAGGACCTGCTCGAGGCCCTTCCGGCCGGCGAACAGGGTTCCCTGTACGTCCGCGACGAGGGGGACCGGTTGCGGGTGGTGGTCCCGCTGCCGGACTGGGGCGACTTCCTGCGGGACGGGCTGGACGGCATCATCGCGGCCGCGGTGGGCTCCCCGCTCGTGCTGCTGCGGATCCGATCCTTGCTCACGGACCTGCAACCGCATGCCCAGGACCGCAACCGGGCGGCGCTGAGGGCTCGGCTGGGATGGGTCGAGCAGGAGCTGGCCGCACGCTTCCCGGTCCTGTGGGCCGAGGCACCTCGCGGCGCGGGCTGAGTGCCCCGCGACACGGGGTGCACATCTTCGCGTACAGGCTCACAGTTGGGAAATGAGTAGCGACCGCGGTGCGGACCTGGCGTCGATCTCCACTCCTGAGATCGTCGAGACCAGCATTGGCTCGCTGAGGTTCAGCGACGGCGTCCCGGACACCGGGACCTCCGAGAAGGTCTACGACCAGCTCGATCGGGCCCACGCCGTGGAGGCTTATCTCGCGGGCCTGCCCGGCGTGTCGATGATGGCCCTGCGTCGCGGCTTCCTCGACGTCGGCGTCGCGGACAACGCGGTCCTGATCTTTTCCGAGTTCATGGACGGCGAATCGCTGTTCCTCACCGCCAACGCGGACACCGTCTACTTCCTCAGCTACCTCGACCTCAGCGACGGGCCGCTGGCGCTGCAGGTACCGCCCGACTGCCTGGGCACCATCGACGACATGTGGTTCGGGTGGGTCACCGACTTCGGTGTCCCAGGACCGGACCGCGGAACGGGTGGAAGCTATGTGCTGCTTCCGCCCGGCTACGACGGACCCACCCCCGAAGGCGGCAGCTTCGTGGCCCGCTGCGCCACCACGAGGGCCATCCTGCTCGGCCGGAGCTTCCTGGAAGGGGATGACCCCGCGCCCACCGTCGCCCGGATCAAGGAGACGCTGCGGATCTCGCCCTACACCCCGGGCAGCTACGGATCGAGCGTGGGCTCCTTCCTGCAGGGCAAGTCTCCCCTGGCACCGGTGGCACCCCCCGACCCCCCCGTGTTCACCGAGGGCAGCGGCCTGGCGATCAACACGATCCCGCCGAACGACGTCTCCTTCTACGAGCTGCTGGACGAGCTGGTGCAGGAGCAGCCCGCTGACGCGACCGACCCCGAGGCCGGCGGCCACTTCCGGGCGATCGGCATCGCCAAGGGCCAGACGTTCCAGCCCGACCAGCGCATGCGCGCCCTGCTCCAGGACGCGGTAGCCATCGGCAACGCCACCGCGCGCACGGTGGCGCTGCGGGCGCGCACCGGCGAGGACTTCGCCTACTACGAGGGCTCGTCCTGGTTCAATCCGCTGTTCGTGGGCGGGTACGACTGGACCGTCCCGCCCCCGCAGGTCACCGCCGCGGGCCTGGAGCTCTACCCGCCGACGACGGGGCGCGCGCTCAACGCCCGCACCGGGTTCTTCTACGCCTACACGGGCATCACCCCGGCCATGTGCATGAGGCTGACCGGTGTGGGCTCGCAATACTTGATCGTCTCCCTGGACGGCGACGGGCAGCCCTTCGACGGCGGTCGTCCCTACCAGGTGACGCTGCCCCCGGGAATCCCCGCCGGCCGGTTCTGGTCGCTGACCGTGTACGACAACCAGACCCGCTCCATGCTCAACACCCCCCAGCGCTACCCGCGCGCCGGCAGCCAGAACTACCCCACGCCGGCCGCCACCGCCGCCGACGACGGCTCGCACACCGTGCACTTCGCCCCCGCCCGGCCCGAGGGTGTGGCCGAAGGCAACTGGATCCAGACCACCCCCGGCAAGGGCTGGTTCACGGCCCTGCGCCTCTACAGCCCCCAGCAGTCCTTCTTCGACCGCACCTGGCGCCCCACCGAGATCGAGCCCTCGACCTGACCAGGCCATACCTACCCGGCCGGCTGTCATGCGACCGTCCCCCATCGGCACCGTTGCAGGGACGGAGGCGTCCGTGCCTGCCGACCGACTCGTCGGAAGCCTTCGAAGAGGTCCGGGGGTGGTGTCGGACCTTGGCAGCCGCGTTCGTCGTAAAGATGAGGCTGCCCACGAGGGGCTGCCGCACAGGCGTGACGCCGGAGGAGATGATTTTCGGGTGCAATACCTCGTTTCCGTGATCGACGACAAGACCGACCCCGGCACCGCGGACCGGCGGCCCGCCATCAGTGCCTTCAACGAACGTCTGATCGCCGAGGGCTACTGGGTGTTCGCGGGAGGGCTCGCGGACACCGACGCGGCCACGGTCGTCGACAACCGGGGCGGTGACGTGGTGTTCACCGACGGGCCGTTCGTGGAGTCGAAGGAGTACCTGGCCGGCGTCTGGGTGTGGGAGGTTCCCGAGCTGGACACGGCGCTGAGGCTTGCGGCCGAGGCCTCGGAGGTCTGCGACCGGAAGCTCGAGGTGCGGCCGTTCGTGTGACCGACGTCGAGGAGGCGATCACCCGTGCGCACCACGAGGAGTGGGCCCGGGTGGTCGGGGCACTGACCAGGCGCTTCGGCGACCTCGACGTCGCCGAGGAGGCCGCCGCCGAGGCGTTCGCGACCGCGGTCGAGCGGTGGCCGGCCGACGGCGTGCCACCCAACCCCGGCGCCTGGCTGACCACCACGGCCTCCCGCAAGGCCATCGACCGGTTCCGGCGCGAGAACAAGCGCGAAGCCAAGCACGAGGCGGCTCAGCTCATGCTCGACGACACCCCGCCCGAGCCTCGGGGCGCCGTCGACGACGACCGGCTCCGGCTGATCTTCATCTGCTGCCACCCTGCCCTGGGCACGGAGGCGCGCGTGGCGCTGACGCTGCGCATGGTCGGCGGACTGACCGTGCCCGAGATCGCCCGCGCCTTCCTGGTGACCGAGGGCGCGACGGGGCAGCGGATCACCCGCGCGAAGGCCAAGATCAAGGCGGCCCGCATCCCCTATCGGGTCCCGGCCGCCGAGGATCTCCCGGCCCGGGTCTCCGGCGTGCTCGGCGTGCTGTATCTCGTCTTCAACGAGGGCTATCTGGCTACCGGCCCCGACACCGACCCCGTCCGGCACGACCTGACAGCCGAGGCGATCCGGCTCACCCGCCTGGTCCGTGCCCTCCTGCCGGGCGACGGAGAGGTGGCCGGGCTGCTCGCGCTGATGCTCCTCACCGAGGCCCGCCGCACCGCCCGCGTCTCGTCCGACGGCGAGCTCGTCACCCTCGACGAGCAGGACCGTGGGATGTGGGACGCGAAGACGATCGCCGAGGGCCACGGGCTGGTGCGTGACCGGCTCGCTGCCGTCGCTGCCGGGGCGCCCCCTCCCGGTCGCTACCAGATCCTCGCGGCGATCAACGCCGTCCACACGTCTGCGGACGTGTCGCCCGACACCGACTGGCGACAGGTAGTCGCCCTCTACGACCAGCTCGTCCGTATCGAGCCGTCGCCTGTCGTCGCCCTCAACCGGGCCGTCGCGCTCGCCGAGCTCGACGGACCGGACATGGCCCTGGCGATCGTCGACGGTCTCGGGGGCGAGCTGGCCGGCTATCACGCGTACCACGCGACGCGCGCCGACCTCCTGCGCAGGACGGGTCGTGCCGGGGAGGCGCGCGCCGCCTACGACAGGGCCATCGAGCTGGCCGGGAACACCGCCGAGACCATCGCCCTCGAGCGTCGTCGCGACCGGCTCCCGTGACCTCCGGGGACGCGGACGACGGCGACTCGGGGCACGATCGGAGGATGGCCGCCTCGCCGATCGCGTCCCTGCCCGTCCCGCCGCCCGTGCTGCCGATGCTCGCGAAGTCGGTCGCGGCGATCCCGCGCCCCCCGGCGGGCGGCGACGGGCCCAGCGAGGGGTTCTCGTACGAGTCCAAGTGGGACGGCTTCCGGTGCATCGCGTTCCGCTCCGGCGACGACGTGGAGCTCGGTTCGCGCAACACCAAGCCCCTCACGCGGTACTTCCCCGAGGTGGTCGAGGCCGTCCGTGCGGCGCTGCCCGAGCGGTGCGTCGTCGACGGCGAGCTGGTCGTGCCGCGGCCGGACGCCCGCGACGGGGTAGACGGCACCGCGGGCGGGACGGGGCGCGTCCGGCTGGACTTCGACCGCCTGCAGGACCGCATCCACCCCGCGGCGTCGCGGGTCGCGCTGCTGTCGGAGTCGACCCCCGCGTCGCTGGTCGTGTTCGACCTGCTCGCCCTCGACGACGAGGAGCTCACCGGCCGGCCGCTCGCCGAGCGTCGCGCGCGGCTCGAGGAAGTGCTGGGGGCCGGGCGGGCGGGCAGCGTCCCGGGGGCGTCGTCGGCCGCGGACCTCACGACCGCGTCGGGCGTGTACCTCTCCCAGACGACGCGCGACCCCGACGAGGCGCAGCGGTGGTTCGAGGTCTTCGAGGGCGCGGGGCTCGACGGCGTGGTCGCCAAGCGGCTCGACGGCGCCTACCAGGCCGACAAGCGCGGGTGGCTCAAGATCAAGCACGAACGCACCGCCGACGTCGTGGTCGCCGGATATCGGCTGCACAAGACGTCGACGCCCGAGCGCCCGCTGCTCGGCTCGCTGCTGCTCGGCCTCTACGCCGGGAGCGACGACGCGGCCGGCGACGCCGACACAGCCGACACAGCCGACACAGTGGCGCCGGTGCTGCACCACGTCGGCGTCGCGGCGTCGTTCACGATGGCGCGACGGGCCGAGCTCGTCGCGGAGCTGCGGCCGCTCGAGATCCCGCTGACGCAGCACCCGTGGGCCAGGTGGCAGACCGATGCGGAGTCCGGCGACTCGCGCCTGCCGGGCGGGGTGTCGCGGTGGAACGC
>DATBBE010000267.1:0-3249 GCA_036271155.1 Nocardioides sp. | reverse complement strand
CAAGCAGGTGGCCAGCGGCCGGTTCGGGGTGACCAGCCACTACCTGGTCAACGCCGACGACTTGCAGATCAAGATGGCCCAGGGGGCCAAGCCGGGCGAAGGCGGCCAGCTGCCCGGGCACAAGGTGTACCCGTGGATCGCCAAGACCCGGCACTCGACCCCGGGCGTCGGGCTCATCTCGCCCCCGCCCCACCACGACATCTACTCCATCGAGGACCTCGCCCAGCTGGTCCATGACCTGAAGAACGCCAACCCGGCCGCCCGGGTGCACGTGAAGCTGGTCGCGGAGGTCGGTGTCGGCACGGTCGCCGCCGGAGTCTCCAAGGCACACGCCGACGTCGTCCTGATCTCGGGGCACGACGGCGGCACCGGCGCCTCGCCGCTGACCTCCCTCAAGCACGCGGGCGGTCCGTGGGAGCTCGGGCTCGCCGAGACCCAGCAGACCCTGCTGCTCAACGGGCTGCGCGACCGGATCGTCGTCCAGACCGACGGCCAGCTGAAGACCGGTCGCGACGTGGTGGTCGCGGCCCTCCTCGGAGCCGAGGAGTTCGGCTTCGCCACCGCACCACTCGTCGTCAGCGGCTGCATCATGATGCGCGTGTGCCACCTCGACACCTGCCCGGTGGGCGTCGCCACTCAGAACCCCGTGCTGCGAGCGCGCTACTCGGGCCGGCCCGAGTTCGTGGTGACCTTCTTCGAGTACATCGCCCAGGAGGTGCGCGAGCTCCTCGCCGAGCTCGGGTTCCGGACCCTCGAGGAGGCGATCGGCCAGGTGCAGACCCTCGACGTCCGCCAGGCGATCGACCACTGGAAGGCCTCGGGTCTCGACCTCACCCCGATCCTCCACGTCGCGGAGGTGAGCCCGCAGTTCGCCGGACAGGCTCTCCACCGCACCAGAGCCCAGGACCACGGTCTGGACCGGGCCCTGGACAACGAGCTGATCCGGCTGTGCGCCGCGGCGCTCGAGAGCGCAGAGCCGGTCCGGGCCCGGCTCGACGTGCGCAACGTGAACCGCACGGTCGGCACCATGCTCGGCCACGAGGTCACCCGGCGGTACGGCGGCGACGGCCTCCCGCCCGACACCATCGATCTGACCCTCGTCGGATCGGCAGGGCAGTCCTTCGGCGCGTTCCTGCCGCGCGGGGTCACGCTGCGCCTCGAGGGTGACGCCAACGACTACGTCGGCAAGGGGCTGTCGGGTGGGCGGATCGTGATCCGGCCGGACCGCGGGGCGACCTTCGTCGCCCACGAGCAGATCATCGCCGGCAACGTCATCTGCTATGGCGCGACCTCGGGCGAGGTCTTCGTACGCGGCGGCGTCGGGGAGCGGTTCTGCGTCCGCAACTCCGGCGTCACGGCGGTGGTCGAGGGCGTGGGTGACCATGCCTGCGAGTACATGACCGGGGGCCGGGTGCTGGTGCTCGGAAAGACCGGACGCAACTTCGCCGCCGGCATGAGCGGCGGGACGGCGTACGTCCTCGACCTGAAGGAGCACCGGGTGAACCCCGAGCTGGTGGACCTCGGACCGGTGCCGGACGCGGTCGCCGAGGAGCTGCGCGCCCTGGTGGCTCGACACCGCGACGAGACCGGGTCCGACCTCGCGACGGAGCTGCTGGCCGACTGGCCCGCCACGGTGGCACGGATCACCGAGGTCATGCCGCGCGACTACCGGCGCGTGCTGGAGGCCCGGGCCGCGGCGCAGGACGAGGGGCTCGACGGCGACGCCGTCGACCGTCGCGTCATGGAGGTGCTCCATGGCTGATCCCCGAGGGTTCCTGCGACACGAGCGCGAGGTCGCCGAGCGCCGTCCGGTCGAGGAGCGCATCCACGACTGGCAGGAGGTGTACCCCGACGGCCCCGGTCGTGCGCTGCTGCCGATCATCGCGACGCAGGCGTCGCGGTGCATGGACTGCGGCATCCCGTTCTGCCACGAGGGCTGCCCCTTGGGCAACCTGGTCCCGGAGTGGAACGACCTGGTCTATCGCGGCGACTGGGACGGCGCCATGGACCGGCTGCACGCCACCAACAACTTCCCCGAGTTCACCGGGCGGCTCTGCCCGGCGCCGTGCGAGACCGCCTGCGTGCTCGGCATCAACCAGGACCCGGTCACGATCAAGAACGTCGAGGTGGCCATCATCGACCGGGCCTGGGCGTCCGGTCAGGTCCGCCCCCACCCGCCCGAGTGGCTCTCGGGCCGGACGGTCGCGGTGGTCGGGTCCGGCCCCGCCGGCCTGGCGGCGGCCCAGCAGCTCACCCGGGCCGGTCACACCGTGGCGGTCTACGAGCGTGCCGAGAAGGTCGGCGGACTCCTGCGCTACGGCATTCCCGAGTTCAAGATGGAGAAGTCCGTGCTCGACCGACGGATCGACCAGATGCGCCGCGAGGGCACCGTCTTCCGGGCGGGCGTCGAGGTCGGCGCCCACGGCTCGGGCCTCACCGGCGACCGCCTCCGCGAGCGCTACGACGCCGTGGTGCTCGCGGTGGGCTCCACCCTGCCGCGTGACCTCCCGGTGCCCGGACGGGAGCTGGCCGGGATCCACCAGGCGATGGAGTTCCTGCCTCAGTCCAACCGCGCCTCGCTCGGGGAGGACGTGCCCGACCAGATCACGGCGGCGGGCAAGGACGTCGTGATCATCGGCGGCGGCGACACGGGAGCCGACTGCCTCGGCACCGCGATCCGCCAGGGGGCGCGCTCGGTGACCCAGCTGGAGATCCTCGCCGAGCCGCCCGAGGCCCGGCCCACCCACCAGCCCTGGCCGACGTACCCCATGACCTTCCGGATCTCCTCCGCCCACGAGGAGGCCGGCGACCGGGTGTTCGCCGTGTCGACCCAGGAGCTCCTCGGCGACGAGGACGGCCGGGTCCGTGCCCTGCGGCTGGTCGAGGTGGACGCGGGGTTCCAGCCGCTGCCCGGCACCGAGCGGGAGGTCCCGACCCAGCTGGTGCTCCTGGCGATGGGCTTCACCGGCCCCCAGCGGGACGGCCTGGTCGAGCAGCTCGGGGTCGAGCTCGACGAGCGGGGCAACGTCGCCCGCGACGCGTCCTACGCGACGAGCGTGGCGGGGGTGTTCGTGGCGGGTGACGCCGGGCGCGGCCAGTCGCTCATCGTCTGGGCCATCGCCGAGGGGCGGTCCGCGGCGGCCGCGGTCGACCGCTACCTCACCGGGGAGACCTCGCTGCCCAGCCCGATCCCGCCCACAGCGCGACCCCTGGTCGTCTGATCTCCTCCAGCCCCTCCAGAGGGAGATA
>DATBBE010000266.1:0-3674 GCA_036271155.1 Nocardioides sp. | reverse complement strand
CGACCGGCGTCCAGCTCCGCGAGGACATGGACAAGGGCGTCTTCGACCGGTTCAAGGTGCTCCCGATCTCGCGGATCGCTCCCCTGGCCGGTCCGATGGTCGCCGACATGCTCCGCTACGCGATCGCCAGCACCCTCACGTTCCTGACCGGCATCATCGCGCTGGGCTACCGCCCCGGTGGCGGCGTCTTCGGCGTCGTCGGTGCGATCGTGTTCGCGATCATCGCCGGCTGGTCGCTGGCCTGGATCTTCGCCTGGTTCGGCACTGTCGGACGCAGCGCCCAGGGCGTGCAGGCCATCTCGTTGATGGTGATGTTCCCGCTGACGTTCCTGTCGAACGCGTTCGTGCCCACCGACACCATGCCCAGCTGGCTGGAGGGGTTCGCCAACGTCAACCCCGTCTCGCACATCATCTCCGCGATCCGCGACCTGGCCAACAACGGCCACGTGGGAGCCGACGCGGGCTGGGCGCTGCTCGGATGCGCGATCGTCGTGGCGATCTTCGCCCCCCTGTCGGTGCGGAGCTTCACGCGGAAGATGTGAGCACGACCGAGGCCAGCACCCGCTCGGCCTCGGTGCGCAGCTCCCGGCCCTTGCGCCCGCCGTACCCCTCGAGGACGGCGGCCAGGACGCCGGGAGCCGTCGCATCCGCCAGCTGCACCAGAGGCTCCCAGGCCATCGCGGGGAACCATCGGTTGTAGCCGAACTGGTGGGCCAGCGCCAGGAGTCGGATCGCCGGCCCCGGGTCGGACGCGGGCTGCTGATGGAGGAGCCACTGGGCCAGGCCGAGCACAGCCATGCCGGTGACGGGGTAGTCGATGGCGGCATCGGTGACAGTGCGGAAGCGGTCCAGCAGAGTGCGGGTCTCGGCCGCGAGCTCGGCACCACGGGTCTTGCGGGCCGGGGTGTCGGCGAACTGTGCATGGGCCGCGAGGTCGGTGGCGAGAGCGATCAGCGTCCAGGGCTCCAGGCCGTTGGTCGAGAAGTCGAAGAAGCCCCAGCCGCGCGTCAGCTCCAGGCACCGGTCGAAGGCTCGCAGCCCGGCTTCGATGTCACCGCGGCGCATCACGATCTCGGCCCGCACCTGGGAGGTGACGAGGTCAGCAGTCAGGTCGGCACGCGGCACCTCACCGATCTCGTCGAGAAGCCGCTCGGCCAGGTCGAGGTCGCCGCGGCGCAGGGCGGACAGAGCCAGGCCGGCGCGCATGCTGGCGGCGTCCTCGTTGGCATGAAGACTCTCCAGAAGCGGGATCGCGGTGCGTGCGTGGCGCTCGGCGCGCTCGTGGTCGTCGGAGTTCAGCGCCTGGGTCGCCGCCTGGGTGTTGAGCGAGGCGATCTCCCACGCGGTGGTCTCCTCGCCCACCATCGCGAGCGCCCGTTCGAGGTACTCCTCCGACTCCTCGATGGCCCCTTCGTTCTCGGCCAGGATCGCGGCCCACTGCCAGGCCATCGCGGCGGTACGGCGATCCGGGTCGTCACCGAGGGCCAGCACGGCCGCACGCCGGTGCTCCGGCGCCGCGGCCTCGACGAACATCGCGCGGGCGATCCTGCTCCACGGCTGGCGCGGCTGCGGCAGCCGGCTCAGGGTGGCGGTCAGGTCGGCGACGCCGTCGGGTCGCATGAACCCCAGGTGCACCAGCAGGAGGGCGACGGCGTCCACCGTCACCTGCTCCAGCTCGGGAGGCGGCTCCCACGAGACCAGCACCTGCTCGGCCAGGTCGGCCATCGCCAGGAACCTCGGGAAGTTGCCCGTCACCGACCACAGCCCGCCCAGCGCGCCGAGCAGCTGGACCCCGCGTTCGGCATCTCCCGCGAGGAGCAGCCGGCGCAGCACGTCGGCGAGGTTGGCCTCCTCGGAGTCGAGCAGGTCGACGGTCGCCACCTGATCGGGCCCGAAGAGCCGGGATCCCAGGCGGTCGGCCAGCTCGACAGCCCACCCGGTCAGCGCCTCACGCGCGGCCTCGGTCTCGCCCAGCTCTGCCAGTCGGAGACCGCCGAACTCCCGGACGGTCTCGAGCATCCGGTAGCGCGTGCCGCCGCGGTGGTCGACCACGTTGACCAGGGACTGGTCGACCAGCGCCTCGACCAGGTCCGGCCCCTCGTGCCCGAGGAGCTCGCGGGCGGCAGGCGTGGCGAAGCCGTCCTGGAACACCGAGAGCCAGGCCAGGGCTCGTTGCTCGTCGGCTCCGAGCAGCTCCCAGGACCAGCCGATCACCGCGGTCAGGGTCTGGTGACGCACAGGTGCCGACCGGTCACGGCCCCGCAGCAGTGCGAAGCGGTCGTCCAGCGCGTGCAGCACCTCGTCGGCGGACATGGTCCGCACCCTCGCGGCGGCCAGCTCCACCGCCTGCGGCAGGCCATCGAGGCGCTCGACGATCCGGGCCACGACGTCGTCGGGCAGCTCCGCGTCAGGACGGACGGCGCGGGCTCGCCGGCGGAACAGCTCGGCGCCGTCGGCGGCCGCGAGCTGGCTCAGCGGGAAGACTCGTTCCGCGGCGATCCCGAGGGGCGCCCGGCTGGTCGTCACCACGCGCAGGTCGCGCGTCGTGACGAGCAGGAAGGCGACCAGTGACGCGACCGCGTCGAGGACGTGCTCGCAGTTGTCGAGCACCAGGAGCGTCGGCACGGAGTCGAGCTCCTGCGCGATCCGCGAGCGCACGTCGGCCTGCTGCGCGGCCGTGAGGTTGCGCCCCGTCACCGAGCGCCGCACCCCCAGCTCCGAGCCGATCTCGGAGACCACGTCGTCGGACGACGAGATCCCGACCAGCTCGACGAAGTGCACCTTCGGCTGGGTGGCCTCGCGGGCCAGGACGTGCGCGACGCGGGTCTTGCCCAGCCCTCCGGGCCCCAGGATGGTGGTCAGACGACCGGTCCGCACCAGTGACCGGAGCCCGGCCAGGTCGTCGGCGCGTCCGAGCAGCTCGTCGGCGTCGAAGCGCACACCGCTGCGGACGGGGTCGTCGGCGGCGAGCAGCTCACGCTGCACCCGCTGAAGCGCCGGATCGGGGTCGACGCCGAGCCGGTCGGCGAGATCGCGGCGATAGTCCTCGTAGCGGGCCAGGGCGACCGGCACACCGGAGGTCGCGGCCTCGCTACGCAACAAGGCCTCCAGCACCTCGGGGTCGTCCGGGTCGGTCGCGTGCGCCTGGGCCAGCCCGGCCACCGCCTCCGTGTCGAGCCCGCAGCGGGACAGGGCGAGGCCGTGGATGCGGACCAGGCTCGGTCGCAGGGCCAGGACCCCCCGGCGTACGTCGGCGAGCGGGCCCACGCCGTCCGCCTCGGTCATCGCGCACACCAGGTCGTGCGCGGCACGAGCGGCCTCCAGGGCGGCTCGGGGGGCGTCCACGAGCGCCTTGCGCGCGCGCTCCGCGAGTGACTCGACCACCCAGACGTCGAGCGCGTCGTCCGCGAGCCCCAGCCGGTACCCACCGTCGTACCGCTCGATCACGCCTGCCCCACACTGCGAGCGGACCCGTGAGACCTGCACCTGCAGGGCCTTCGGGTTCGGCGCGTGGTCGACCCAGACCTCCTCCAGGAGCCGGACGTCGGACAGCCCCGAGCGGTGCGTGGCCAGCGCCGCCAGCAGGTCGGCCGAGCGGGCACCGGCGATCGGCTCATCACCGAAGGACACCTCGTCGAGGAGCCGGAGCGTGATCGTCACACGGCCCAGCATAG
>DATBBE010000265.1:0-13624 GCA_036271155.1 Nocardioides sp. | reverse complement strand
GCCCGCCCGGGGCGCAACCTCGACGAGATCGTGCGCTCTCTCCCCATCCCGGTCCTCGGGGTGCTGCCGCCCGATGACCGCCTCGCCGCCCCGTCGCGCCACCTGGGCCTGGTCCCCGTCGCGGAGCGCAACCACTCGGCTCGGATGATCGACCATCTGGGGGAGCAGGTCGAGCGTGGCCTCGACCTGAGCGCCCTGCTCGACGTCGCGCGAGCGGCCCCGGCTCTGCCCGCGACGAGGTGGATCGCCGAGCGCGAGGTCGACGGGCTGTCCGGCCTCCCAGCGGTGCGCCCGGTGGTCGCGATGGCGGGCGGACGCGCCTTCACCTTCCGGTACGCCGAGACCGAGGAGCTGTTGACCGCGGCCGGCTGCGAGGTGGTCACCTTCGACCCGCTCACCGACCCGGCGCTCCCCGACGACACCCGCGGCCTCTATCTCGGCGGCGGGTTCCCCGAGGTGTACGCCGACGTGCTCGCCGGCAACCGTGCCCTCCTCGACGACCTGCGCGACGCCGTGTCGTCCGGCATCCCGACGGTGGCGGAGTGCGCCGGGCTGCTCTACCTCGCCGAGAGCCTGGATGGTCGCCGGATGGCCGGTGCCGTGCCGGCGCAGGCACGGATGACGTCGCGGCTCACCCTGCGCTACCCGGAGGCGACCGCTGCCACGGACTCCTGGCTGACACGAGCGGGGGAGCGGGTCACCGCCCACGAGTTCCATCGCACCCGGGCAACGCCGGGACACGGCGAACCCCCCGCCTGGACCGTGGACGGCGAGCCCGAGGGATTCGTCACCGAGACCCTGCACGCGTCGTACCTCCACGTCCACTGGGCCGGTCATCCGGCCCTCGCGCGTCGGTTCGCCGCGCGGGTACACGCCACCTCCCCGCATGTCGCGGTCAGTCCGGCGGTGGCGCCGGTGCCCTGCGCGGCTGATGCCGCACGAGAGGATCGCGAAGAGGCCGTCGTGCGCGACCCGCTGCGACACCACGGCGACGTCGAGGTCCGCGGCGGGCTTCAGGACTTCGCCGTCAACGTGTACTCAGGGCCACGCCCGGAGTGGCTCGACCGGGCACTGCGCGAGAGCCTGACGGGGCTGGCGGCTTACCCCGAGGTGGGTCCGGCTCGCGAGGCCGTCGCCCAGCGCCACGGCCGCCGGCTCCATGAGGTGCTGCCCACCGCCGGTGCCGCGGAGGCGTTCACCCTGGTCGCGCGGCTGCGCCGGTGGCAGCGACCGGTCGTGCTCCATCCACAGTTCACCGAGCCCCATGCGGCGCTCGTGGCGGCCGGCCACGACGTGACCAGCGTCCTGTGCCGGCCCGAGGACGACTTCGTGGTCGACCCCGCGTCCGTCCCCGAGGACGCCGACCTGGTGGTCGTCGGCAACCCGACCAACCCCACCGGCGTGCTCCATCCGGCGGACGTGATCCGGCGGTTGCGCCGTCGGGGCCGGCTGGTCGTCGTCGACGAGGCGTTCATGGACACGGTGCCGGGCGAGAGCGAGTCGCTGGTGCGCGAGCGCACCGGCGGGCTGCTGGTCGTCCGCAGCCTCACCAAGCACTGGTCCGTCCCGGGGATCCGGGCCGGGTTCGTGGTGGGTGACGCCTTCGTGGTGCGCGAGCTCGCGACGCTGCAGACGCCTTGGTCCGTGTCCTCGCCCGCGGTCGCCGCGCTGGTGGCCTGCGCGTCGAGGGAGGCGACCGCCGAGGCTCGTGAGCGCGCCGAGACCATCGGAGGCTGGCGGACCGTGCTCGAGGCTGGTCTGCGTGACCGGGGGCTGCGTCACGTGCCGTCGCGTGCCTCTTTCGTTCTCGCACAGCTCGGCCCGAGAGCCCGAGAAGAGCTACGTCGCTCGGGCATCGCCGTACGCCGCGGTGACACGTTCCCCGGTCTCGACGAGACCTGGGTGCGGATCGCCGTCCGGCCGGAATCCGAGACACGTCGCCTGTTCGCGGCGCTGGACTCGACGCCGGCACCCCACCTCACCTCCCACCTCTGACCCGCTCGGCCCACCGTCCCGTCCCGTCCCGTCACTCCTAGGGAGCGCCCATGTCACTCGCACCTCCTTCACCGACTGCTCGCGCGGCCGCCGATCAGCGCCTGTGCTCGCTCGCGACACCTCCCGGCGCGCTTGGTCGCCTCGGTGAGCTCGGCGTCTGGGTCGCCGCCTGCCAGGACCACGTCCCGCCTCGACCCGTCGAGCGTGTGCGACTTGTGATCTTCGCCGGCGACCACGGGGTGGCAGCCCATGGCGTCTCGGCGTTCCCCCCGGCGATCACCGGTGCCATGGTGCGGACGTTCCTGGCCGGCAAGGCCGGGGTCTCGGCGCTGGCGCGGGCGCACGGGGTGGCCGTGCGTGTGCTCGACATCTCCGTGGACGAGGGCTTCGACGACCTCGACGAGCCCACGCGGTCGGCGTTGACGGCGTACAAGATCCGCCGGGGGAGCGGTGCCATCCACCTCGAGGACGCCTTGACGGCCGAGCAGACCCGGTCGGCGCTCGCCGCGGGCGAGGCCGTCGCGGCCGAGGAGATCGCCGCGGGCGCCGACCTGCTGCTGAGCGGTGACATGGGCATCGGCAACACGACCCCCGCCTCTGCCCTCGTCGCGGCCGGGCTCGGAGTTCCCGCAGCTGAGGTCGCGGGGCGGGGGACCGGGGTCGACGACGCTGGACTGGAGCGCAAGGGGGCGGTCCTCGAGGCGGCGTTGCAGCGCGCGGGGTCGCGCACGTCGGACCCGATGGAGACGCTGACGGCACTCGGCAGCGCAGACCTGGTCGCCGCGACCGGCTACCTGCTCGCCGCCGCTCGACACGGCGTCCCCGTGCTCCTCGACGGGCTGATGAGCGTGGCCTGCGCCCTGACCGCCGACCGGCTCGAGCCCGGCGCCGCTGCCTGGTTCGCCGCGGGCCATCGTTCGACCGAGCCCGCTCAGTCACTGGCCCTGGCCAAGCTGGGCCTCGATCCGTTGCTGGACCTCGGACTGCGGTTGGGGGAGGGGTCGGGCGCGGTCGCCGCCGTCCCGCTGGTCCGCAGCGCGGTCGCCCTGCTCCGTGACGTCGCCCGGCTGTCGGAGCTCGCGACCTGATGCTCCTCGACGCCTGGCGGCTGGCGGTCGGCACACTCACGGCGGTCCGACTCGCACCGCCGCGGGAGGTCGACCGCAGAGTCGCCGGCCGGGCCATGGTGCTCGCCCCGCTCGCGGTGCTCCCGCTGGGCGCCGCCGTCACCCTCGTGGCCGTGGCCGGTCACCGGCTCAGGCTTCCGCTCCTTGTCGTGGCCCTGCTCGGACTCGGCGTCCTGGTCCTCGGCAACCGGGCCTTCCACCTGGACGGACTGTCCGACACCGCCGACGGTCTGGCCGCGTCGTACGACCGCGAGCGGTCGCTGGCGGTGATGAAGGGCGGGTCGGCGGGTCCAGCCGGAGTCGCGGCCGTGGTGCTCGTGCTCATGCTGCAGGCCTCGGCGCTCGTCGGCATCCTGGAGGAGCCACGCTGGGGACGGGCCGCGGTCCTGGCGGGCGTCGCGGTGTGCGTCTCACGAGCCGCGCTCGTGCTGTGCTGTGCCCGTGGCGTCGTGCCGGCGCGACCGGACGGCCTCGGCGTCACCTATACCCAGACGGTGTCGAGGCCGATCGCCCTCGTCGTGTGGATCGTTGCGGCTGCCGTGCTCGCGGCGACGTCCGCCTGGACCGGACTGCCCTGGTGGCGGGGCGTCCTGTCGGCCGCGGTGGCCGTGATCGTCGTGGTGGCTCTCCTCGGCCGCGCCACGCGTCGGTTCGGCGGCGTCACCGGCGACGTGTTCGGGGCGAGCATCGAGGTGGCTCTTGCGGCGTGCTGGGTGGTGCTCTCGTGATGACCCGGGCCGGGGGGCTGCTCCTTGGTTTCGCGGCCGATCGGGCCTTCGGCGATCCGCGCCACTTCCATCCGGTCGCGGGGTTCGGCTCGCTCGCCGGCGTCCTCGAGCGCCGTTGGTACGCCGACTCGCGACCCAGGGGAGCGGCGTACGCGGCCGTCCTCGTGGGTGGCGCGGCGGTGGCCGGGGTGCTGGTCGAGCGCCGCTGCACCGGTCGGGACGCCGTCCGTCTCGTGGCGACGGCCGTCACGACCTGGACAGTGCTCGGCGGTCGGTCCCTGGAGCGGGAGGCGACGGCGGTGGGAGCGCTGCTGGGCGACGGCGACCTCGTCGGGGCCCGCTCGAGGGTCACCCACCTCGTGGGACGCGACCCCAGCGCTCTGGACGCCGGCGAGGTGTCCCGCGCCGTCGTGGAGTCCGTCGCCGAGAACACCGCCGACGCGGTCGTCGCGCCCCTGGTCTGGGGTGCCGCCGCCGGTGTGCCCGGGCTGCTGGCCTATCGCGCGGCCAACACCCTGGACGCGATGGTGGGCCATCTCACCGAGCGCCACGAGCACTTCGGCTGGGCCTCCGCACGGCTCGACGACGTGCTGAACCTGCCGGCGTCCCGGTTGACCGGGCTGCTCACGATGGCCGCGAAGCCGGGGTCGGCCTCCGCGGCCTGGCGCGCCTGGCGGCGCGACGCCCGAGCCCACCCGAGCCCGAACGCCGGCATCCCCGAGGCGGCGTTCGCCGGTGCTCTGGGGGTGTGCCTCGGCGGCACGAACGTCTACGGCGACCACACCGAGCACGGCACCGAGCCACGGGCCGAGCACCGGGCACCACTCGGCGACGGGCGCCGGGTCACGCCGGCCGACATCGCAAGGGCCACCCGCCTCGCTCTTCGGGTCGACGTCCTCGCCGTGGTCGTCGCCGCCGGCCTCGCCACCCTGCTGGGGCGCCGAGGGGGTCACCGGTCTTGAGGAACCATGCGCTGCTCCTGGTCGGCATGTCGATCGCGGACGCCGACCGAGGTGACGAGCTGAGGGACGCAGGACGGGGACTCGGAGCGAGCGTGGCCTACCTGCAACAGGCCGACCCGTCGCTCTCCGCCGAGCTGACCCGGCTCGCCGACGCGGGCACCAGCGCGGTGACCCTGGTGGGTGTGAGCCTCGGGCCGCTCGCACCTGCCCACTCCTGGCTACGCCGCGTCGCGGCGTACTGGTGGCGCGAGCGGGCCGGCCACCGACCGCAGCTCCTGGTCGCCACGCGGGTCGCAGCCGCGCTCGAAGACGTGGAGACCCTCTCGCGCGACACCCGCCGGATCACCGGCAACGAGCCGGGTCTCACGTCGGCGGCGTGGGAGGAGGTGACGGCCCATCGCCACCAGGTCCTGGTGTGCCGCGGCCCGCGCTGCACGGCCCAGGGCTCGGTCGACAACCTCCGCGCCCTGGTGCTGGCGATGCTGGAGCATCGGCTGGGTGACGAGGACGTGCTCCTGGTGCACACGGGCTGCCAGTTCCCGTGCAACCAGGCGCCGGTGATCAGCGTCCAGCCCGACGATGTCTGGTACGGACGCGTCGACCCGGACGCGGCCACCGCGATCGTCGACCAGCACCTCGTCGGAGGTGCGCCCGTGGAGTCCCATCGGCTGCCGCGCGCACTCTCGGAGTGAGACGACGGTGGCGGGGGACGGGCGGCCGGCGGTACTGTCCGACCACACGTCAGTCGTGAGGAAGCCGGTGAGATTCCGGCACGGTCACGCCACTGTGAGAGCCCGTAGGGCTTGAAGTCAGATCTTCCGCTGACGTGTTGTCCGCCCACAGAGGGAACGTTGCATTCCTGAAGGAGCATCACGTGAGTCACACGTCTGCTGTCAGTATCCCCGTCTCCACCCCGATCGTCTCCGCGCAGGCGCGCACGATCTTTCTCCTGGCCGGCACGGTCCTGGCCGCGCTGATGGTCTACTACTTCATCGGCGTCGACGAGGGTGCGTTGTCCGTGTTCGGCAAGAGCATGGTCATCCACGAGTTCTTCCACGACGGCCGTCACTTCCTCGGCTTCCCCTGTCACTGATCACCGCGTCGGCAGAGGACAACCGAACATGGAGAAGCAGCTCATCGGGCGAGGCGTGCTCGCAGGTGCCTTCGCGGGCCTGGTCACCTTCGTCTTCGCCCGCATCTTCGCCGAGCCCGTCATCCAGCGGGCCATCGACTACGAGTCAGCGCGCGACGCGATGCAGGACAAGCTCGACAAGGCCGCGGGTCTCGCGGTCCCGGCAGCCGGGCCCGACATCTTCAGCCGGACGATCCAGGCCGACGTCGGCATCGGCGCCGGGCTGATCCTCTTCGGCGCCGCGATGGGGGCGCTGGTCGCCGTCGCCTACGTCGTCTGCATCGGGCGCACCGGCGGCATCCGGCCCCGGCCGCTGGCCATGCTGGTGCCGGCGTTCTTCTTCCTCGGGCTCTACCTGGTGCCGTTCGCGAAGTACCCCGCGAACCCGCCGGCGGTCGGGCACGAGGACACCATCCGAGACCGGGGTGCGCTGTACCTGATCCTGGCCTTCTGCTCCTGCCTCGGGTTGTTCCTCGCGGTGTACTTCGGTCAGAAGCTGAAGGCCCATGGCGGCTTGAGCACCCAGACCGTCTGCGTCCTGATGGGCGTGGGGTACGTCGCGGTGATGGGCGTGCTCTTCGCGATCCTGCCGCCACTGGGCCACCTGCACACCAACGTCGTGGAGTACGGCCGGCATGCGACCGAGACACCGCTGCCGCTCACCGACCCCCAGGGGAACATCGTGTTCCCCGGCTTCCCAGCCGACGTGCTGGCGCAGTTCCGGATCTACTCCGTGGCTGCCCAGGTGATCCTCTGGACGGTCCTGGCGCTGACCTTCGCCCCACTGGCCGAGCGGGTCCTCGACCCCGAGGCGGCCCGCGGCCGTCGGGTCTCGCCGGTTGAGGGAGGCGCGCTGGCGCCTGCCTCGAAACCACACCCCGCTGGTTGAGGAAGGCGCCCTGGCGCCTGTCTCGAAACCACCTCAACGTCGGCAGGCGAGCGCCGGGTCAGAGCACGAGGGTGCGGCCTGCGACCACGAGATGGATCTCGTCGCAGGCCGCGCCGAACGCCTGGTTCACCGACCCGAGCAGGTCACGGAACATCCGCCCCGACCGGTGGGAGGGGACGACCCCCAGGCCGACCTCGTTGGTGACGACCACGACGTCGTCTCGGCGGGACATGGCCGCCACCGCTGCGCGCACCCGCTCGTCCAGGGTGATGCCGAGCTCAGCCACCGGTCGGTCCCACAGCCTGTCCTCGTCGAGCACCCCGGTGAGCCAGGTCCCGAGACAGTCCACCAGGACGGGCCCGGTCGCGCCGACGATGGCACCGGCCAGGTCACGGGTCTCGAGCGTGGTCCAGCCGGCCGGACGTCGGGCCCGATGGGCTGCGATCCGCGCGGCCCAGTCCGGATCCGGGTCCTCGGCGAGGGTGGGGCCGGGCGCCACGTAGGTCACGTCGTGGTGCGCCGCGAGGAGATCCTCGGCATGACGCGACTTCCCCGACCGGACGCCGCCCGTGACCAGCACCCTCACCCCAGGCTCCTCACCCAGTCGGCGGCGGCCGCCACGTCGTGGACGACTGGCGCGCGACCGGAGACGACCGGGCGGCGTACCACGACGACCTCGCAGCCGAGCATCTGCGCCGCCTCCAGCTTCGGCCAGGTGTAGCTCCCGCCGGAGTCCTTGGTCACCAGGACGTCCGACCCGTGCTCGCGCATCATGTCGAGCTCGCCCGACAACGTGTAGGGCCCCCGGCTCGTGACCAGCGTCCATGCCGGCGGCAGGACGACCTCGGGCGGCTCGACGACCCTGGCCAGGACACCCCGTTCGCGCAACGCGGCGACGAAGCGGGCCAGCTCTTGTCGTCCGACGGTGACGAACGGTCGCCGGCCCAGGGTCCCGGCCAGCTCGGCGGCGTCCTCGTGACTGTCGGCGTAGTGCCACCCCGGCCGAGGCTGCCACCCCGGGCGCTCGAGGCGCAGCAGCGGCCGGAATCCGTTGCAGGCTGCCTCGGCGTTCGCCGTGATCCCGGTGGAGAACGGGTGGGTCGCATCGACCACGGCGTCGTACGCCGCGAGCTCCGCACGTAGGCCGTCGACGCCGCCGAAGCCGCCGATGCGCGCCTTCCCCTCGGGCAGCCGGGGCGCGCTGACCCGACCCGCCAGGGAGGTCGTGACGTCGACATCCTCGGCAACGAGCGCTGCGGCGAGCTCACGCGCCTCGCCGGTGCCGCCGAGAAGCAGCAGCCTCACCTGACACCCACCCCCGACTCGTCGGGCTTGCGGAGCAGGCAGATGTCCATCACCCAGCCGGTCGCAGCCCGGGCACGCGCCCGGGCGGACCCGATCGCGGCTCCGACATCGCCCACACGCCCGGACACGAGCTCCTCCGAGTCGGTGCCGAGGTTGGCGCCCCACCAGACCGACCAGCCGGCGAGCGCCGTGAGGTCGAGGGCGCGGCCCAGCATGACCACGATGTTGGCCTGACCGTCGGCGACCGCGGCGTCCAGCCGGCGCGCGGTCGTCACGTGCACGGGCTGACCGACCGGGTGGAGCACGATCCGGTGCCGCGCTGCCAGCAGCTGGGGGGCGCTCACGCCGGGCAGCACGTCGTACTCGAGGGGGAGTCGGGCCGCGAGCTCCTCGACGATCCGGATCGTCGAGTCGTAGAGCGCCGGGTCGCCCCAGACCAGGAACGCTGCCGTGCCACCGCGCTCCCGCAGGACGCCTTCGTACGCCGCGATCCGCGCAAGGTGCCAAGCGGCGACGGCGGAGGGGTAGTCCTCCGGGTCCTCCCGGTCTCGTGGCGGGTCGTCGACCTCCACGACCTCGAGGTCATGGGCGCGACAGATGTCCTGGCGTACGGCGAGCAGCCCGTCGTCCCCGGACTTGCGCGCCGCCACGGCGTAGTCGCACGAACGGAGCGCGTCGGCGACCTCGGCGGTCACATGGTGCGGCCCCATGCCGACACCCAGCACCCGGACCCTCACCTCAGGCCTCGACGCCGTCCTCGAGGTCGCCCTCGACCTCGAGGTAGACCTGCTGCATGGCCGCGAGGACCTCGGCATCCGGCTCGGCCCACAGTCCCCGGTCGGCGGCCTCGTGGAGGCGTTCGACGATCCCCCGCAGCGCCCACGGGTTGGACCGGCGCAGGAACTCCTGGTTGGTCTCGTCGAGGACGTACTCCGTTGCCAGCTTCTCGTACATCCAGTCGTGGACGACCCCGGCGGTGGCATCGAACCCGAACAGGTAGTCCACCGTGGCGGCCAACTCGAAGGCTCCCTTGTAGCCATGCCGCTGCATCGCGGCGATCCAGCGCGGGTTGACGACTCTGGCGCGGAACACCCGGGCGGTCTCCTCGGCCAGGGTGCGGGTGCGGACGGCATCCGGCGAGGTGGAGTCGCCGACGTAGGCGTGGGGGTCGGCTCCGGTGAGGGCGCGGACGGTCGCGACCATGCCGCCGTGGTACTGGAAGTAGTCGTCGGAGTCGGCGATGTCGTGCTCGGCGCTGTCGACGTTCTTCGCCGCCACCTTGATCCGGCGGTAGTTGGCTCGCATGTCGTCGGCAGCCGGCGCTCCGTCGAGGTCACGGCCGTAGGCGAAGCCACCCCACGCGGTGTAGACCTCGGCCAGGTCGTGGTCGTCGCGCCACGTGCCGGACTCGACGACCTGCAGGATGCCGGCGCCGTAGGACCCGGGCTTGGAGCCGAAGACGCGCGTGGTCGCTCGCCGATGGTCGCCATGGGCGGCGAGATCCTCCCGGGTGTGAGCCGCGACGAAGTTCTGCTCGTCGGGCTCGTCGAGGTCGGCCACCAGGCGCACGGCGTCGTCCAGCATGGCCACGACGTGCGGGAAGGCGTCCCGGAAGAAGCCCGAGATGCGCACGGTCACGTCGATGCGCGGGCGCCCGAGCTCGTCGAGGGGTACGACGTCGAGCAGGCTCACGCGGCGGGACGCCTCGTCCCACACCGGTCGCACCCCGAGCAGGGCGAGCACCTCGGCGACGTCGTCACCGCTGGTGCGCATGGCGGAGGTGCCCCAGACCGAGAGCCCGACCGAGGTGGGATAGGAGCCGGTCTCGTCGAGGTAGCGCTGCGCCAGCGAGTCGGCCATCGCCTGGCCGGTCTGCCAGGCGAGCCGCGAGGGGACCGCGCGTGGGTCGACGGTGTAGAAGTTCCGGCCGGTCGGCAGCACGTTGACCAGGCCCCGCAACGGCGAGCCGGACGGGCCGGCGGGCACGAAGCCGCCGCCCAGTGCGTGCAGGACGGCGTCGAGCTCGTCACCGGTGCGAGCCAGGCGCGGGACGACCTCCTCGGCTGCGAACGCCAGGACTGCTTGCACCCCGGGGTCCTCGTGGAGGGACACGGCGGTCGCGGGGTCCCACGCGGCCGCCTCCATCTGCTCGACCAGCGCGCGCGCCTGGGCCTCCACCTCGTCCACGGCCCCCAGCCGCTCGTCCTGCTTCAGGCCGAGGGCCGACCGGAGGCCGGGGACGGCGTTGCCGACACCGCCCCACACCTGTGCGGCACGCAGCACGGCGAGGACCAGGTTGACCCGAGCCTCGCCCTCGGGTGCCTGGCCGAGCACGTGGAGGCCGTCGCGGATCTGGGCGTCCTTGATCTCGCAGAGCCAGCCGTCGACGTGCAGGACGAAGTCGTCGAACTCCTCGTCGTCGGGCCGCTCGTCGAGCCCCAGGTCGCGGTGCAGCTCGGCGGCCCGCATCAGCGCCCAGATCTCGCCTCGGACCGCGGGCAGCTTGGCCGGGTCCATGGCGGCGATGTTGGCGTGCTCGTCGAGCAGCTGCTCGAGCCGCGCGATGTCGCCGTAGGTCTCGGCCCGGGCCATCGGTGGCACGAGGTGGTCGACGATGGTCGCGTGGGCGCGGCGCTTGGCCTGGGCGCCCTCGCCGGGGTCGTTGACGAGGAACGGGTAGACCAACGGCAGGCTGCCGAGCGCCGCGTCGGTGCCGCAGGCGGCCGACAACGCGGCCGTCTTGCCCGGGAGCCACTCCAGCGAGCCGTGCTTGCCGAGATGGACCATGGCATGCGCGCCGAAGCCGCCGTCCTCGACGGCGCTGCTGATCCACCGGTAGGCACCGAGGTAGTGGTGGCTGGGCGCCAGGTCGGGGTCGTGGTAGATCGCCACCGGGTTCTCCCCGAACCCGCGCGGCGGCTGCACCAGGATGACGATGTTGCCGGCCTGCAGGGTTGCGAGCACGAGCTCACCGGCGTCGTTGACGAAGAGGTCACCGGGCGCCTCGCCCCAGGCCTCGATCATCGCGTCGCGCAGGCTGGGCGGCAGGTCGGCCGTCCACGCGGCGTACCGCTCCGCTGAGATGCGGACGTGGGCGTCGGTGAGCTGGGCGGAGGTGAGCCACTCCTGGTCCTGCCCGCCGGCGGCGATCAGGGCGTGGATCAGGGCGTCGCCGGCAGCGGAGTCGTCATCCAGGTCGAGCCCCGGGACGGCACCCGGCGCGCCGAGGTCGTATCCCGCGTCGCGCAGTCGCCGCAGCAGGCGAACCGCGGAGACGGGAGTGTCGAGGCCGACCGCGTTGCCGATCCGCGCGTGCTTGGTCGGGTACGCCGACAGCACGATCGCGAGCCGCTTCTGCGCGTTCGGCACCCGGCGGAGCCGGGCATGGTTGACCGCGATCTCGGCGACCCGCGTGGTGCGCTCCGGGTCGGCGACGTAGTGGGGGAGGCCGTCGGCGTCGAGCTCCTTGAACGAGAACGGCGCGGTGATGATGCGCCCGTCGAACTCCGGGATCGCGATCTGGGTGGCGGAGTCGAGGGGGCTGAGACCGTCGTCCGCGGCCTCCCAGTCGGCCCGGCTCGAGGTGAGGCACAGCCCCTGGAGGACCGGGATGTCGAGGGCGGCCATCCGTGCCACGTCCCAGCTCTCGTCGTCGCCCCCGGCACTCGCGGACGACGGGACGCTGCCTCCGGCCGCCAGCACGGTCACGACGAGGGCGTCCAGGCTGCCGAACGCGTCGTACAGGTCATCGGGGGCAGATCGCAGTGAGCCGGCGAAGACGGGTACGCCGACGGCCCGGCCGGTCGCGTCGACCGCGTCGGCCAGGGCGTGGGCGAAGCCGGAGTTCCCACTCGTCTCGTGGGCTCGGTAGTACAGGACACCGATGCGCGGCAGCGAGGAGTCAGCCGGCTCCGGCCGCGCGGCGTATCCCCAGGCCGGGATCGCGTGCGGCGGCTCGAACCCCTCGCCGGTCAGCAGCACGGTGTCGGAGAGGAAGGCGTGCAGCTGGCCGAGGTTCGCAGGGCCGCCCTCGGCGAGGTAGCGGTGAGCCTCCGCCGCGATGCCGATCGGCACCGTGGAGAGCTCCATCAGCTCCGCGCTCGGCTGCTGCTCACCACCGAGCACCACCAGCGGCGTGCCGGCGCCGCGCACGGCCGCCAGCCCGGGCCAGAGGTCGTCCGGAGAGCCGAGCAGTCGCACCATGACCAGGTCGCTGCCGGCGACCGCGGCCGTCAGGTCGGCGTCCGAGGCGCGAGCCGGGTTCGCCCAGGCGTACGCCGCCCCGCTGGCGCGGGCCGAGAGGAGGTCGGTGTCGGAGGTGGAGAGAAGCGCGATGCGCACGGGTGACGATGTCGCGGCCATGGCCGGTGGGTCCTCCTCCGGGGTTCTCGCCCCGTCACGTGGTCGGATACACCCGTGGCCAGTGTCTGGCTGCACCCGCCAGGAGGCGGGAGGTCACAGTGGCGGAACCGCCCCGGAGTCTCACCGGGTTCCTGCGCCACGGGCGTGGGCCGCAGCCTACGCAACAATCAGCCCCGTGACTCTGCCGGTCTACCTGGTGCGACACGGACAGTCGACGTGGAACGTTCTCCGCCTGACCCAGGGCCAGACCAGGCATCCACCGCTGACCGTCGACGGACGTCATCAGGCCGCCGTCGCTGCGGAGGTCATCGCGCGCGACGTCGAGGCGTCCGGTCGCCGCGTCGACCGGATCCTCAGCAGTGACCTGGTGCGAGCGGTCCAGACCGCCGACGTGCTCGCGGAGCGGCTCGGGGCCGTGGTCACCCTCGAGCCGCGGCTGCGGGAGCAGCACCTCGGGACCCTTCAGGGCCGCGGGTACGCCGAGACCTGGGCGCATGCCGAGCAGCACGACTGGTCGGACCCGAGCCTGCCGGTGGCCGGCGGCGAGGCCGTGCGCGACGTCCACGCCCGGATGGTGGGAGTCATGGCCGAGCGCGATGCCGCCGAGCTGACCGTGCTCGTCTCTCACGGTGACGCGATCCGGGCCGCGATCGCCCACCTGAAGGGCACCGAACCACACGTTGCCCCGTGGGTCGACGTGGCGAACGGGTCCGTCGCCCGCTTCATCGACGACCTCGCCTGGCTGTGACAGCCTCCGTCCCAGCCCAACCGTTGAGCGGCGCCATATGACCGGTCAACGTGGCATTTGGCGCCCTTCAACGGGTGGGGGCCTGGAAACGGCGTACCTCCTGCGGCCAGCCGCAGGCCATCGCGACCTTCCCCGCCCACATCCGCGCTGCCGCCTCGTCCGCGACATCGACGATGGTGAACCCGCCGAGATGCTCCTTGGACTCGACGTACGGGCCGTCGGTGAACACCGGCGACCCGCTCGAGGCATCGACACCCACGACCGGGGCCTGGTCGTCCAGGCCGCCGAGGAAGACGAACACTCCAGCAGCCTTCATCTCCGCCCTCAACGTCCGGACCGCCGCGGACTTCGCGCCCAGCTCCTCGTCGGTGTGGTC
>DATBBE010000264.1:0-3948 GCA_036271155.1 Nocardioides sp. | reverse complement strand
CTGGCGCTGAACTGCGAGATCGCCGAGTGGTGCCGGTTCGCCCGGAAGAACTACTTCTACCCCGACATGCCGAAGAACTTCCAGACCTCGCAGTACGACGAGCCGATCGCGTTCGAGGGATACCTCGACGTCGCGGTCCCGGTCGAAGGCGGCGAGCTCGAGACCTATCGGGTCGGCATCGAGCGGGCTCACATGGAGGAGGACACCGGCAAGTCTATGCACGTGGGCGGCAGCACGGGTCGCATCCACGGGGCCGACTACTCCCTGGTCGACTACAACCGCGCCGGGATCCCGCTGATCGAGATCGTCACCAAGCCCGTGGTCGGGATCGGCGCGAGGGCGCCCGAGGTCGCCCGCGCCTACGTCGGGCAGCTGCGCGAGGTGCTCCTGGGTCTCGGGGTGAGCGACGTCCGCATGGAGCAGGGGTCGTTGCGCTGCGACGTCAACCTCTCCCTGTCGCCCAAGGGCTCGGACGTGCTCGGCATCCGCACCGAGACCAAGAACGTCAACTCGCTGCGCTCGGTCGAGCGTGCCGCGCGCTACGAGGTGCAGCGACATGCCGCCGTCCTCGCCGAGGGCGGCAGCATCCTCCAGGAGACGCGCCACTGGCACGAGGACACCGGGGTGACGACGAGCGGGCGCGAGAAGTCCGACGCCGACGACTACCGCTACTTCCCGGAGCCCGACCTGGTCCCCATGGCTCCGAGCCGCGCCTGGGTCGACGAGCTGCGCCGGGAGCTGCCCGAGCCGCCCCAGGAGCGGCGCGCCCGGCTCCAGCAGGACTGGGGGTTCTCCGACCTCGAGATGCGCGACACGGTCGGAGCCGGCGCTCTGAGCCTGGTCGAGGAGACGGTCGCGGCCGGCACGGCCCCGCAGGCCGCGCGGAAGTGGTGGCTCGGCGAGCTGGCCCGCCGGGCGAACGAGTCCGAGACGGAGATCTCCGCCCTGGGCGTCACCCCGGCCGACGTCGCTCGGGTCCAGGCTCTCGTCGACGAGGGGACGCTCAACGACAAGCTCGCGCGGCAGGTCTTCGACGGCCTGCTGGCCGGTGAAGGAACCTCTGACGAGATCGTCGCGGCGCGCGGGCTTGCCATCGTCTCGGACGAGGGCGCGCTGAGCGCCGCAGTCGACAACGCCATCGCCGCGAACCCCGACGTGGCCGAGAAGATCCGCGACGGCAAGGTAGCCGCCGCGGGCGCACTGATCGGTGCGGTGATGAAGGAGATGCGCGGGCAGGCCGACGCCGGCCGGGTGCGCGAGCTGGTGCTCGAGAAGCTCGCCTGACCGATCAGGGGAGCGGACCCGTGGACGGTCACGTGTCCGTTGGGAGTGCGAAAGCGTCTGAAGGACGCGAGCCGAATCCCGTGCGGGGCGGCACGATCGAGGGGTCACCACGACTTCGACCCCTTCGATCCCAGGAGAAGACCATGTTGATCGCCCTGCTCGACCTTCATACCGCGGCCAACGACCGGGCCGCGGCTCTGACCCAGCTCGAGCGCGAGCGCGAGGAGATCCGTGCCATGCCCGGCAACCTCGACTTCCGCGTGTACGCCGCGCGCGATAGCGAGGAGGACGTGGCCGTGATCCACGAATGGGTCGACGAGCCGTCGTTCGCCGCCTATCTCGCCTCCGAGTCGTTCGCCCGCTCTCAGTCGGTGATCCGGCCGTTGATGTCCGCGCCCTCGGTCAGCCGTCGCTTCCACGCGTCCCTTCTGGAGACGGTCTGAGCCGCCGTCGCCGGTAGGGCGTGGCCCTAGGGTGAGCCCCCGTGAGGAGATCCCGCGAGGATGCTCGGTGAGGCGTGAGGCCTTCGCGTTCGCGCGCGAGTTCGAGGTGGCTCCGCCTTCGGAGCTGAGGTTCGACCGGCACTACCTGCTGTGCGCGTCCCGAGGTGCCCTGCGCCTGGAGGCGCACGGCAACGTCTGGGTGCTGCCCCCGGCGCGGGCCGCGTTGATCGCGGCGCAGGAGCCGATCCAGGTGGCCATCGCGCAGCCCGTGATCACCTCGTCGGTGCTGTTCGACCCCGGCTTCGCGCCGCAGCCACCCGCGCCGTTGACGGTGTTCGACCTCACTTCTCTGGCTCGGGCCCTGGTGACGGAGTGCGTCGAGTGGCCCGACGCCGAGGAGCCGCTCCCGGCGTACGCGCGCACCATGTTCGGCGCCCTGGCCGCGGTGGCCTGGCGGCTGGCGGAGCATCCCAGCCCGGTCACCGTTCCCGCCGGTCGCTCCCCGGAGCTTCGTCGTGCGCTGGCCCTGACCGAGGGTGGGCTGACCGCCGAGCTCAGGTTCGCCGACGTCGCCCGGGACGTCGGGCTCGTGCCGCGGTCGCTCGCGCGCCGGTTCGAGGACGAGTGCGGCATGACATGGAGCGCCGTGCTGCGTCGGATGCGGGTGCTGCGCGCGATCGAGAGACTCGCCACGGACCAGGAGTCGGTCACGACGATCGCCCACGCCGTGGGCTACACCTCCCTGTCGGCGTTCAACGTCGCCTTCCGCGACCTCACCGGACGGACGCCGACCGACTATCGCTCGACCTTCCGTCCCTGACGCGGCCCGAGGAGTCAGCGCATGGGCGGCGCGAGAGCGCTCGCCGGCTCGCTGTCTCTTCGGGGGAACGGCGGTCTGCAGCCGTGCGGGAACCGCATCAGATAGTCCTGGTCCTCGGGCTCCATCTCCCAGAACACTCCGGCCTCGCTGATCCTGGTCACCGTCCTCCCGGGCCAGTGACCCGAGGCGTCGACGTCGCGGATGGTCTCCACGGCCACGTCGTGCTGCTCCGGCTGGGTGCAGAAGATCTCGGAGCGGTACTCCGAGCCCACGACCTCCTCGTCGAGGTCGGCCCGATGCACCTGGAAGAACACCTCCAGCAGGCCCCGAAAGGACATCTGCCGGGGATCGAAGACGACTTCGACGACCTCGGCGTGACCGAGGTTGTCCTCCTCGGTCGGGTGGTCGTTCTCGCCACCCATGAAACCCGTCCGAGTGGCGATGACACCTTCGGGATGGCGCAGCAGCTGCTGCATGATCCAGGCGCAACCTCCCGCGAGGACCGCGGTCTCGCTCGTCTCACCCATCTGTCGTCTCCCCTCGTCGCGGTGACTTCAGAGGCTAGCCCCGATTCCGCCCTGTCGACCGCTCGAGAGCGCTCGACCGGCATATCATCGGGCGTATGGGCGGTCGGGAGGCCCGCTACGACCGGGCGACAGACTTCTACGTCGGCTTCGCACGCGCATGGGCAGCGGATGCTCGTCCGTTCCTGCCGGCTGACCTCTCGGGACGACGGGTGCTGGACATGGCCTGCGGACTCGGAGAGCTCAGCCGCCTGATGGCCGACCGCGGCGCCTCGGTGACGGGGGTGGATCTCTCGTCCCGGATGCTCGGCCACGCCTCGGACGAGGAGGCCGCACGCCCCCTGGGCATCCGCTACCTGGTCGGCGACGTGACCACCACCGACTGGTGGGACGGGGACCCGTTCGACGCCGTCGTCTGCAACATGGCCCTGATGGACGTCGACGACCTCGATGCCGTCATGGCCGCTGCCGCCGAGGTCCTCCACCCGGGCGGCGAGTTCAGCTACTCGCTCCTCCACCCGTGCTTCCCCGGGCTTCGCACCGATGCCGCAGAGCAGCTGCCCAGCTGGCCTCCTGACCGCGGGTACGCCGCCGAGGGCTGGTGGACCACGGGCGGCGACGGCGTGCGGGGCCGGGTCGGCGCCACCCACCGGATGCTGTCGACCTACCTCAACGCGACGGTGCGGGCGGGCTTCACTCTGGAGCAGTTCGGCGAAGCGACGGCAGCGGTGCCGCGGTTTCTCGTCGTCGGTTGCCGCCGAGGTGCCTGACACGGCTCGACGCAGGTGGGTGCACCATCTGCTCATGAGAAGTCTGCACATCCACGGAGGGAGTTGAGGTGACGGCCACGACCTGGGGCCTCCTCCTGGCCACCTTC
>DATBBE010000263.1:0-10897 GCA_036271155.1 Nocardioides sp. | reverse complement strand
GAACACCAGGACGACGGTCTTGCCGCTGACCGAGGAGCCGGGCCCCGTCGGCACGACGGCGCGGGTGACCCCGTCGACCTTGGCCAGGGTGTCGGCGCCCGACTGCGCCTTGTCGGTCTGGGTGAGGACCTCCATGGGCGTGAGCACGCCGGTGGTCACCCCGCCCTTCTCCAGGGTCTGGAAGGTGTCGTACGCCGACCCGCTGTGCGCGAGGGACGAGGAGTCCGCGGCCCCGATCTTGATCCCGAGGAAGGCCACGAACAGGACCGCGATCGCGGCCAGGGCGGACAGCGCCGCGATCCAGCGGCGACGGACGATGAGCCGGGCCCACGCCGTCCAGCCGCGGCTCGGCTTGTTCTCGTGCCGGATCTTCGGCCAGTCGACCCGCGGGCCGATGCTGCCGAGGATCGCCGGGGTCAGGGTCAGGGTCACCAGGACGCTGGCCAGCGGGATCAGGGCACCGCCCATCCCGACGCTGCGCATGAACGGCACCGGCAGGACCACCAGTGCCAGCAGGCCGATCGCGACCGTGATCCCGCTGAACAGCACGGCATGGCCGGCCGTCTCCATGGCGGCCAACACCGCCTCGTGGTTCTCCTTGCCGTGATCTCGCTCCTCGCGCCATCGGGTGACGAACAGCAATGAGTAGTCGATGGCGACGCCCAGCCCGACCAGCGCGACCAGGAACTGGACGATGAACGACACGTCGGTCAGGTAGGTCAGCGGCAGCAGCAGGAGGAAGGTCGTCAGGATGGACACCGCCGCCACGAGCAGCGGCATGAAGGCCAGCAGCGACGCGAAGACGAACAGCAGCACCACCAGGGCGCCCACCGCTCCCAGCAGCGTCTCGGTGAGGACACCGTTGCCTCCGGAGTCGTCGCCGACGGCCAGCGCGTCCATGCCGGTGACCCCGACCGTCGAGCCTGATGGCGCCGCGGCTCGCACCGCCTGCTCGACGGGCTTGGTCGGCACCGGGTCGGCGAAGGTCTGCGGGAAGGGGTAGAACACCATCGCGTACGCCGTCCGGTCGTCCGACGTGCGGAAGGCCTTGTCGCCCGTGGTCGACTCGTCCACGACGCGGAGCGGCTGCTTCGGGTCGGCGGTGGCCAACGTGGCGAACGCCTTGGCCACCTGGGCCTCATGGCCGGTGATCGTCTGGCCGGCCGGCAGGGTCACGGTGGCGATCAGCGGTGAGGTGTTGCCGCCGTTGTGGAACGCGGCGATGATCTCGTTCGCGGCTGTGTCTCCGGGCTGGCCCGGCAGGGAGAAGTTGACGGTCATCCGATCCGACACGGTGCCGGCGACGCCCCCGCCGGCCACGGCGATGATCATCCAGCCGATCACGATCACCCAGCGGTGCCGCAGCACCACCTCTCCCCAACGACGCATCGTTCCCCCTTCGAAGAACTCGGAACCCTAGCGAGATCCCTGCTGCGGTGACAGGGCCTTTCGACACGTCCTGGGCGGTGTGGTCGGCGGTTTCGAGACAGGCGCTTGCGCGCCTTCCTCAACCAGCGATCGGTCGAGGTCCGGTCAGAGGTCG
Organism: Nocardioides sp.; assembly: GCA_036271155.1. GTDB lineage: Bacteria > Actinomycetota > Actinomycetes > Propionibacteriales > Nocardioidaceae > Nocardioides. Next base: position 9,354 of record DATBBE010000263.1, on the reverse strand, counting down.
AGCTTGTAGCCCAGCCCGCGCACCGTCACGAGCATCGTCGGGTGGGACGGGTCGGGCTCGAGCTTGGCGCGCAGGCGCTTCACGTGCACGTCGAGGGTCTTGGTGTCGCCGACGTAGTCCGAGCCCCAGACCCGGTCGATGAGCTGCCCGCGGGTGAGCACCCGCCCGGGGTTGCGCAGGAACAGCTCGAGCAGCTCGAACTCCTTGAGCGGCAGCCGTTGCTGGGTGCCGTCGACGGTGACCACGTGCCGCTCGACGTCCATGCGGACCGGGCCGGCCTCCAGCGTCATCGGCGCCAGGTCGGGCTCGATGCCGCGTCGGAGGACCGCTCGGATGCGCGCGACGAGCTCTCGCGGTGAGTAGGGCTTGGTCACGTAGTCGTCGGCGCCCAGCTCCAGTCCGACGATCTTGTCGACCTCGTCGTCCTTCGCGCTGACCATGATCACCGGCACGTTCGACACCGAGCGGATCTGGCGGCACACCTCGGTGCCGGGCAGACCGGGCAGCATCAGGTCGAGGAGCACGATGTCGGCGCCGTTGCGGTCGAACTCCGCCAGGGCGTCCGGGCCGGTCGCGGCCAGCGACACGTCGTACCCCTCCTTGCGGAGCATGTAGGACAAGGCGTCTGCGTAGCTCTCCTCGTCCTCGACGACCAGTACTCGTGTCATGAGGCGTACTCCTCCTGCTGGGATCGGGGAAGGGACAGGGTGAAGGTGGAGCCCTGTCCCTCCAAGGACCACACGCGTACGTCGCCGCCGTGGGTGGCTGCGACGTGCTTGACGATCGAGAGCCCGAGTCCCGTCCCGCCGGTGGAACGGTGCCGGGCCGGGTCGACGCGGTAGAAGCGCTCGAAGATCCGGTCCAGCTCGTCTTGCGGGATGCCGATGCCCTGGTCGACCACCGAGATCTCGACCATGTCGTCGTTCGGCTTGGTGGAGACCAGGACGGTCGAGTCGTTGCCGGAGTACGCCACCGCGTTGGCGACCAGGTTGGTGATGGCGGCGGAGACCTGCTCCTCGTTGCCGAAGACGGTGAGGCCCGGGGTGCCGCCGGTGACGACCGAGATGTGCTTGCTGGACGCATCCATGACCGTGATGTCGACCGAGCGCTTCACCACCTCGTCGACGTCGACGACGGCCGGTGCCTCCAGGGGCTCGTCGCCCTGGAGGCGCGACAGCTCGATGATCTGCTGGACCATCCGCGTGAGGCGGTCGCTCTCGATGAGCATCCGCCTGGCGAACCGCTCGACGGCCTCCGGGTCCTCCGAGGCATCGCCCACGGCCTCGGCGAGGAGCTTGATCGCTCCGACCGGGGTCTTCAGCTCGTGGGAGACGTTGGCCACGAAGTCCCGGCGTACCGCCTCGACGCGGCGTTCCTTGGTGCGGTCCTCGACCAGGGCCAGGACGTAGCGGGAGCTCAACGGCGCGACCCGCGCGGTCACCATGCGTGGCGGGCCGCTGGAGCGCGGCAGGGTCAGCTCGGTCTCGCGGATCTGTCCGTCGCGGCGTACCTGCTGCACGAGGTCGGCCAGGTCTTTCGGCACCAGCCGCCCACCGCGGACCAGCCCGAAGGCCAGCGCCGGCGCCGAGGCCTTGACGACCTCGTCCTCGTCGTCGACCACCAGCGCGCTCGAGCGCAGCACCGACAGCACGTTGGCGACACCGCTGGGGAGCGCCGGCTCGTCCGGGACCGTCGCGGCCTGCTGCTGATCCTGGCTCACGTGCCAGGCGAGCACAGCGCCACCGGCGACGATGGCCCCGATGAGCGCGGCCAGAAAAGCCTGCGTCGTGGGGCTCACACACAGATCGTACGCATCAGGACACCTGGCGTTCGCCCGTGGACGTCGTGCTCACGGAGAGTTCACGACGCGTTCACCAGTCGGCCCCGTCCGGACACCTTGGCCACTTAGCGTGACGGCCATGCGCGAAGCGTTCCACGAGCAGCTGGACTCGATCTTCTCCGACCTCGCCGAGATCTGCCAGGAGGTCGAGACCGCCGTCCGCCACGCCACCCAGGCACTCCTCGAGGGGAACGTGGAGGTGGCCGAGCAGGTCATCGCCGCCGACGCCAAGATCGACGCCGCCCGCTCGCGCGTGGAGGAGACGGCGTTCTCCCTGCTCTCGCTCCAGCAGCCGGTGGCCGGCGACCTGCGCGTCGTGGTCTCGGCCCTACGGATGGTCAGTGAGCTCGAGCGGATGGGCGACCTCTCCGTGCACGTCGCGAAGATCGCACGCCTCCGCGTCCCCGACATCGCGGTGCCCGAGGAGGCTCGGCCGACGATCGCGCGGATGGGCGAGGTGGCCGAGGACATGGTCCGCAGGGTCGCGTCGGTCATCACCGACCGCGACGTCGACGCCGCCATCGAGCTCGGCCGTGACGACGAGGAGATGGACCAGCTGCGTCGGGGCAGCTTCACCCAGCTGCTGGGTGACGACTGGCAGCACGGCGTCGAGTCGGCGGTCGACATCGCCCTGCTCGGCCGCTACTACGAGCGCATCGCCGACCACGCGGTGTCCGTCGCCAACCGGGTGATCTTCGTGGTCACCGGGCAGTACCCGGTCGCGTCGGAGGTCTAGCGACCCTGGTTGGCGACGGCCGCGGCAGCTTCGGCGGCCGCGGTCGGATCGAGGTACCGACCGCCCGGCACCGTCGGCCGCAGGTCGTCGTCGAGCTCGTAGACCAACGGCATGCCGGTCGGGATGTTGAGGCCGGCGATGTCGTCGTCGCTGACGGCGTCGAGGTGCTTGACGATGGCCCGCAGGCTGTTGCCGTGGGCGGCGACGAGCACGGTCCGTCCGGCGCGGAGGTCGTCGGCGAGGGGACCGTCCCAGTAGGGCAGGAGGCGTTCGATGACGTCCTTGAGGCACTCGGCGCGAGGCAGCTCGTCACCGAGGTCGGCGTACCGGACGTCATGGGCCTGCGAGAACTCGTCGTCGTCGTCCAGAGGCGGAGGGGGTACGTCGAACGAGCGGCGCCAGAGCATGAACTGCTCCTCGCCGTACTCGTCGAGAGTCTGCTTCTTGTTCTTGCCCTGCAGCGCGCCGTAATGGCGCTCGTTGAGGCGCCAGCTGCGGCGCACGGGGATCCAGTGGCGATCTGCGACGTCGAGGCCGATGGCGGCGGTGCTGATCGCACGCCGCAGCAGCGAGGTGTGGACGACGTCCGGCAGGATGCCGGCCTCGCGCAGCTGCTCGCCACCGCGCGCGGCCTCAGCCCGGCCCTTGGCGGACAGGTCGACGTCGACCCACCCGGTGAAGAGGTTCTCGGCGTTCCAGACGCTCTCGCCGTGGCGGAGCAGGATCAGCGTGTGGCTCATGTCAGCTCGACGAGGACGCGCTCGGACTGTCGGTCGCTGACGGTGACGTCGAGTCGGAGGGTGTCGAGCTCGGCGACGGGGTGGCGATGTCGAGCCCGGCCCACTGCCCGTCGTCGGTGACGACCGGGACCTGGAGGTTGGCGGTCTCTCCGTCGTCGAACTGGAAGGTGATGGTGACGAACTGTCCGAGCGCGAAGGTGCCGCTCACCGGCATCCCCCGGTCGGCCGCGAGGTTACGCATCGTGCCGGGCTGGAGGGTGAACGGCTTGGCGTCCACGCTGGAGATCGTGGCGTTGTCGCCCGAAGCGGTCTGCAGGCTCACCGCCTTGGTGGGGCTGCCGTTGACGAACGTCGCCACGAAGGTGCCGGTGTTCGCCTGCTTGGCGACCACGACGGCGTTGAGGATGTCCACGGTGCCGTCGCGGTAGTCGACCCCGGCCGTCAGGTTGTTGATCTTGTCGGTGGGGTAGTTGAAGCCGCACGCGCTCAGCGCGGTCATGGCGGCGAGGCCGGCGGCTCCGAGCGCGAGGCTGCGACGCAGGTTCACGAGCGACACCCTAGCGGGCTGGTCCGGCGTCCCCAGAGCCGACTCGGGGCCGGGTTCGAGGCCGGGTTCGGGGCCGGCTGCTGCGCCGGTTAGCGGGACAGCCCGACGGTGCTGCCGACCACCGCGATGACCCCGGTCAGCACGACGCAGTAGAGACCTGCCAGCACCAGCAGACGGGGCGCTCCCACGCGGAGCGCCAGGCGCAGCGGCAGGTGTCTGCGACCCGCTCGGTTGTCGTCGACCAGACCGCGCAGCGAGGTCAGGACGTGGACTCCGACGCCCAGGAAGGCGGCAGCCACGGTCATCGCGGCCGTCGGTGGGTGCCCGTCGGCCGCACCGCCCCAGCCGCCGTACGAGAGGTACGCCGGGTACGTCGCGAACGCGATCGCCCACGGCAGCCAGGACCACAGCCCTCCGCGCAGCAGGCGGTTGCCCAGCACACCGACCGCGAGGGAGACCAGGTAGGCCAGCCCGGCATCGACGCCGCTGGAGAGTGAGAGCGGCACGACGAGCAGCACCGCGCAGGCCAGCGCGAAGGTGAGTGTGCCCCGGTCGAGGGTGCCGGCGACGAGCGGCTTCGGGTCGCGCTCGTCGGCCCGGTCGGACCGCTCGTCGGTCAGGTCGTTGTCCCACCCGAGCAGCGCCTGCCCGACCAGCACGGTGAGCGCGACCAGGCCGACCTCGCGGGCAGTGCGCCCCGAGAAGGCGGCGGCGACCGCCAGACCGAGCGCGGTGAGCACTCCCTGACGCGGATGGGCCGACCGTGCGAGCAGCACCGGAGTCAGTCTCGCGAGCGCGTGTCGTGGGGGCTCGGCGCCGGTCTCCGGCTCGCTGGGAGCGGAGGGTGCGGACATGGCCCGCAGTATCCGTCATCGACCGCATCGGGCGACGGCGTACCGGCCGACACGCCGTATGGCCAGGGGCCCGCGCAGGCACATCGACGGCAAATCTGTCAAGCCTTGAAACCGCCTCTGACCTGCGACGACGCAATCGGAGGCCGCGCGCGCACGTGTTAGAATGGTCACCTAAGAAGGGTGGTACTGAAGAATATGTCTTTCACCGTGGGCGAAACGGTTGTGTATCCCAATCACGGGGCCGCCGTCATCGAGGACATCGAGATGCGGACGATCAAGGGTGAGGACAGAGAGTATCTCGTCCTTCGGATCGTGGCCCAGCAAGACCTCGTGGTCCGGGTGCCGGCCTGCAATCTCGACCTCGTCGGCGTTCGCGACGTCGTCGACAAGGACGGGCTGGACCGCGTCTTCGACATCCTGCGTGCCGCGCACGTCGAGGAGCCGACCAACTGGTCCCGCCGCTACAAGGCGAACCTCGAGAAGCTGCACAGCGGCGACGTGATGAAGGTGTCTGAGGTCGTGCGCGACCTGTGGCGCCGCGAGCGTGACCGCGGCCTGTCGGCCGGCGAGAAGCGGATGCTGGCCAAGGCTCGTCAGATCCTGGTCTCCGAGCTGGCCCTGGCAGAGAACACCAACGAGGACAAGGCCGAGGCCATCCTCGACGAGGTTCTCGCCTCCTGATTCGGTATTGAGAGCCGATCAACGAGGGCCCCGCACCACTCCGGTGGGCGGGGCCTTCGGCTTTTCCCGGAGTCACACCAGCCCCAGGAAACCCCGCTTACGCGGGTGTTCTGAGGGTTATGGGGGTGTGCAGAGGCCAGGAACCTGCAGGAACCCCGCTGAAGCGGGGATTCCGACAGCCGTACGATCCGCCCCATGGACGACGACGTGGGGGAGGGGCCGATCGCCCTGGGGGTCGTCCTGGAGGGCGATCGGGGGTCCTTGCCGTTCGCCCTGCTCCACGGGGAGCCGCTGGTCGCGTGCGCGGCCTGGGCGATGGGTGAGGCCGGGGTGCAGCTGCTCGACCTGACCACCCCGTGGGACGACGTGCGCGAGGCGGGGATGGCCCTGGTCTGGCACGACGTCCTGTGCCCGATGACGCCGCCGGACTTCATCGCCGCCTGTGTACGCCGATCGGTCACCGAGGGCGTGGTGGTCGCGGGGGTCCTCCCGGTCACCGACACGGTCAAGGAGCTGGTCGAGACCCCCGTCGGTCAGGCCGTGGGCGCGACGTACGACCGGGAGGGGCTGCGCCGACTGGCCTCACCCCTGGTGCTCCCGCCCGCGGTGGTCGCTGCGTCCGACGACTGGCCGGCCACCGACCTCGGTGAGGCCCTCGCAGCTCTCCGCACGCGGCACGAGGTGGTCCTGCTCGAGGCCCCCATCGACGCGCGCCGCGTCCGCACCCCCGAGGACCTCCCGGGGCTCGAGGCTCTCACCGCGCGATGAGGGCTGCGGCGACCACGAAGTCGTCGGCGACGGTGAGCTTGAGGTTCTGCTCCTCCGACTCGACCGCTGCGATGTCGAGGTCGGTGTAGGCCGCGAGGATCGCTGCGGTGTCGGTGGCCTCGAAGCCGTCGGCCCGTGCGGCCAGGTGTGCGCCCAGCAGCTCGCGGGCACCGAAGGCCTGGGGCGTCTGCACACCGACCAGCGCGTCAGGCAGGCTCGACCCGTCGGCCGCGACCAGGTCGTGGAGCCGGGCCACCGGGATCGCCCCGCCGACTCGGGACGCCGAGCCGAGCACGGCGTCGTACAGCGCGCGGGTCGCGAGGGGCCGGGCCGCGTCGTGCATCGCCACGACGTCGACCTCGCCCGACTCGATCGCGGGCGCCAGCACGCAGAGGGCGGCCCACTCGGAGCGGTGCCGGGTCTCGCCGCCGACCACCATCGAGACGTCGGGTCCGGGCTCCTCGAGGTAGGGCTCGACGGCGGCGCGGACCCCCTCCTGGTCGCCCTCGCGCACGACCAGCACGACGCGCTCGACCCCGGCCACCCCGCGAGCCGTGCGCACGGAGCGGGCCACCACCGGGACGCCGGCCAGGGGGAGCAGCACCTTGTTCACCTCGGCGCCGACCCGGGTCCCCGCCCCGGCCGCGAGGACGACGACCGCTGCCCGCATCAGCTCAGCGGCTCATCGGTGGACCAGGGCCGTGGCGATCGCGGCGACACCCTCGCCGCGGCCGGTCAGCCCGAGACCGTCGGTCGTGGTGGCGGCGAGCGACACCGGAGCAGCGATGGCCGCGGACAGCACTCCGGTGGCCTCGTCCCTGCGCGGCCCCAGCCGCGGTCGGTTGCCGATGACCTGCACCGAGACGTTCCCGATCTCGTATCCCGCGCGTCGTACCCGCGCGGCGGTCTCGGTCAGCAGCGCGGCGCCCGAAGCACCCGCCCACTCCGGCTCGGCGGTGCCGAAGGTCGACCCGAGGTCGCCGAGGCCCGCGGCCGCGAGCAGCGCGTCGCACATGGCGTGGGCGCACACGTCGCCGTCGGAGTGGCCTTCCAGGCCCTGTGGCTCGTCGGGCCAGGCGAGCCCGGCCAGCCGCATCGGGACGCCGTCAGCGAGGCGGTGTACGTCGGCCCCGATGCCTGTTCGCACTCCGTAAGATCCTTCGGCCACGGTGACGATCATGCCCGAGCAACAATCGAGTCGTGCGGATGCGTGTGCAGTGGGCGCTGGCCGGCCTGCTGGCCGGTGTCGGCGGTCTCGCCACGGCGTACCTCACCGCCACCTGGCTCGGACTCAACGGCAACCCGGTGACCGATGTCGCCGAGATGGTGATCCGCCTGACTCCCGGGTCGGTCGCCGAGCACCTGATCAAGATCGTGGGACGCAACGACAAGCCGTTCCTGGTGACCGGCGTCGTGATCGTGGTGTTCCTGCTGTTCGCCGTCTTCGGTCTGATCTCCAAGCGCAGCCCCGGGGGCGGCATCGCCGGCTTCGTGGTGCTCGGCGTGATCGGGCTCATCGCGAACCAGTCGGCGTACGCCGCCCCGGCGACCGGCATCCTGCCGAGCCTGGTCGGCGTGCTGACCTGGATGGCCGCGCTGAGTGTGCTCACCGCTCAGCTGCGACCCCAGCCCTTTCGGGACGAGTCGGCGATGGATCCCGGGCGCAGGTTCCTGCTCGCAGCCTCGGGGGTGGGCGTGGGCAGCGTCGTCGTCGGCCTGCTCGGCTGGAAGGTCGGCGGCCACCGGCGAGCGGTGGACGCCGCTCGGGAGGCGCTCAAGCTCCCCGGGGTCACGAACCCGGGAGCGCCGTCCGGGGTCGAGGTGGGGCTGGCGGGCATCGCGAAGTGGCAGACCCCGGCCAACCGCTTCTACCGGATCGACACCTCGCTCAGCCCGCCCGCGATCTCGCCCGACGCCTGGAACGTGCGGATCCACGGGATGGTCGACCGCGAGATCACCCTGACGTACGCCGACCTCCTCAAGCGGCAGCGCTCCGAGGTCTGGATGACCCTCAACTGCGTCTCCAACACCGTCGGCGGCCCCCGGATCAGCAACGCCTGGTGGAGCGGCACCCATCTCAAGGACCTGCTCGAGGAGGCCGGCGTCCAGCGCGGCGCCGACGCGGTGAAGCAGACCTCCGACGACGGCTGGACGTGCGGTACGCCGCTGTCGGCGATGCTCGACGACCGCGGGGCGATGCTGGCCTATGCGATGAACGGCGCGCCGTTGCCGATCGAGCACGGGTTCCCGGTGCGCACGCTGGTGCCGGGCCTGTACGGCTACGTGTCGGCGTGCAAGTGGGTGCGCGAGATCGAGGTCACGACGTTCGACTCGTTCAGGGCGTACTGGACCGAGCGGGGCTGGTCGGAGCAGGGGCCGGTCAAGCTGGCCTCACGGATCGACGTGCCGGGCAACGGCGCCCACGTGTCCGCCGGACAGGTGCGCGTGGGCGGCCTGGCCTGGCAGCAGAACACCGGCATCTCCGCGGTGCAGGTGCAGCTCGACGGCGGCGGCTGGCAGCCGGCGACCATCGCCAAGAAGAACATCACCGACTCGTGGGTGCAGTGGGTCGCCACCGTCGACGCGTCCGCGGGGCACCATCAGCTCGCCGTGCGTGCGGTCAACGACGACGGTCAGGTGCAGACGGCCGTGCGCGCCGACCCGGTCCCGAACGGTGCGTCAGGCTGGCACACCATCCAGTTCCAGGCCGGCTGACGCAGGCTCAGACCCGCCTCAGACCCGGTGGACCTCGTAGGGGATCTTCACCCCGGTGAGGTTCTTGGTGCCGGGGATGAGCAGGCGGTACTTGGTGGGCTTGCCGTGCCTGGTGGCCACGCCGACCTTGTACTTGCTCCTGGCGCTGGTGTGCAGGACCCGGAACGTCTTCCAGTGGCCCTCCTTGATCTGCACGATGAGCTTCTTGTGCTTGGCCGTCGGTGTGAGCTTGCCGCTGATGTGGCAGCGGCCGACGGGGCAGGCACTGGTGTCCTTGACCTTCCACAGGGTCGTCACGACGACCACGTTCGAGTTCGTCGCCGAGTAGGTGCCGTCGCCGGAGTAGTGCACGCGATACTCGACGTTGCCCTTCGCCTTGTGGCCGTAGCCGCCGAAGTCGCTGAAGGTGACGTCCGACGTGCTCCTCACCGGCTTCCACCTCTTTCCGGGGACCTTGGCCTGCAACGTGGCCT
>DATBBE010000262.1:0-6241 GCA_036271155.1 Nocardioides sp. | reverse complement strand
CGGGCTCGTGGCCTGGCTCAGTCTCTCGGCCGACGGCGATCGCACCCGGTCCGGCGAGCCGCTCGCCGAGGCCTGGGCCATGGCCGCCGACGTCGCCGAGATCGTCGCCGTCGGCGTCAACTGCTGCGCGCCGGGTGACGTCGTCACCGCTCTCGCCGGCGCGGGTCGCCCGCTCGTCGCCTACCCCAACTCCGGTCAGGGCTGGGACGCCGTCGGGCGTCGGTGGACCGGGGAGTCAGCCTTCGATCCCGGAGCGGTGGAGAGCTGGGTGACGCGCGGCGCGCGGCTGGTCGGTGGCTGCTGCCGGGTCGGGCCGGCCGACATTGCCCAGGTGGCCGAGGTGGCCGCGCGGCTCGGCCGCCCCTGACGACTCGGGCGTGACGGGGCCAGGGCGGTGACGTGGCCACGGACATGAGGGCCGACGCGGTCCCCACGCACCACGCCGGCCCTCACTCACGGCTCCGACATCCACGCGATCGCGCTGGAGGTCGGCCCCCGGTTGCACCGTGTACAAGGTCTGATGCGGCAGAGGGCGGATCGGTTCGGTGTCAGTTCGCGGGGGCCTGCAGGTAGTGGCACAGGTGGTGCTCGCGCAGGCCGAGCCCGGCGTAGAGCATCCAGGCGGCGGTGTTCTCCCGGTCGACCTCGAGCCACACCGTCCCGGCGCCTGTCTCCGCCCCGGCCTCGAGCAGCCCGGACATCAGCCGCCGGCCGAGACCGTGCCGCCGTCGCGACCCCTGGACCTGCAGGCCGTGGACCCACAGCCAGTCGGAGTTGAGCTCTCCTCGCGCGCGCCCGACCTCCTCGCCGTCGATGTCGACCGTCGCCAGGATCCGGGTCCCGTCGACGACGGTCTGCACGCCCTCGTCGGGACCGGCCCCACGTCGGGCCATCACCAGCGAGCCGACGAGGTACGGCGCGTCCAGCGGCTCGAGCACCCGCCACCCGAGCCCGGCCAGTCCGGACTCGACCTCCGAGCCGGCCTCGGCCTGGACGAGCACCTCGCGGCCGTGGGCTCGGTAGAACTCCGCCACGCGCGCGGCGGCCGGTGCGAGCGGCAGGCCGGGATCGCCGATCGCCAGGCACGAGTTCGCTCGGCGTGAGCCGCGCCCACGCTCGCCCTCGACGACGCGGAGGAGCCACTCGCCGAGCGGCTGTGTGCTCGGTGCGGTCCAGAGCGGGAGGGCTCGGATCTCCGCTTCGCGTGCCGTCACGCGCTGCCGCACCGACCCGCGCGGCGGCACCGGCTTCCCGGTCACGACGTCGGCCAGCGCGATGGTCACGGGGGGCCCCGACTCGGGTACCACGACGCACGTCGTGTCCTCCCAGGACACGAGGGTCCCCAGCACGTCGGTCATGGCAGGGCCTCCCGACGGCCCCGTCTCGCCCCGCAGCACCCGGCGTACGACGACCCGCTGACCCACGACATGCGGGCCCAGGCCGTGGGCGGTCCCGGCACTGGTCACGCGGGGATACTAGGCTTCGGCCTGACAGCGCAACGCATCTTGCTCAGGAGGACCAGGTGACCTACGTCATCGCCCAGCCGTGTGTCGATCTCAAGGACCGGGCCTGCGTCGACGAGTGTCCGGTCGACTGCATCTACGAGGGCAAGCGCATGCTCTACATCCATCCCGACGAGTGCGTGGACTGCGGCGCCTGCGAGCCGGTGTGCCCGGTCGAGGCGATCTTCTACGAGGACGACACCCCCGAGGAGTGGAAGGGTTACTACGACGCCAACGTCCACTTCTTCGACGAGCTGGGCTCTCCCGGCGGCGCCGCCAAGCTCGGCGAGATCGACCACGACCACGCACTCGTAGCCGAGCTCCCGCCCCAAGAGCACGACGAGTGACCCTGCCGCGATGACGGAGCCGGTCTCCCGGCGTCTGCCCGACTTCCCGTGGGACCAGCTCACCGAGCACGCCGCCACGGCCCGTGCGCACCCCGACGGCATCGTCGACCTCTCGGTCGGCACGCCGGTCGACCCCACGCCAGACGTGGTCAGACGGGCACTCGAACGAGCCTCGAACTCACCCGGGTACCCGCAGGTGATCGGCCTGCCCGAGACCAGGCAGGCGGCCGTCGACTGGCTGGCTCGCCGCCACGGCGTGACCGGTCTCGACACCGACGGCGTGTTGCCCGTCATCGGCAGCAAGGAGCTGGTCGCCTCCCTGCCGATGCAGCTGGGCCTCGGGCCCGGCGACCTGGTCGTCTTCCCTGAGCTGGCCTACCCGACGTACGCCGTGGGGGCGACGCTGGTGGGAGCCCGAGGCGTCGCCAGCGACTCGCTGACCAGTCTCGGGCCGGAGCGGCCGGCTCTGCTCTGGCTCAACTCGCCCTCCAACCCGACCGGACGGGTGCTGCCCGTCGCCCACCTGAAGAAGGTCGTCGACTGGTGCCGTGAGCGGGGCACCCTCGTGGTCAGCGACGAGTGCTACCTCGAGTGCGCCTGGGACGCCGAGCCCGTCTCCGTCCTGCACCCCGACGTCTGCGGCGACAGCCACCACGGGGTCCTCGCCGTCCACTCCCTGTCGAAGCGCTCCAACCTGGCCGGCTACCGCTGCGGCTTCGTGGCCGGCGACCCGGCCGTGGTCGCCGAGCTGCTCGCCGTGCGCAAGAACCTCGGTCTCATCGAGCCCGGGCCGCAGCAGGTGGCGATGGCCGCGGCCCTGTCCGACGACGCCCACGTCGAGGAGCAGCGCGGGCGCTACCTGACGCGACGCGCCACCCTGCGAGGAGCCCTGGAGCGGGCCGGGTTCCGCATCGACCATTCAGAGGCGTCGCTGTACCTCTGGAGCACCCGCGACGAGGACTGTTGGAAGACAGTGGGCGCCCTCGCGGAGCTGGGCATCCTGGTCGCGCCCGGCACGTTCTACGGTGCCGCGGGCGCGCGTCACGTGCGGGTGGCGCTGACCGCGACCGACGAGCGCATCGAGGCGGCGGCGCAACGACTGACCCAGGCGTCGTTCTAGACAGTCGCTCCCGGCATCGCGAACGAGCCGTCGTCCTCGCGGGCTGCCATCGCCAGCTGGTGCTGCTCGTCGAAGGTCTCGGCGACCGGCGCGTCCGGCATCGTCTCCGGGATGCGCACCGCGGAGACCGAGTCCAGGCGCACCACGGAGTACTCCGAGTGCGTGCTCAGGATGACGCCCTGACCGTCGAGACCAGCCACGTTGCCGCGGATCCACTGGCCGTGGACCAGCACCTCCACCGGCAGGTGGTTGTCCTCGGCACGCCGTAGGGCGGTGCCGACCGTGAACAGAGTGGAACTGTGCATCTCAAACCCCCCGAGCCCGCAGGCTCATGCCCCAAAGCCCCCCCGGGCTCTGCACGTGACGTCCAGCGTAGGGGGAGATGGGGCGCCGGTGACCCCTTCCCAGGCAAAGTTTCGGCAAAACCGCCGGGTCGGGAAATCCGCTCAGCCGACGACGACGGAGTCCGGGGAGGCGCTGTCGGCCGCGTGCTGCCACCCGCGGTTGCTGTCTGCCGACCACTCGCGTCCCTGGAAGGTGACCGTCGCGACCCCGAGTGCGTGGGCGTGGGCCACGACGTACGACGCCAGCGCCCAGCCGCGTGGCGCTGACGGCGCGGCGACCTCCACGTGACCGCCGACGCCGACGCTCACGTCGAGGCTGCCGAACGCCGGCAGGAGGGCCTTCCGGAGGTCGCTGGCCCGTCGGGGAGCCGGAGTGGCGGGACCGGCCGGTGCGGGGAGATGGCACCAGAAGGCGCCTGCGGAGTAGCCGGTCAGAGCCGACGCCAGGGCTCGCGCGTCGTTCTCGTAGGAGGCGTAGGCCTCCGGGAACCCCGAGTGCTGAACCTCCTGGGCAGCCTTGGTGACCGGCAGGTCGGCGTACCCGGGGACCTTCTCCAGGGCGTCGTAGAACGAGTTGGTGGCGTGGACCGGGTCGAGGATCTCGCTCGGTGTGCCCCACCCCTCGGACGGGCGCTGCTGGAAGATCCCCAGGGAGTCGCGGTCGCCGCCGCGCAGGTTGTACAGCTTGGACTCCTGGAGCGCGGTGGCCAGGCCGATCGTGGCTGCATGGGCGGGCATGCCGCGCCGGATCGAGATCGCCGAGATCAGGCTGGCGTTGCGCGCCTGCTCGTCGGTCAGCACCACCGTCAGCCGGCCGACCTTCGTCGTGCACTCCCCGAGCGTCTTGTCGTCGTTCGAAGAGTGCCGGGAGACGCCGTAGGCCACACCCCCGATCACGAGGCCGAGCGGGACGACGACGGCGGCGATGCGTCTGGTCAGGCCCATCCGGCAGTCAGTTCTGGTGGAGCGCGTCGTTGAGGACCACGCCTCCGGCGCGCCACGGCACGACCTCGACGGTGCCGGTCACCGAGTTGCGTCGGAACAGCTGGTGGTCGCCCCCGGACAGCTCGAGCGCCTTGCGGACCTGCCCGTCGGGCAGCGTCACCTTGGTGCCGGCGGTGACGTAGCAACCCGCCTCGACGACGCAGTCGTCGCCGAGCGAGATGCCGACGCCGGCGTTGGCCCCGACCAGGCAACGCTCCCCGATCGAGACGACCTGGGTGCCGCCGCCGGACAGCGTGCCCATGATCGAGGCCCCGCCACCGATGTCGGAGTCGTGGCCCACGACGACGCCCGCCGAGACTCGCCCCTCGACCATCGAGGTGCCCAGCGTGCCGGCGTTGTAGTTCACGAAGCCCTCGTGCATCACCGTGGTGCCCTCGGCGAGGTGGGCGCCGAGTCGCACCCGGTCGGCGTCGGCGATGCGGACGCCGGTGGGGATGACGTAGTCGGTCATCCGGGGGAACTTGTCGATCCCGAGAACCTGGAGGGGACCATGGGCCCGGAGCCGGAGCCGGGTCGCCTCGAAGTCGTCGACGGGGCAGGGCCCGGCGCTGGTCCACACGACGTTCGTCAGGACCCCGAAGATGCCGTCGACGTTGAGCCCGTGCGGCGGGACGAGACGGTGTGACAGCAGGTGCAGGCGCAGGTAGGCGTCCGGGACGTCTCGCGGGGGCTCGTCGAGGTCGATCTCGGTGCTGACCGGCTGCGTGCGCACGCGTCGGTCAGGGTCGTCGCCGAGGAGGGCGCCCCACTCGTGGCCGACGGCACCGGAGGCTGCCGGCAGGGTTCCGAGGGCAGGTGAGGGGTACCAGGTGTCCAGCACCGTGCCCGTGGCCGCGCCGTCGGTGACGACCGTCGCCAGCCCCCAGCCATGGGCTCTGCGGTCACTCTCGGAGTGATGGAGGGGCTCGCTCACGGGGCCAGGCTACTGACCGGTGCGACCGTCGATGCGTTCGCGCAGAAGGTCCGCGTGGCCGCAGTGACGGGCGTACTCCTCGATCAGGTGGACGACGATCTCGCGGAGCTCGTTCTGATCGTCGCCCTCGGGCCCGACCAGGACGCCGAGGTCGTCGTGCGCCGCGTAGACCTCGCGCGCATGAGCCACCTCGGCCCGCCAGGTCTCCCATGCCTCCGCGACCACCGCATCGTCGGGTACCGCTCCGTTGAAGTCGAGGTCGCGGTCTTCCGGGGACTTGAACGGCCGGGGCAGCTCGGGGTGTCCCTCGATGAAGCGGCGGGTCCAGTGGAACTCCACCGACGCCAGGTGCCGGACCAGGCCGAGGAGCGACATCGAGGACGGCGGCACGCTGCGCTGAGCCAGCTGCTCGGCGTCCAGGCCCTCGCACTTCATCTCGAAGGTCATCCGGAAGTGGTCGAGGTACTCGGCGAGCACGGCCTTCTCGCCGCGGGCCACGGGGGAGTCGGTGTCACGGGGGTCGTCCTCGGGATCCACCCACATGTCGGGGAACTGGCGCTCGCTCATGCCCGAGGACTCTGCCGCTTCCGCGACATCGACCCCAAATGCCCGAGCCGGCGCGCGCTACCGCCCGTAGGCCCGCATGGCCTCGGAGTGGGCCAGCCGCGCCCGGTCGATGGCTGCCGCTCCGGCCGCACGCGCGACGTACCAGGTGACCCCGACCCCGGTCCCGATCCGGACGTAGTCGCGGGTCAGCCAGCCGTAGGGCCACAGGCCCCGGAACGTCGACCCGAGGGCGACGATCGTCGGCCGGTGGCGCTGGAGGCCCTGGATGTAGCCCCGCATGCCTCCGGGGTAGGTGCCGTCGAGATAGCGCTCCACGTCGGCGCTGAAGTACTGGAACCGCACCGGGGTGGTGCGCTGGGCGATCGCCAGCACCTGTGGCGCGTTGATGCTGATGATCACGGCGTCGCGCGGCTGGCTGCGGAGGACGGCGTTGACGTCGGCGC
>DATBBE010000261.1:0-19797 GCA_036271155.1 Nocardioides sp. | reverse complement strand
CATGCCCATGCCGACGGCGCCGCCTGGTCCGACCTCGGTGTGCTGACCCGCGACAACGCCCACGCCGCCGAGGTGTTCGACGCTCTGACCGCGCGCGACGTGCCCGTGGAGATCGTGGGCCTGTCCGGGCTCATCCGTCTGCCCGAGGTCGCCGAGGTGGTGGCAACGCTGCACCTGCTGAACGACGTCACGGCCAACGCCTCGCTGCTCAGCCTCCTCACCGGACCCCGCTGGGCGGTGGGCCCGCGCGACCTCCGCCTGCTCGGGCGGCGCGCCGCCGGGCTGGCGGGTGGGTCGGCCCGCGAGGCGGACACGCTCGACGACCAGCTGATCGGCATCGCCGACGGCGTCGACCCGGCCGAGATCCCGGCCCTGTGCGACGCCTTGGACTCGCCCGGCGACGCACCGTACTCCCCGGAGGCGCGCGAGCGGTTCCGGCTGCTCAGCGGCGAGCTGCGGATGCTGCGCCGCAGCGTGGGCGAGCCGCTGCTCGACGTCGTCCGCCGCATCATCGACACCTCGGGCGTCGATGTCGAGCTGGCCTCGGCGGTCTCACCGGCCGCCCTTGCGCGTCGCGACAACCTCGACCTGTTCGTCAAGGCCGTTGCGGAGTTCCAGGCGGTCGACGGCGACGTCTCGCTGTCGGCCCTGCTGGCCTACCTCACTGCGGAGGACGACCAGGGCAACGGCCTCGACCTTGCGAACCCGACGGCCGCAGACTCGGTCAAGCTTCTGACCGTCCATCGCGCCAAGGGCCTCGAGTGGCACCGCGTCTTCCTGGTCGGGGTGTGCGAGACCCGGTTCCCCTCCAACCGCTCGCGCACCTTGTGGACGTCGTCCCCGGCCGTTCTCCCCGCACCCCTGCGTGGCGATGCCGCCGATCTTCCACAGCTCGACGGCCACGACAAGGCCGCCCTGGACGCCTACCGCCAGGCCACCCGGGCCCACGACCGCGAGGAGGAGCTGCGCCTGGGGTACGTCGCGTTCACCCGGGCGGCCCACCGGCTCAGCGTCACGTCGTACCTCTGGAGCCCTCGCTCGACCCCCTTCGGCCCCTCGGCCTACCAGCAGGTGGTCCGTGAGCAGCTCGAGGAGTGGGGGGAGCCCGTCGACGGCTGGCTGGAGAAGCCCGAGAAGGGCGACCCCAACCCCTACGACGACGTCGACCCGTCGCGTCCCTGGCCCGAGCCGGGGCCCGGGCGCGAGTCGTCGCTGCGGCTGGCCGCGGCCGAGGCCGTGCGGGCGGCAGACCCGGCGTCGCCCGACGAGGGGCTCGACATCGTCGAGGCGGCACGGGTCGCCGACTGGGACCTCGAGCTCGGGCGGCTCGTCGGCGAGGCGCGGGCAGACCGCGACCGAGTGGTCGAGGTCCCGCTGCCGAGCTCGCTGTCCGCGACCGCCCTGGGACGCCTCCGTTCCGACAGCGAGTCGTTCGCACGCGAGCTGGCGCGGCCGATGCCGCGGCCCCCGTCGCCGGCGGCCCGGTTCGGCACCCGTTTCCACGCCTGGGTGGAGGCACGCTTCGGTCAGCAGGACCTCTTCGAGGCCGACGACCTCGCCGGGCAGGCGGACGCCGGCATCGACTCCGATGACGACCTCGCGGAGCTCATCGCGACGTTCGAGGGTGGCCCGTTCGCCGATCGGCGACCGCACGCCGTGGAGGCGCCGTTCGCGCTGGTCCTGGGCGGTCAGGTGGTCAGGGGCCGGATCGACGCGGTGTACGCCGAAAATCCGGATGACGCCACCGCCGACTTCCTGGTCGTCGACTGGAAGACGTCGCGCCGCGACGACGCCGATCCGCTCCAGCTCGCTCTGTACCGCCTCGCCTGGGCCGATCTCGCCGGCGTGAACGTCGACCGGGTCCGGGCGGCGTTCTACTACATACGCTCCGGCCGGCTCGTCGAGCCCCCCGACCTTCTCGACCGTGCGGCGCTGGAGCGGTTGGTCAGTCTCCGAGCGCAGCCGTGAGTGCGATCTCGACCATGTCACCGAAGGTCTGCTCCCGCTCCGCCGCGGAGGTCTCCTCGCCGGTCACGATGTGGTCGGAGACCGTGCAGATCGCCAGCGCCTTGCGGCCGTGCTTGGCGGCGAGGGTGTAGAGCGCACTGGCCTCCATCTCGACCGCGAGGACGCCGTAGTCGACCATCCGTCTGGTGAGCTCGGGCCGCGCGGCGTAGAAGGAGTCGCTGGAGAACAGCAGTCCGACGTGCGCCGGCGTGCCTCGGCTCTCGGCCGCTTCCACGGCTCCGCGCAGCAGCCCGAAGTCGGCCACCGGCGCGTAGTCGAGGCCTTCGAAGGCGATCCGGTTCATCGAGGAGTCGGTGCACGCCCCGGACGCGATCACGACATCGCGGATCGCGAGGCGTTCGGTGAGGGCGCCGCACGACCCGACGCGCACCACCGACTGCACGGCGTACTCGGAGAACAGCTCGTTGACGTAGATCGCCATCGACGGCTGGCCCATGCCGGAGCCCTGCACCGAGACGCGTCTCCCGCGCCAGGAGCCGGTGTAGCCGAGCATGCCCCGCACCTCGGTGTAGCACTCGGCATCGTCGAGGAAGGTCTCGGCGATCCAGCGCGCGCGCAGCGGGTCACCCGGCATCAGGACGGTGGGCGCGATCTGTGCGGCGGTGGCGCCGATGTGCGTGCTCATCGCCCGTGGTCTCCTTGGCTGTCCTCGTCGCGCCCGCGGGCGACCATCGCCAGCGAGTAGAGCGGGCGGTCCTGGGTCTCGACGTACACCCGTCCGAGATAGCTCCCGATCACGCCCATCATCAGCAGCTGCAGGCCGCCGAGCAGGAACATACCGACCGCGATGAACGCCCAGCCGGGCACGGTCCGCGCGGGCTCGAAGACCCGGACGTAGATGACGAACAGCGCACCCAGCACGCTCAGCAGCGAGATCGCCATGCCGAGACGCGAGATCAGCCGCAGGGGGAACGTCGAGAAGCCGAGGATGCCGTCGGCGGCGAGCTTCAGCATCGTGCGGAGGGGGTACGACGAGGACCCCGCGTGCCGGGGGTCGCGGTCGAACGGCACCGCCTCCTGGCGAAAGCCGACGTGCGAGACGATCCCGCGCAGGAACCGGTCGTGCTCGCGGTAGCGGATCACCTCGGCGACCACCTTGCGGTCCATGAGGCGGAAGTCACCGACGTTGCGGGGGATGTCGACCGACGCCATCCGCGTGAGCAGCCAGTAGAAGAGGTGGGCGGTGCCCTTCTTGAACGGGGAGTCCTTCCTGGTGCGGCGCTGGGCGTAGGCGACGTCGACGCCTGACTCCCAGGTCTCGATCAGCTGGAGGCTGACCTCGGGCGGGTCCTGCAGGTCGGTGTCCATGACGATGACCGCGTCGCGACCGGCGGCAGCGTCGAGCCCCGCCGTCACCGCGATCTGGTGTCCGAAGTTGCGGGCCAGCGAGATCACCGTGACCCGCTCGTCGGCCGTACGCAGGTCGAGGAGCAGCTCGAGGGACGCATCGCGACTGCCGTCGTCGACGTAGACGAACTCGAAGTCGAGGTCGGGCCGCTTGTTCGTCGCCGTCACGAGCGCGTCGTGGAAGGCACGGAGACCGGGGGCCTCGTTGTGCACCGGCAGCACGAAGGCCAGTAGGCGGCGAGCGGTGGTCGGCGACATCTGACCGGTCAACTCCTGGAGTCGGTGATGACGCGAGAATAGGTGCTCGAGCCTGTCCGCCGGGTGTGCTCGCCGTGTGCCGGGCCGATGAGTTCGCTGTGCCGGGCCGTGCCGGAGGCGCCCCTCACCCGGCTGGGACCGTGGGCCGGGCTAGCCTCGCTGCCGTGATGTTCCCGCACCTGGAGCTGGCAGCCGATCCGCACGACCGCAGAGGGGACCGGAGGTCGGACGACGCGTGGCTGCAGGAGGCCTGGGACGACTCGGACAGCCGCGTCCTGGTCGTGGCGGGCAGCAAGGTTCGGCCGGCCGACGGGGTCGTGTCCTGGGTCACCGGCGCTGACGTGGCGGCGTCCGGCGTACCGTCCGACGGCACGCGCGTCCTGCTGGGTGAGCGTGAGGGGCGCGTGTGGTTCGCCCATGTCGTCGACTCGTCGTACGCCGAAGGGGAGGGTTGGGTCGGGATCCGCGACCTGCTGCCCCACCTCGCGGGCGACGGCGTCGAGCAGGCCCCGCTGGTCTTTCACGCGATCGGCCTGGCCGAGTGGCTGCACGCGACCCGCTTCTGTCGCCGCTGCGGGAGCCGGCTGCAGCCGGTCCTGGCGGGTCACGAGCTGGAGTGCGCGAACGCGCATCGCGAGTTCCCGCGCACCGATCCGGCGGTGATCATGGCGATCACCCACGGGGAGCCGGGGACCCCCGATGAGGAGCTCCTGCTCGGCCGCCAGGACGTCTGGGCGACGGGCCGCTACTCGACGCTGGCCGGCTTCCTGGAGCCCGGGGAAACGCTGGAGGACGCCGTCCGCCGCGAGGTCGCCGAGGAGACCGGCATCGTCGTCGGCGAGGTGACCTACTTCGGCAACCAGCCCTGGCCCCTGCCGGCGAGCCTGATGCTGGGCTTTCGAGGCCGGGCCGTCTCGCACGACGTCCACGTCGACGGCGTGGAGATGCAGGACGCCCGCTGGTTCACCCGCGAGTCCATGCGTGCCGAGACGACCGCGGGAACGCTGGTCCTTCCGGGCGGGGTCTCGATCAGCCGGTCACTCGTCGAGGACTGGTACGGCGGCCCGCTGCCGGGCTCGTGGTGAGAGCGAGGACCGAGCGACACGGCGAAGCCGGGTCGCTCGACCGCAGCGATCGGCGTAGCGCGCTCGCGCGCAAGCCGACACCCCTCAGGAGGCCAGCGCGGCCAGCTTCTCCTTGACCTGGATCAGGGACGGGTTCGTCTGGGCGGTGCCGTCGGCGTACACCAGGGTCGGGACGGTCTGGTTGCCGCCGTTCACCTGCTCGACCACCTCGGCCGCCTCCGGGTTCTGCTCGATGTCCACGACCTCGTAGTCGATGCCCTCGCGGTCCATCTGGCCCTTGAGGCGATGGCAGTAGCCGCACCACGGGGTGCTGTACATCGTGACCGAGCCGCTCATCGCCAGGGCTGTCCCTTCTCACGTCTACTGTTGATGGCACCTTGGACCATCACCTTTTCAACCACCTGCTCAACCATCGTCTCCCAGGAGTTGTTCCCGCGTGACCGGTGTCGCACATCTGCTCGATGCCCTCGATCCCGAGCAGCGCGAGGTGGCCGAGGCGCTGCGGGGCCCGGTGCGGGTGCTGGCGGGCGCCGGCACGGGCAAGACCCGCGCGATCACCCACCGGATCGCCCACGGCGTGGCCGAGGGCATCTACGCGCCCACCGAGATCCTGGCGGTCACGTTCACGACGCGCGCGGCGGGCGAGATGCGCGGCCGCCTCCGCCTGCTCGGCGCTCCCGGTGTCCAGGCGCGCACCTTCCACAGCGCCGCCCTGCGTCAGCTGCGCTGGTTCTGGCCGACGACCTACGGCGGAGAGCTGCCGACGCTGACCGAGTCGAAGATCCCGCTGATCGTCGGCGCCGCTCGTCGCCTGCGGGTGCAGACCGACCAGGCGCTCCTGCGCGACCTCGCCTCCGAGATCGAGTGGGCCAAGGTCAGCAACGTCGGGCCCGACGACTACGCCCGCGTGGCCGACGGTCTTGGGCGCGCCGTCGCGGGGCTCGACCATGACTTGGTCGGCCGGCTGTTCGGGGGCTACGAAGAGGTCAAGCGCTCCCAGGCGCGCATGGACATGGAAGACGTCCTGCTCCTGACCGCCGGGATGCTCGCGGAGGAGGAGCGGGTCGCGGCGCAGGTCCGCGCTCAGTACCGCTGGTTCGTCGTCGACGAGTTCCAGGACGTCTCGCCGCTCCAGTCGGCACTGCTCGACCTCTGGCTCGGTGGGCGCGACGAGATCTGCGTCGTGGGCGATCCGGCTCAGACGATCTACTCCTTCGCGGGCGCCGACGCGACCTACCTGCGTGACTTCCCGCGCAAGTTCCCCGGCACGACCTCGGTGGAGCTGTCACGCAACTACCGCTCCTCGCCCGAGGTCGTCGCCGCGGCCAACGCCGTGCTCGCCGGCTCGGGCTCGACCTCGGTCCGACTGCGGGCCCAGCGGTCCGCCGGTCCGGCGGTCCGCTACACACCCGCGGCCGACGAGGTCGCCGAGGGCGGGGCGGTCGCCGACGCCGTCGGTGCCCTCCTGCGCGACGGTCTCGCCGCCTCTGAGATCGCGATCCTGTTCCGCATCAACGCCCAGTCCGAGGCGTTCGAGGAGGCGCTCGCCTCACGCGGGCTGCCCTACGTCGTGCGCGGCGCCGCTCGCTTCTTCGAGCGCGCGGAGGTCAAGCAGGCAGTGGCCCTGCTGCGGGCCGCCGTGCGCACCGACGACGGCGAGTCGTCCCTGCTCGACCTCGTGCGGGCGACTCTCGTCGGCATGGGCTGGGCGCCCGAGGCGCCGGCCACCCGCGGGCAGAGCCGAGACCGCTGGGAGTCGTTGCAGGCGCTCATGGCCATGGCCGAGGAAGCCGGGCCCGCGGATCCGTCGGACTTCGTGGCGGACCTCGACCGACGAGCGGCCGAACAGCACGCCCCGGCAGCCGGCGGGGTCACCCTGGCCACGCTGCACGCGGCCAAAGGGCTCGAGTGGGACGCGGTGTTCCTGGCGGGCATGCACGACGGCGCGATGCCGCTGACCTATGCGACCACCGATGCCGAGATCGAAGAGGAGCGCCGGCTGCTCTATGTCGGCATGACCCGGGCCCGCGAGCACCTCGTGCTGTCGTGGGCGGCTGCGCGCACTCCTGGCGGGCGAGGCAGCCGCCGGCCGTCGCGGTTCCTCGACGACCTGCTGCCGGCGTCCGCCCGGGCCGCGAGCGCCAAGCCGAAGGTGCGGCGTGCGGCGCACTGCCGCGAGTGCGGGAAGCCGCTGTCCACCGCCGCGGAGAAGAAGCGCGGGCGCTGTGAGGACTGTCCGGCGTCCTACGACGAGGAGCTCTTCGAGCGGCTGCGTGCCTGGCGCAAGGCCCGCGCCGACGAGGACAGCGTCCCGGCGTTCGTGGTGTTCACCGACGCCACCCTGCAGCTGATCGCGGAGCAGCGTCCGACCTCGCAGGCGGCCTTGTTGCGCATCAGCGGAGTCGGCCCGGCCAAGCTCGAGCGGTACGGCGACGGCCTTCTGGAGGTCGTCGGATGAAGATTCTCGAGAAATTTCGCGAAATGCCCACTAAATCGTTTGCCGCTTACGAGAGGCCCCCGGTAGCGTGCCTCTCACGATGTAACCGACCTTGCGCATGACGACCCGTGGCTGGGTCGGCGCCCGACACCCGAAGGAGGTGGCCCGCATGATGAAGACCAACCGCACGATGACGGCTCAGAGCCCGGCGTTCGGCGTGTCCGCATATGGCCAGACCTCCCTCGAGGCTGCGGCCATTTCGGCGTTTGCCGGCGTCAAGGTGTCGACGTCCGCCCGCGTTCGCCACATCGGCGACATGGGTCTCGCGACCACCCAGGGCTTCCCGGGGACCAGTGCCTGGAGACCACCCTCCTGTTGATACTCAGCAGCGATGGCAGCCTCCAGGCCGCGGAACCCGAACCGGGATCCGCGGCCTTTCTGATTTTTCGAACTTCATCCACGAGCGATCAGGTCACACAAGGAGGTGAAAGACATGACCATCACTGTTCTCGACCGCCGGGACGGGACCACCGATTCGCTGCCTGCGACGCTCGGTGAGCTCCACGACACGGCCGACACGGTGCCCGACGAGCTACTGCCCTGCCGAGTCAACGACTCGGAGCTCTGGTTCGCCGAGTCTCCGGCCGACGTCGAGTTCGCCAAGGCGCTTTGCCAGGACTGCCCCGTCCGGGATCTCTGCCTCTCCGGAGCACAGGAGAGGCGTGAGCCCTGGGGCGTCTGGGGCGGAGAGCTGTTCCTCCAAGGAGTGGTGATCCCCCGCAAGCGTCCGCGTGGACGCCCGCGCAAGAACGAGCAGGCCGCCTGATCCGGCGACCGACCTCGCACGACGGTCCTGATGTCTACCAAGAAAGCACTTCCTTGATCCACACACACCAGAACGGAAACAAGCTGATGATGAGCAACTTGATGCACGAAGACCTCGCGCGCGCACAGATGCACGCGCGCCTGGGAGAGGCGCAGCAGCTCCGGCGCGGTCGCCAGCAGGCGGCGGCGCGTCGGCTGAGTCGCAAGGCCGAGCAGGCCGCGCGACGGGCGCGTCTGGCCCTGGCCCGCGCCAACTGAGGAGACACCGCCTCTACCTGATCGCGAGTGTTGGCAGGAGCCCGGTACGACATCGTCGTACCGGGCTCCTGCGCATTTTGGTCGGCTCATCCGACCGGGAGTCGGGTCGGCGGCCTGGGTCGCCGGTGGCCGAGGGCTAGCCTCATCTGGGTGAAGACCTGTGACTTCTGCGGGAAGCAGGCCGCCGGCGCCGACACGATGACCTGGATGACGTCGGTCGAGAACGGCCGCAGGAGGACCTACTGCGAGACCTGCTCGCGAGAGCATCTGCGCGCGATCGAGGGCAAGCTCGACGCCGAGTGGTGGTGAGGGCTCGCCCTGGCCCTAGCCCCAGCCCTAGCCCCAGGCGCAGCCGCAGTGCGGGTGTCGCAGCCACTCGCGGCGGATGATCTCGAGATCCTCGGTGACCGTGACCGTCGCCGAGCGGAGAGCCGACGGGAGGCCGGCCAGCAGGCGGGCGACATCTCGGACCGCCCAGGCCACCGCCAGCTGCAACAGGCACGGCTCCGGGTCGGCCGCGGAGGCCGACGGCAGCTCCTCGAGCTGGTGCAGCACCGTGGCCCGCCTCGGGTCGCGGTCGCCGAGGTGCGCGTCGAGGCACCGCAGACAGGCGGTACGCCCGGGCTCGACGTACGGACCGATCCGCACCGATCCAGGCAGCACAGCGAGCCAGAGGTGGGGCTCGTCGTCGCGGACCAGGGAGTCCGAGACGGCTCGACGAGGCTCGCCGGCGGTCACCACCAGACGAAGAGGTGCCCCGGGGGTCGTCTCCAGCAGCGCAGCGGTACACGCCCGCAGCACGGAGCCCTCCAGCAACGGGTCGGCCGTGACGGCGACCTGCCGCGGGCTCGCCGGCTCGTCGTCCGCCCGGGCGGCCGCGTCGACCACCCACCCACCGCGGACCAGCTGGTCGACGACCTCGCGCAGCTCCTCGGGCGGCCGGTGCTCGAGACGGCTGAGCGCATGGCGCAGCCCCGGCCGGTCGGGCACCACGAGCCGCTCGGGAGGGTCGAGGCCGAGCTGCAGATGCCGGTCGTCGCGGCGTACGACGCGGAGCCCGGGTCGCAGGGCGGGGCGGACCAGGTCGCTCCAGGTGGTCGGCGCCACGACGGCCCGGGAGCCCGTCGCATGCGCGGGATCCGTCGGGGCTGCCGAGGTCGCCATCAGGCGAGCGTGCCAGAGCACTGCCCGACCTCGCGTGAGTCGTCCACAAGCGTCGACGCGCTGCCGCCGTGAGACAGACGAAGGCCGCCACCATGCTGGTGGCGGCCTCCGGTGAGGTCTGTGCGGTGTCTCAGGCCTTGCCGAGGATCCGGTTGAGGTTGGTGCCGCAGACCGGGCACACGCCCTTGGCCATCTTGGTGCCCTTGTCGTTCACGCGCACCTCGCCCTCGGCCTCGCGCTTCTCCTTGCACTTCACGCAGTAGAACTCGCCGCTCCAGGTCTCCGCCATGACGGCCTCCTTGCTCTCTGTTTCACGGTCGTCGCGACGGGGAGTAAGGGGAAGCCCGCCGGGACCGGGCCACGCTTGGCGCCAGGTCGTAGGCGACCCTACGGCACGCGGGGCGCCGTGTGCACGTGGCGCACCGGTGAGCGTGAAAGACGCTGGATTCACGCTCAGCCCGGATCCAGCCTCATTCGTCGATCCGGACCGCACCCGAGATGCCCGTCGACTCGGCTGACGAAGCTCCCCAGAAGGGCCTCGACGCGGTTCAGGGGCGGCGAGAACCGAGGGTTCACCGGGCGTCGAGACCCTCCTTGTGGGGGATCGGTACAGACGTGCCGGCCGTGCCCGAGTGGTGCCCGAGTGGTGCCCGGAGCAGGGCCGGGACGTGCGAGACGGAGACCCGAGCGCCGAACGTCGCTTGCCTTCCCCTTGCGAACGCCGTCCGGTGTCCCGGGTCCCCGTCTTCGCTCCACGCTAGGAGCAGGCCGGGGAGAGGGTCAACGCGTGGCGCACGGTTCTCGCTCCCACCTGTGGACAAGCCTGTGGAGAAGACCCCCCTGCCTGTGGACAACCGCCGAAACCGGCCCTCTGGCCTGTGTAGACACTGTGGACCGGTGCCGCCCTGGCCTCCCCGGGCCCGGCCTGACCAGCGAGAATGTCGTGCACCGGGTGTGGAGGGAAAATCCCTCGCCTGGGGAGAACTGGTCACGACGTCAGCCGAGAGGAGCCGGATGACCGCCGACGGAGACCTGGACCGGCCCTACGAGGACGGGCCCGTGACGGCACTGCGGCGGGTCGCGTTCCTGATGGAGCGCGGCCGGGAGGAGACCCGTCGGGTGCAGGCGTTCCGCAACGCGGCAGCGACGATCCTGCCGCTCCCGACCGACGAGGTGGCCGAGCGGGTGGAGGCGGGCACCCTCACCGAGCTGCCCGGCATCGGACCCAGCACGGCGTCGGTGATCGAGGCGGCGGTCCGGGGCGAGGTCCCAGTGCGGCTCGCGACGCTGGAGTCGGCGTACGCCGGCCCGCTGACCCAGGGTGGCCGCGAGCTCCGAGCCGCCCTGCGCGGTGACCTGCACTGCCACTCCGACTGGTCCGACGGCGGCTCGCCGATCGAGGAGATGGCGTTCACCGCGATCGAGCTCGGTCACGAGTACCTGGTGCTCACCGACCACTCGCCCCGGCTGACGGTGGCGAACGGGCTCAGTCCGGCGCGGCTGACCCGCCAGCTCGGCGTGGTCGAGGCGGTCAACGACCATCTGGCCGGATCCGGCTTCACCCTGCTGAAGGGGATCGAGGTCGACATCCTCGACGACGGTGGCCTCGACCAGACCGACGAGCTGCTGGGCCGGCTCGACCTGCGGGTCGCCAGCGTCCACTCCAAACTGCGACAAGACTCCGCTGGGATGACCGTGCGGATGCTGGGCGCCATCAGCAACCCGCGCACGAACGTGCTGGGACACTGCACCGGGCGCATGGTGATGGGCAACCGCGGCACCCGGCCGAGCAGTGAGTTCGACGCCAAGGCCGTCTTCGAGTCGTGTGTCGAGCACGACGTGGCCGTCGAGATCAACTCCCGCCCCGAGCGCCGCGACCCACCCACGCGGCTGATCGAGCTGGCCCGCGATCTCGGCTGCCTGTTCTCGATCGACTCCGACAGCCACGCACCCGGACAGCTGGACTTTCTGGACTACGGCTGCGAGCGGGCGGAGACGGCCGGCATCGAGCCCGAGCGCATCGTCAACACCTGGCCCCTCGACCGACTCCTCGCCTGGGCCGCCAAGGACCGATAGTTCGCAGCGTTGTGCACGTTCCGCACGGCGTGTCGAGGTGCGAAATGCTGCGAAGTATCGAGCCGGGGCGGGTACGACGAGATGTCGGGGGTGGCGGCTAGCGTGACCGCATGACCATCGGCAGTGGGGGCGGCAGTGGGGGCGGCAGCAGCGGCGAGAGCAGCGGGGAGAGCAGCCGGGTTGGCAGCGGCGACAGCACTGGCGGCAGCATGGGCGGCAGCGGGCAGGTGTCCGCTGGGTCCCCGGCAGCGTCACCGGCCCGGGTGGAGGTACGCCGCTCCAAGCGGCGCCGACGCACCGTCTCGGCCTACCGCGAGGGCGAGGCCATCGTGGTGCTCATCCCGGCCAGCCTGAGCCGCCGCGAGGAGGCCGAGTGGGTCGAGACCATGATCGCCAGGGTCGAGAAGGCCGAGGCTCGGCGGCGGCCCAGCGACGACGACCTGATGCGCCGGGCGACGGCGTTGAGCCAGGCATGGCTCGAGGGGAGGGCGGCGCCCGCGACGGTCCGCTGGGTCGACAACCAGCGCAGCCGCTGGGGCTCGTGCACTCCGGTCGACAGCTCGATCCGGCTGTCGAGCCGCCTGCGTGACATGCCGGGCTGGGTGGTGGACTACGTGCTCGTCCACGAGCTGGCGCACCTGATCGAGGCCGGCCACAACGACCGGTTCTGGGCCTGGGTCCACCGCTATCCCGACGCCGAGCGGGCCAAGGCCTGGCTCGAGGGCTACTCCGCGGGCGCGAGGCTCGAGGGGTCCGACGACTGACGCCGAGCCCGGGCCAGAGCGACCAGCTCCACGAGGTCTGCCTCGGGGTCGGGGAGGGCATCCACCGGCCACCACGTCACGTCGAGGGACTCCTCGCTCACCGTGACCGCCGCTTCAGCGGAGGCGACCGCCAAGAACCGGACGTCGAGGTGGTGGACGTCGCCCGTCGGCCCGCAGAACGGCACGGCGTGCTCGCTGAGCTGGAGGGGCACCTCGTCGAGGGCAAGGGCCGAGATCCCGGACTCCTCGGTGGCCTCGCGTAGAGCAGCACCTGCCAGCGAGCGGTCACCCGGCTCGACGTGTCCTCCCAGCTGGAACCATCTCCGAGCCCTGGCATGCAACGTGAGCAGCGCCCGCGTTCCGTCCCCGCTGAGCACGAGCGTGCTGGCGGTCAGGTGGTCGGGACGACAGGAGCGGGCGAGCCCGTCGGGATGGCTCTGGAGGTGGGCGACATAGCGATCCCGGAGTGCCGCCTGGGACGCGGTCGGCGCCTGCCAGGTGCCCAACGTCGACAGCGCCTCGGCGTGGGCGCTCACTCCTCGCTCGGGCCCTCCGACGCGCCACCGATGCCGCCGTCGAGGAGGTCGCGCAGCTCGGCGTCGAAGTCGTCCTCGCTGAGCTGCACCGCCTCGGAGCCCTCACGGAAGCCCAGCGGGTCGTCGAGGTCGGCGTCGGTCGGCAGCAGGTGCGGGCTCATCCAGACACCGTCACGCGCCTCTGCGCCCTGACGGGTGCGCAGCGAGCCCCACAAGGTCGAGGCGTCGCGGAGCCGGCGGGGGCGCAGCTCGAGGCCGACCAGCGTCGCGAACGTCTCCTCGGCGGGACCGCCCGCGGCGCGCCGACGGCGTACGGCCTCCTGGAGCTTGCCGGCGTTGGGCATGCGGTCGGTGGTGGCCTGGCTGACCACCTCGTCGACCCAACCCTCGACCAGCGCCAGCGCGATCTCGAGCCGCTGCAGCGCGGCGTCCTGCTGCGGCGAGCGTGGGATGTCGAAGAGGCCGCCTTCCATCAGCTCCTGCATCGCCTCCATGTTGCTGGGGTCGACGCCGCGCAGCCGCTCCTCCATCGTCTCCTGGATGCGCTGGGTGTTGATCTCGATGCCCTGCGCGTAGTCAGTCACGGCACCGATCAGGTGGTCGCGCAGCCACGGGACGCCGGCGAAGAGTCGCTGGTGGGCAGCCTCGCGCAGCGCGAGATAGAGGCGTACGTCGCTCTCGGGCACGTCGAGGCCCTCGGCGAAGCGGGTGATGTTCGCCGGCACCAGGGCAGCCTTGCCGGCCGCCCCGAGCGGAAGTCCGATGTCAGAGGCGGAGACGACCTCGCCGGCCATGGCGCCGAGGCCGGAGCCGACCTGCGTGGCGAGCATCGCGCCCACCGCCTTGCCGAGCATGGCCAGGATCGGCCCGCCCATGGTCGCTGCCTCGGGGGGCAGGGCGTTGCCGAGCGCACCGACCGACGACGCGGCGATCGGCTCGACGAGAACCTTCCAGACGTCGGTCGTGCCGACCACCCACTCGGCGCGGCTCCACGCCGCCGTCGAGGTGACACCGGAGGGGAAGCTCGTCGTCTCGTCGAGCCAGTGGTCGGCGAGGCGGACGGCGTCGGCGATCTCGTCACCCTGCTTCTGTGAAGGACTCGGGTCCGGCTGCTGGGCCACCGTCTTGCGGGCGGTGTCGATCGCGAGCTCCCAGTTCAGCGGGCCGTCGTAGGGCTGCATCATGGACTGGAGCTGGCTGAACAGCTGGCCGAGATCGGGGGCGCCACCACCGAAGAACTGCTCGAACGGCGTACCGCGGAACGGGTTCTGGTCGTCGGGTGGCTGAGGCTCGGTCATGCCCCAACGGTACGCCGTGGACGGTTAGGGTCTGCGTGTGCCGACCACCGATCCGAGCGCCCCACAGCCCGCAGTGCGGCTTGTGGAGCTCCGCGAGACGCCACTGGACGTCGCGGAGGTCGTGGCGGCCGTCGAGGACGACGCGTCGGGCGGGCTCGCACTCTTCATCGGCCGCGTCCGCGACCACGACCATGGGCTCGGCGTCCGCGGCCTGGAGTACTCCGCCCACCCGCGCGCCCTGGAGTCCCTGCGGCGCGTGTGCGCCGACGTGGCCGAGCAGTACGACGTCCACGCGGTGGCGGCCGTGCACCGGCTCGGGGAGCTCGCCATCGGTGACATCGCGGTGATCGTCGCGACCACCTCCGCCCACCGGGGCACGGCGTTCGACGCCACTCGGGTGCTGATCGACACCCTCAAGTCCGAGGTCCCGATCTGGAAGCACCAGCAGTTCGCCGACGGCACCGAGGAGTGGGTCGGAGCTCCCTGAGGCGTGGAATCGCTCCCCACCAGCTCACCACCAGCTCACCACCAGCTCGCTCTGGCTCGAACCGCGCTCGCCGCGGCTCGGGCGCGCCTCGCGGACGCCGGGGCACGCGCTGCCTACCCTGAGGTCCGTGGCGATCCTGTGGTGGCTGGCTCCGCCGGTGGTGGCGACCCTGCTAGCGATGCTGTGGGTCTCGTGGCTGGGCCGTGCCGGTCGCGGCGAGGTCGACCGTGCGGTCGCCGTACGCCGGCTCGGAGAGGCCATGTCCCGACCGTCGCGCGTCGCGCCGAGATCCGCGCCGGGACACACGACCAGCCCGGGGGAGCGCAGCACGGGAGTGGCCGTCCGTCCGTCCAGCCGGCCCGGCCAGACCCGTCGCGCCTCCTGACTTCCGCCGGGTGAGAGGCTTGCCCGCATGACGCAGCGCACCTGGGCCGCCTTGCTGGCCGTGCCGCTGCTCGTCGCCCTGGGTGTGTTCACGGCGTTCTCACCGTTGCCGTTCGTGACGTATGCGCCCGGCCCCACCATCAACGTCCTCGGCGACGCCGGAGGCAAGCCGATCATCGACGTCCAGGGTCATCCGACCTACCGCGACTCCGGTGAGCTGCGGATGACCACCGTCTCGGTCACCCAGCGCAACGCCGACCTCGACCTGCTCACGCTGATGCAGCGGTGGTTCTCGACCACCGACGGCATCTACCCCTTCGTCGTCCAGTACGGCAGCAGCGGCAGCCAGCAGAACGACGCGCACGAGGGCCAGGTCGAGATGAAGACCTCGCAGCATGCCGCGGTCGCCGCCGCGCTCACCGAGCTGGGCTACCACGTCACGTTCCTGCGGATCGCCGGTGTCGACAAGGGGATGCCGGCAGAGGGCAAGCTCCAGGTGGGCGACGTCGTACGCCGGATCGGAACCACCAAGGTGACCGCCACGACCGACGTCGGCACCCTGATCGCCGCCGTGCCGACGGGCGGCTCGGTGCCGATCACGGTGCTACGTCAGGGAAGCCCGGTCACGGTCCGGGTGACGCCGACGACCAAAAACGGCACGCGTCTGGTCGGGGTGACTCTCGGCGTGGGGCTGCACCCCTTCCCGTTCAAGGTCAAGGTCAACATCGACAAGACGATCGGCGGGCCCAGCGCCGGTCTGATGTTCGCCCTGTCGATCTACGACACCCTGACGCCGGGCTCGCTCACGTCGGGAGGCACGGTCGCCGGCACCGGCACCATCAACGCCCTGGGTCAGGTCGGAGAGATCGGCGGCATCCAGCAGAAGATCGCCGGCGCCGACCACGACGGTGCGCAGCTGTTCCTGGTGCCGCCCGCGAACTGTCCCGACGCGATGACCAGTCACCATGGCTCGATGCGGCTGGCCAGGGCGGCCACCCTCAAGGAGGCGATCTCCGAGGTCACCGCCTGGGGCAAGAACCACGACGCCACCCTGCCGCAGTGCACCGCCGCCGACGGGACCAGCTCATGACCCTCGACCCGCCTCCCGACGAGGGGTTGGCCACCGCGGTGCTGGAGATCGAGCGGCACGCCGCGCAGGCCGGCTGGGACCAGCCCGCCCGGCTCTTCGCCCTGGTCGAGACCGCGCGGCTGGCCGAGCGCGAGCCGCAGCTCGCCGACAGCCTCGGCGTCACGTCGCTGACGTCGATCGAGCAGGAGGGCCTGGCCGAGGGCCGTGCCCTCGAGGACCAGCTGGCCGCGATCACCTGGCCCGCGACCGTGTACGGCTGTGCGGCCCTGGTCGAGCGGTTCGTGCTGCCTCCCGCGGTCGAGGCCGAGCTGCCCGACGAGCTGGAGCCGGCCGCGGCGTACGTCGCCGAGCACCCCGACCGTCAGGAGGTGCGCATCGTGGCGGCGGCCACCCGCACCGGCGCGTCGTACTGTGCGCTCCGGCTCCGGGCGCACGACGAGGACGAGTCGGTGCTCACCGGCCCCGACCTCGTGCCCGGGCTGCTGGAGCTGGTGCGGGCCACCTTGGACGACGGGCCGGACGACGGGCCGGACGACTCGCCGATGGGAGGACGCGCCCATGAGTGACGCCCTCGAGGAGGAGTTCGACGACTTCCCTCCGCGACGCTCGCGTCGTGCCCGGATCCTGCTGATCTCGGTGCTCGGGGTGATCGTCGCGTTCTTCCTG
Source organism: Nocardioides sp. (assembly GCA_036271155.1). Taxonomy (GTDB): domain Bacteria; phylum Actinomycetota; class Actinomycetes; order Propionibacteriales; family Nocardioidaceae; genus Nocardioides. The sequence goes on along the minus strand of DATBBE010000261.1, from coordinate 3,094 downwards.
GTGACGTTGTTCGCCTCGATCTACACCGACCGGCTGTGGTACGGCTCGGTCGGCTACGCCTCGGTCTACGACAAGATGCTCCGGACCCGCATCATCCTCTTCTTCGGCTTCGGGCTTCTGATGGCGGCCTGCGTCGCCGCGAACATGGTGGTCGCCTACCGCTCCCGACCCTTCCAGCGGCCCGACTCACCCGAGCAGACCGGCCTCGACCGCTACCGGGACGCGGTCGCCCCGATCCGCACCCTGCTGCTGGTGTCGGTGGCCGGCGTCATCGGCCTCTTCGGAGGGGTCGCCGCCAACGGCAAGTGGCGCACGTTCATGCTGTGGAGCAACCGAGAGCCCTTCCACTCCACTGATCCGTACTTCCACAAGGACGTCGGCTTCTACGTCTTCACCCTGCCCTGGCTGCACTTCCTCGTCGGCTTCGTGATCGCGATCCTCGTCCTGTCGGCGCTGAGCGCGGTCGTCGTCCACTACCTGTACGGCGGGATCCGGCTCCAGTCGCCCGGTGACCGGATGTCGTCCACGGCCACGGTCCAGCTGGCGATCCTCGGCGGCCTCGTGCTGCTCGCGAAGGCGGTGGGGTACTACCTCGACCGCTTCGACCTGGTCACCGGATCCGGCGGCGTGGTCACCGGGATGGGCTACACCGACCAGCACACCGTGCTGCCGGCTCGGAACATCCTGATCGGCGTCGCGCTCATCTGCGCCCTGCTGTTCTTCGTCACCGCGTGGCGTCGCGTCTGGCTGCTGCCGGGGGTCGGCGTGTCGCTGCTGGTCATCACCTCCATCCTGCTGGGCCTCATCTGGCCGGCGTTCGTCCAGCACTTCAAGGTCGCGCCCAACCGGCCCGACAAGGAGTCGACGTACATCAGCGCGAACATCGCCGCGACCCGTGCGGCGTACGGCCTGAACTCCATCTCGCTGAAGAAGCAGCCGGTCACGCCGGTGACGGCGGCGTCCGTGCAGCACCTGATCGACCAGACCACGTCGGTGCCCGTGGTCGACCCGTCGCTGATCTCGCGGGCGTTCGCGCAGACCCAGGCGGTCTACGGGTACTACACGGTCAACAACGTGCTCGACGTCGACCACTACCCGATCGACGGGCGCGACCGCGCGGTCGTCATCGGCGCGCGCGAGCTCAACCAGAGTGGCGTCAACACCTCGGACCAGAACTGGACGAACCTGCACACCGTCTACACCCACGGCAGCGGCGTCATCGCGGCGTTCGGCAACCAGCGGCCCGCCGACGACTCCACGGAGAGCCAGCAGATCGAGTGGGCGCAGGGACAGGACCCCGGCCAGGACGCTCTGGCGAAGGCGACGGGACCCTACGAGAACCGCATCTACTTCGGGCAGAACATGCTCAACGGCTACTCCATCGTGGGCAAGGCCGCGGGTGCGCACGACGTGGAGATCGACCTGACGCCCACCGGCACCCAGAGCCACACGACGTACGCCGGTGGGGGAGGAGTCGGCGTCGGCGGCTTCTTCCACAAGCTGATGTACGCCATCAAGTTCGGCGACGCGAACTTCCTGCTCTCCGGGCGGGTGACCCCGGACAGCCGGGTGCTCTACTACCGCGACCCCGCCGAGCGCGTGGAGAAGGTCGCCCCCTGGCTCACCCTCGACAGCGACGTCTACCCGGTCGTGGAGAACGGCCACGTGCTGTGGGTCGTGGACGGCTACACGACCACCGACCAGTACCCGCAGTCCGAGCGTGACTCGTTCTCCGACATGACCAGTGACGTGATCGACCGCTCCTCCGACGTACGCACCCTGCCCACCGACCAGATCAACTACATCCGCAACGCCGTCAAGGCGACCGTGGACGCCTACACCGGCAAGGTCACGCTGTACGCCTGGGACGAGACCGACCCGATCCTCCAGGCCTGGCGGAGCGCCTTCCCGGGCACCGTGCTCGACCGCGACCAGATCCCGGCCGACCTGCTGCCACACCTGCGCTACCCCGAGGACATGTTCAAGGTGCAGCGCTTCCAGTACGCGCGCTACCACGTGACCGACGCCAACACCTTCTTCAACGCCAACAGCCAGTGGCAGGTCTCACCGGACTCGGTGCACAAGCTGGAGAACCAGGCCCCGATCCGGATGTTCGCCCCCGACCCGGACAACAAGGACCAGGAGACCTGGTCGCTCACCTCGAGCTACGTGCCGAACAACAAGACGAACCTGGCCGCGTTCGTGACCGCCAACTCCGACCCGACCTCGCCCGACTACGGATCCATCACCGTCGAGCAGCCCCAGACGGAGAACCTCCCGGGGCCTGCGCAGGCCTACAGCCAGCTGGTGTCGGATCCCCGGATCACGCGTAAGACCCAGTCGTTCCTCCTCGGCGGCGCGACCCCGTCGTACGGCAACGTCGTCTCGGTGCCGCTCGCCTCGGGCCTGATGTACGTCGTACCGGTCTACGCCGCGCGGCAGCAGACGTCGTCCTCGTCGTACCTCACGTTGCGCTACGTGATGGTGTCCTACGGCACGAAGGTCGGGATCGGGGACACCCTGGTCGACGCGATCACCGACATGGTCGGCACCTCGTCGCCCAGCACGGGCAACAACGGGAACAACGGTCCCCACGGGAACGGCCAGAACGGGCCGGGCAAGGGCGCGATGGCGAAGGCCCATGCGCTGCTCGAGAAGGCCCAGCGCGACTTCGACGCCGCCGACCAGGCGCTGCAGGCCGGCAAGGGTGCGGAGTGGGTGCGCCTCAACCACCAGGCCCGCGTCGAGGTGGCCAAGGCGCTCAACCTGCTGCAGTAGTCGCCGGGCACCCCCGCTGCGTGCGCCGGACTCGCGATTTGAACGCGCCCGTCACCCTCCCGTAGAGTGACGCCCAGCGACGCGGGGTGGAGCAGTTCGGTAGCTCGCTGGGCTCATAACCCAGAGGTCGCAGGTTCAAATCCTGCCCCCGCTACCATCCGAAGGGCCCGCTGACCTGCGGTTATCCGCAGAGTCAGCGGGCTCTTTGCTTTCCTGCAGTCCTTCGAGGACGTCGATGGGACCAGAAATGGGACCGGGAGCCGGCGCGGACGATCCCATGATCAGGTCGGCAACGGTGTTGGCGGCGTCTTGGTCC
>DATBBE010000260.1:0-12580 GCA_036271155.1 Nocardioides sp. | reverse complement strand
GAGGGCGTCGGTCAGAGGGTGCCGTCGGCGAGCATCGTGTCGAGAGCGGCGTATCCCTGGTGGACTCCGACCTCCATGCCGCTGCTGGAGACCCACCAGTCCCGGTCCTCGAAGCTGTCGCAGAGCGACTCGGCGTGCAGCCGGGTGCGGCCGTCGCCCAGGTCCTCGAACGTCACTGTCTCGAGCGCGACCGCGTCGGGCATGCCCTCCCAGGTGAACGTCTGCACGATCTTCGTGGGGGAGACGGTGTGGAAGCTGCCCCGGAAGAACTGCGTGTTGCCGCCGCCGTCGTTGCCGGACCAGCGCCATCTGCCGTTGTCCGTGGCGTCCCAGGCGAGGATCTCGGTGCCCATGCCTTCGGGCCCGATCCAGCGGGCGAAGAGCTGGGGGTCGGTGTGGGCCCGGAAGAGCTGCTCCGGCGTCCCGGCGAAGTCGCGCCAGATGTGGATCATCGGCACGGTCGGGTCGGCCTCGATGGCGGCCTGGTCGTAGCGCGTGGTCGTGGCCGGTGTGCTGGTGGATGTGCTCGTCGAGGCGCTGGTCATGATGCGGCCCCCTCCTGGGGCAGGTCGGTCTCGGGTGTGGTCTCGTTCAGCTCCGCCAGGACGGTGTCCAGGCGCTGGTAGCGCTCCTCCGCGCGTTGGCGGTAGCGCTCGATCCATGCAGTCATCAGGTCGAACACCTCTGCTTCCAGGTGCACCGGTCGGCGCTGGGCGTCGCGGCTGCGGCTGACCAGGCCCGCCTCCTCGAGCACCTTGAGGTGCTTGGAGACCGCCTGGAGGCTCACGGCGTACGGCGCGGCCAGGTCGCCGACGGTGGCGTCGCCGTCGCTCAGGCGCGCCACCAGGTCGCGGCGGGTCGGGTCGCCCAGCGCGGCGAAGACCCGGGACAGCTCGTCGTTCATGTCACCCTTTCATCAACCATGCGGTTGAGAAGGACGCTAGTGTCGGGCTCACCCTTTGTCAACTAACTGGTTGAGTAGGTCGATAGTCCCCGACGTTTTGGTTGGGTGAACCTGCCCAGACCCAACCAAAACGTCGGGGACTATCCAACCGTGCCAACTGGGGGGGAGGGTCAGCGGGCGGCGGCGTCGTTGCTGATGGCTTGCTTCAGCGCGGCGGCGAGGGTCGACTTGAACGCCGGCTGGCCGTCGCCGTACACGGCGATCACGTGGCGCAGGATCGGGAAGGAGTTGCTGGCCCGGGCCTGGGTGTAGACCGGCTCGACGTAGAGCACCTTGTCGGCCAAAGGGATGGTGAGCAGGTTGCCCAGCACCACCTTGGAGTTGCCGGTGCGCTGGAGCGTGAGCGCCTTGGAGATGACGTTGTCGGACTCGATGTCGTTCTGGATCTGCGAGGGCGACTCGAACTGCTGGCCGGAGGGGAACTCCAGCAGGGTGAACTTCCCGTAGTCGGGCCCTGGCGTCGAGTCGACGCTGAGGAAGCCGGCCAGGTTGCGGAAGTTCAGCGTCACCATCGGCGTCGAGAGGGCGTACTGCGACGGGCCGTCGCCGGTCGGCGAGAGCGACATATACGCCGACGGAAGGCTGGGGGCGCTGCCGCCGCCACCGTTCAGCTGGTTGTTCGCGCTGACGGTCGGGTCGTTCGGCACCTTCCAGAAGGCGCTGCCGTTGTAGAAGTCCGACGGGTCGGTCACGTGGTAGTTGGTGAGCAGGGCGCGCTGCACGTTGAACAGGTCCTGCGGGTAGCGCAGATGGGGCAGGAGGTCCTGGGGAATGTCCGACTGCTTCTTCACCAGCCCCGGGAACGCGTTCTCCCAGGTCTGCAGGATCGGGTCCGGCTGGTTGTCCTGGTTCCACTCGTAGAGGGAGACCTGGCCGGTGTAGGCGTCGACCACGGCCTTCACGGAGTTCTGCATGTAGTTGACCGACGTGCTCGGCTGCACCACCGTCGAGCCGGTCTTGGTCAGCGAGCTGGTCGTCGCGTTGTGCAGGTTGACCTCTTGGGAGTCCGGGTAGTTGGACGTCGAGGTGTAGCCGTCGACCACCCACTCCACGCGACCGTCGACGAGAGCCGGGTAGACGTCGCCGTCGAGGGTGAGCCAGGGCGCGACCTTGGCGACCCGGGCTCGCGGGTTGCGCACGGTCAGCAGCCGCGAGGCGCTGTTGACGTCACCGGAGAAGAGGATGTTCGGGTCGTGCAGCTTCACGGCGTACAGGAAGCGGTCGAAGGTCGAGCCGATCGGCACGCCGCCGCCACCGGCGTAGGTGGTGTGGGGGGCCTGGCTGGTGCCGCTGGTGCCGGGGTAGTCGAACTCGAGGTTCTTCGTGCTGCCCTTCGGCTCGCCGACGATGGAGTATGACGGGGAGCTCTGCCCGAAGTAGATGCGCGGCTGGTCGACGGGGATCGCGTTCTGCGGGGGCAGGCCACCGTTGACGAAGTCCGGCGTCCCGGTCTTCTCGTCCATGCGATCGGTCGGCGCGGCGACCACGCCGTACCCGTGGGTGTAGACGAGGTGCTTGTTGGCCCAGGTCTGTCGCGGGATCCCGCTCAGGTTGAGCTCACGGACCGCGATCGCGACGTCCTGGTCGCGGTCCTGGACGGGGTAGTGGTCGATGTCGAGAGTCGACTTGAACTGGTAGTAGGCCTGCTTGGCCTGCTCGACGTTGAACGTCGGCGTGAGCTGGTTGGGGTCGAGCAGCCGGATCTGCGCCGTCCGCTGCGCCGCTGCGGCAGTCGTGGTGCTGGACTCGTCGCCGCCGTACTCCTCCTTGGTCACCTGGTGACCGAGCCCGAACGCCGCCAGCGTCGCCGCCTGGTTGCGCTCGATGGTGACGCGGTCCAGCGTGGCCGCGCTGGGCAGCTCGCGGTAGCGGTGCACCAGCGAAGGAACGAGACCGCCCAACACGTACGACGCGGCGTACATCACCACGATGCCGAGCGCGGCGTAGCGCAGCCGGGTGAGTCGGATGTTGGCGAAGAGCAGCGCGGCGCACAGGACCGCCACCACCACGAGGATCGTGCGACCCGGCAGGACGGCGTGGCTGTCGGTGTACGACAGACCGGTCACCGGCCCACGGTTGGACGTGGTCAGGGAGTAGCGGCCGAGCCAGAACGTCGCCGCCTTGAGCAGCAGGAAGAGCCCCAGCAGGAGCGAGACCTGGGCCTTGAACGCCGGCGTCACCCGGCGGCCCGATCCGCGGGTGCGGATCCGGAGGGCGCCGTACAGGTAGCCGGTGACGACGGTCACGACGAGGCACACCACGACGATGGAGCTGAGGTAGGTCACCACCATCCGGTGGAACGGCAGCACCGCGACGTAGTAGGAGAGGTCGCGGTGGAACTGCGGGTCCTTCTGGTGCCACGGCGCGGCGTGCCGCCACATCACGTACGTCTGCCAGCGGCCGGTCGCACGGGAGCCGGTGCGGACGCCGAGGTAGAGCGCGACGACGGTCACCAGCCAGATGCGCACCACGGACTCGTAGCGCAGGTAGCGGTAGCGCCACTTCTGCCGGATGGGATCGGGGCGGAACCTCGGGCGACGCCGGATCACCATCAGCGCCGAGGCTGCGACGGCGGCGGCCGTCAGGACGCCGAAGACCAGGAACAGCAGGATCTGCGCGCCCAGGATGGTGCTGTACACGCCGTTGACGTGGACCGATCGGTACCACAGCACGTTGGTGCGGATGGAGACGAACGCGAGGAACGCGTAGAGCAGAGCGACCACGACGACGGCGACGGCGACGAGCCGGATCGCGAGCCGCTTCCACCGGGATGACGTGAGCGCACGAAGACGCACCGGGGAAGCCGTTGGCACGGTCCCGAACCCTACCAACGGGGCGGTCACGTTCCCGCTTCCGCGCGGGCGTTGCGGCCACCAGCGTGGCGCGGCTCACAGGCCGCCACGCTCGCGGGTCAGACCGGCGCGGGGCTGGGCTCCAGCCAGGCGTGGATCAGCGGGACGACCGAGGCGCCCTCGCCGCTCGCGCTCGCGACCCGTTTCATGGAGCCGGAGCGGATGTCGCCGACGGCGAAGATGCCGGGCACGGTGGTCTGCAGGCTCTCGGGCGGCAGCCCGTCGCTCCAGGCGGAGGACGGCACGTCGCGGCCGGTGAGCACGAACCCGTTCGGGTCGCGTGCCACCTCCCGCGGCAGCCAGTCGCAGTGTGCGACGGCGCCCAGCAGGAGGAACAGCCCGCCGGCCTCACGTCGAGTGCGCGTCCCGGTCGTGGTGTCCTCGACCTCGATCCACTCCAGGCGCCCCTCGCCGCCGCCGTCGACGACGCAGCGGAAGCCCTCGACGGTGATCCGTGGGTTGAACTCGATCTCGCCGATGAGGTACGACGACATGGTCGCGGTCAGGTCGGGTCGCCGGACCAGGATCGTGACGCTGCGCGCGAAGCGGGACAGGTGGATGGCGGCCTGTCCGGCGGAGTTGCCCCCGCCCACGACGAACACGTCGTACCCCTCCATCTCGCGCGCGGCCGTCATCGCCGCGCCGTAGTTCACACCGCTGCCGACCAACGAGTCGATGGCCTCGACCCCGAGCTTGCGATAGGTCACACCCGAGGCGATCACGACCGCCCGCGCCCTGACGTCGCCACCCTCCGTGCACACGACGTGGGGATGGCCGGGGTCACCGACCTCGAGCCGCACAGCCGGCCAGCCGGTGAAGAACTGGGTGCCGAAGCGGATCGCCTGGTTGCGCGCACGTTGGGCCAGCCGCATCCCGGAGATGCCGCGGGGGAAGCCGAGGTAGTTGCGGATCATCGAGCTCGTGCCGGCCTGCCCGCCGATGGCCTCGGACTCGATAGCCACGGTCGTCAGGCCCTCGGAGGCGCCGTACACCGACGCCGCGAGCCCGGCCGGGCCGGCGCCGACGATCACCAGGTCGACGACGCGGTCCAGCTCGATGTCGTCGGGACGGCCGTAGATCGACATGGCGACGTCCCGCACGGAGGCCGCCTCATAGGGCTCGCCGTCCCAGCGCTCCACCACCGGGAAGGCGGGCTCGTCCTTGCCGAGCCTGCCGAGGACCTCGCGACCGATCTCGCTGTCGGGGTCGTGCACGAGGGCGGGGACGCCGATCCGGTCGAGGTAGTCGCGGACCGCGAGCGTGGCGGCGTCGTTGGTCGGCGAGACGATCCGCAGGCTCTCCACCACCGGGGCCGCCACGGTCGAGCCCCAGTCGGAGAGGAGCTCACAGACCGCCGTGTGGAACTCCTCGTCGCGCGCGCCCCTCGGCATCAGGAGGTAGGCGTCGTACTTGCCCTTGGCGAGCGCGGGTCGCAGGGCCTCGGCGTCGACCCGGAAGCGGGTCCAGTGGGCCGCGATCAGGCGACGGGCGGTCGGCACATAGGTGCGCAGGCGCTGGAACATCGCCAGCACGTCGTCGTCGGGCAGGACCGACTCCGAGACGGCGAGCGCGAGCTGGCGCCCTTCGCCGAACAGGCCCTTGACCGTCGTCTTCGCCTCTGCGGCGCTGCGGGCAGCGCGCACGTCGTAGTCGCGGGCGTAGCGACCGAACTCGTCGAGCAGGAAGTCGGAGTTCTCCTCCGAGACCAGGAGGATGGCGGGGCGGTCGTCCATCCCACTGCCGGTCGAGCTTGTCGAGACCACGGGCGAAAGCCTAGACGCCTTAGAGTGCAGGCCGTGCGGCTGCGGATCGACCTCGCCTACGACGGCGGCGACTTCCACGGCTGGGCCACGCAGCCGGGGCTTCGCACCGTGCAGGGCGACCTCGAGGCCGCCCTGGCCACGGTCCTGCGGCTGCCGGAGGTCTCGACCGTGTGCGCCGGCCGCACCGACACCGGCGTCCACGCGCGCGGCCAGGTCGTCCATGTCGACGTCGAGTCCCTGCAGGCCCCTGTCCCTGACTCTGTGCTGGACTTAGAGCTAGCGCTGCTCAGCCGGCGGCTGAACGGCGTGCTGGCACCGGACGTGCGGGTACGCCGGGTGGTCACGGCCGCGGACGGGTTCGACGCCCGCTTCTCCCCGCTGTGGCGCCGCTACGCCTACCGGGTCGGCGACGGCGTCCCCGACCCGCTGACGCGCGGCTCGGTCCTCTCCTGGCCGCGGCCACTCGACGCCGATGCCATGAACGACGCGAGCCGTGAGCTGCTCGGGCTCCGCGACTTCGCGTCCTTCTGCAAGCTCCGCGAGGGTGCGACGACGGTGCGCACCCTGCTCGAGCTGTCGTGGGTGCGCGAGGGGACGCTGCTGACCGGCACCGTCCGCGCGGACGCCTTCTGCCACCACATGGTGCGATCGCTGGTCGGCTCGTTGCTCGCGGTCGGTGATGGGAGGCGGCCGACGGGCTGGCCCGCCGAGGTGCTGGCAGGCCGGGTGCGCGACCCCTCCGTGACCGTCGTACCGGGGCGCGGGCTGACCCTCGAAGAGGTCCGCTATCCGCCCGACGACGAGCTCGCCGCCCACGCCGAGCAGTCCCGGGCGAAGCGGGAGCCGACATGAGCGCCCCGCCGGCCGAGGTGATGGAGGCCTTCGGTGCCACCGGAGCGCCGGTCCTGCTCGAGGGTGGGATGGGTCGCACCTGGCGGGCCGGCGACGTCGTGCTGAAGCCGGTCGAGGACGTCGTCGAGCACGCCTGGGTCGCGGAGGTGTACGACGCGTGGTCGAGCACGGAGGTCGCCGTTCCGCAGCCCCTGCGCTCGGGCGGCGCCTGGTCCTACGCCGGGTGGGGTGCGCACGTCTTCGTGCCGGGCGCGACCGCGCGCGTCGGCGACGACCCGGCTTGGTTCCGCACCACACACGAGTCGTTCCACGAGGCGGTGGCGCACCTCGACCGACCGTCGTTCCTCGACGATCGGGACGACGCCTGGTCCTACGGCGACCGGGTCGCCTGGGACGGCGCGGCCCCCCGCGGAGAGCCACGGACCGTGGCCCTCATCGAGCGCGCCCTCGACCTGATGAAGCCCGTGGACCTTCCCTCCCAGGTCGTGCATGGCGACCTCTGTGTCAACGTGCTCCGCGATGGTGACCGGCCCGGAGTCATCGACTGGCCGGCCTACCACCGACCGCGGGCCTGGGCCCTCGCCGTCGTCGCAGCGGACGCGATCAGGTGGGAGGGCCTCGACGCGGGCCTGCTGGAGGCCTGGAACGACGGCCCGGACTGGCACCAGCTCGTGCTCCGGGCCATCGTCTACCGCCTGGCCACCCGAGCCTGGCTCGAGGCATCCGGTGTCGCCGTCGGCGAGGAGGACGGGTACTCGGTGGGGAACGAAGCGCTGCTGGATCGAGTGGCGGAGCGTCTGCGATGAGCGACCACTACTTCTCCGCCGACCCGTCGGTGCCGTTCCAGCGCGAGCCCTTGAGCTGCGAGGTGTGGGGGCAACGGCTCGACCTGGTCAGCGGCTCCGGGGTCTACAGCCGCGGCCATCTCGATATCGGCACCTCGGTGCTGTTCCGCGAGACGCAGCCGCCTACCCCCGGACAGATCCTCGACCTGGGCACCGGCTACGGCGTGATCGGGCTGGCCGCGGCGGCGGTCTGGCGCGCGGACGGCGTGCTTCCGGAGGCCGGCTTCGTGACCGGCGTCGAGGTCAACCGGCGGGCCGTGCTGCTGGCCACCGAGAACGCCGTACGGCTCGGCCTGGACGACCGGTTCCGGGCGTGTGTCCCCGAGGAGGCGCCGCCGGACGCGACCTACGACGAGATCTGGTCGAACCCGCCGATCCGGATCGGCAAGCAGGCGCTCCACGAGCTGCTGCTCGACTGGCTCGCACGACTCCGACCCGACGGGCGCGCCGTCATGGTGGTGGGCAAAAACCTGGGCGGCGACTCGCTGCAGGCCTGGCTCACCGAGCAGGGCTACCCCACCTCGCGGCTGGCCAGCGCCAAGGGCTTCCGCGTCCTGGAGTCCCGTCCGGCGCCGTGACTCAGAGCTGGAAGAGCGACACCGCGACGAGGTAGGCGCCCGAGACCAGCTCGGGATCGTGCAGGTCTCCGGGGTCCGCCAGGGTCGCGCGGGAGCGCGTGCGGATCGCCGCGCCGGGATCCGGCGCCACGAGATCGACGCACAGCGCCGAAACCGCGGCGGCCGTGTCGTGCTCGTCCAGGCCGTCGAGGGCGAGCCCGTTGTACAGGAGGGTCGCCGCCTCCGCGAACACCTCGCGCGCCAGCTCGAGGTCCACCTCGGGTCGCTCTCGGGCGACGACTTCGGCCGTGGCCAGGAACTGGTCGTACGGAGGCTCCACGACGCTCGGATGCATGACGAGAGCCTCCTGGCCGCCCCGGGATCCCGGCAAGCGAATATCGACGTCCTTGTCTCCTCGAGCGGGTCACATCTATCGTAACGATGTACCGGGACGATATATCGAATGGCACAACCACCACGAGGGAGCGGCGATGAGGGCTGTCGACTACGACCACGAGCTGTACCAGGACTACGCGCGGGGCCGCGCGCTCACACCCGCGCAGCTGCAGGCCTGGCTCGACGCGTTCGCCGCGCTGCTACCGGCGCGGCGACCCCTCGCAGGGCTGGACGTCGGGTCCGGGACGGGCAGGTTCACGCCCGCCCTGGCGCGGGCCTTCGGGCCCGTGACCGGAGTGGAGCCGTCCGTCCGGATGCGCGAGACGGCCGAATCCTCGCCCCTGCCTGCCGGCGTGCGCTACCTGGCCGGTGCTGCCGAGGCGCTTCCGGCCCCGAGTGCCAGTGCCGACTACGCGCTGATGTTCCTGTCCTGGCACCACGTGCCGGACAAGCCACGTGCGGTAGAGGAGCTCGCCCGGGTGCTCAGGCCGGGCGGACGGCTGCTGCTGCGCGAGAACTTCAGCGACCACATCCCGCCGTCCGGATGGTGGCTGGAGTACTTCCCGCGCGGGTACGAGGTGGATGCTGCGATGTTCCAGCCACTGCACGAGGTCATCGAGATGTTCACGTCGGGCGGCTGGCGGGTCGCCGCCTTCGGCAGGGTGACCGAGCCCTCCACCGGCACCCGGGCGGACATGCTCGAACGGCTGCGCCTGCGCAGCCACTCGACGTTCGCCCATTTCACGCCCGACGAGCTGGAGACCGGCTTCCGTCGCCTGGAGCAGGCCGTCGCCGAAGATCCGAACGCGCCGGCCCCGGAGGACCCCGCGACTCTGCTGACCCTCGAGCGCCCTACGTAGGTAGGTCGGTAAGTCGGGCCTGTCGTGACAACCGGGCGAGCGAGCCGCGCGTCAGACGGGTGTCGATCGGGTCACGAGTCCCGGTGGTGCTTGCCTCCGCCGGGTGCGACCGTTTGACTGCCGGGGCCGAACTCGTCATCGGACACGTCATCGGGAGGGGTACGCGTGCAGGACGTCGCTCAGGAGCCGGTGCCACGCACCGGCGGCCTCTCCGTCCGGTGCCAGGGCCTGGTGCACCTCTACAAGACGTTCGAGGGGCACGACGTCGTCGCCCTGCAGGGCGTCGACCTGAGCGTGCAGGCAGGGGAGAGGGTCGCCTTCCTAGGCCCCAGCGGCTCGGGGAAGTCGACGCTGCTCACGCTCTTCGGCGGCATCCAGCGCCCCAGCGCAGGCAAGATCTTCCTCGGCGAGGAGGAGATCTCGCGGATGAGCGAGCGCCAGCTGACCCGCGTCCGCGCCTCCCGGGTGAGCACGATGCTCCAGGGAGCCACCCGCAACCTCCTCCACTACGCCACCGCCCGGCAGAACCTGCGCTTCAGTCGCTCCGCCAGCAGCGACCCCGACCGCACCCTGGGCGACGCCGAGCTCTTGCGTCGGGTCGGCCTGCAGAGCAAGGGTGACCAGGTCGTGCAGTCCATGTCGGGCGGCGAGCGGCAGCGGCTGGCCCTCGCGTGCAGCGTCACCAGCGCTCCCCAGCTGCTGCTCGCCGACGAGCCCACCAGCCAGCTCAGCCACGAGGACCGCGACCACATGCTCGAGCTGATCCACGGCCTCGGCAACGACTTCGGTACGACGATCCTCGTGGTCACCCACCAGCCGGAGGTCGCCGGCACGTTCCCCCGCACCGTCACCATGCGGGGCGGCCGGGTCGGGATGGAGGGTCGCGCCGGGGCGGAGTACGTCGTGGTCGGCGCCGAGGGCGTCGTCCATCTCCCAGCCCACATCGCCCGCGACTGGCCGCAGGGCACGCTGGTGCGGATCGAGCCAGAGCCCGACGATCGCCTGCTTCTCAGCCGGGGCGAGAAAGACCTCGACGAGGGCGACCCGAGCCTCGGCGCGGACACAGACCGGTACCCAGGCGAGGACCCGGCATGAGCATCCACGGACGACACTCGCTCGCGGTCCCCGCCGACGACATCGACGGCCAAGGCGACCTCGAGCTCGAGGACATCTCCCTCAACGTCGGTGGCCGGTGGGTGCTCGAGCGGCTGACCGTCGCCCTGCGGCCCGGTGAGGTCACGTCTCTGTCCGGGCCTTCCGGCTCCGGCAAGACCACCATGCTGTCCATCGCCGGCGGCATCGTGAAGCCCACGACCGGCTTCGCGACGTACGGCGCGCAGCACATGTGGCTGGGCGACGGCGATCCGCGCCACGAGGTGGCGTTCGTGCTCCAGGTCTACGGGCTGGTCCCGATCCTGTCGGCCCGGGAGAACGTCGCCGTCGCGCTGCGGGCGCGGGGGCTCTCGCCGCGTGAGTCCGACGAGCGCGCCGACGAGGAGCTGGCCCGCTTCTACATCGGAGACCTCGGCGACCGCCAGGTCGAGGAGCTCTCGGGTGGCCAGATGCAGCGGGTCGCCTGTGCCCGGGCGTTCGCGGTCTCTCCGGGGATCCTCCTGGCCGACGAGCCGACCAGCGAGCTCGACGAGGGCAACCGCGAGCACGTCATGGACCAGCTCCGGATGGAGGCCGCCCGAGGCGCGATCGTCGTGGTGGCCACGCACGACCCGGCCGTGGTCGAGGCCTCCGACCGCAGGCTGGTGCTCGACGAGGGTCGGCTGGTCCCCGCCGAGGGCTCGGCGTACGCGAGCGGTCGGTAGCCGGCGTGCTCCTCCGCGCGGTCCGGGCGCATCTGCTGCCGTCCCTGGCGACGCTCCTCCTGGCCTTCGTGGTCTCGGCCGGAGCCGTCGGAGTGGTCGGCGCCTCCCGCGTGGGACAGACGCCGGGAGCGGTCGCGGCGATGCTCGCGCTGTACGGCGCGGTGGCCCTCGCCGAGCAGGCCTCGCGGACGGTCGTCGACCGGAGCCACGACGTGGCGCTGGCGCGGCTGCGCGGCATGACCGGGATGCGGCTGGTCCTGTTCGCCGCGGGCCCCTTGCTGGCGGTGAGCCTGGTCGGCAGTGTGCTCGGATCGGTCGCCGGCACCTGGCTGGCGCGGCGGATCGCCCACGGCTGGGCCGTCCCCTACAGCCTCGGGTCGCGTGAGGTGGCCGTTGCCGTGACGATCGTCGTCGGCGCGTGGGTCACCATCGCCCTGGTCTCAGCAGCGGTCATCCGGCGTCCGCTCGCCGACGCCCTGTCTGTGCACCCGCGGCGTCGTGGCGCGTCGTGGATCACGACGTTCCTCGAGCTGCTGGTCGTGACCGGCGCCTGCCTGGCCGTCTACGAGGCCCATCGCAGCGAGCAGAGCTGGGTGCCGACGATCGCCCCGGCCCTGGTCGCACTCGCCGCTGGCCAGCTGGTGATGTGGGTTCTCTCGCTGACGCCGAAGGTCGGCAAGCGCCTCGGCCCCGAGCTCACGAGCCGACGGCTCCGGCGCGACCCGGACCCCGGGTCGGTCGTGCGCGTGCTGGTGGCGGCGGCGGTGCTGCTGGCCGTCACGCTGACCGGCGGACGCGCCGCCGCGGAGTGGCGCAACGACGCGGGCCGTCTGCGTGCCGGGGGCCCGATCGTCGTACCGTTCGTCGACGGCGGGCTGCGGGCGTACGCCGCGGCGCACGATGCCGACCCGAAGGGCCAGTGGCTGATGGCCGCGGTGGCCATCGACGACCTCAACCCGGCGGACCGCCGCGTGTTCGTCGACACCCACCGCTGGGACGCGGTGCTGGGAGACTTCGTCGGCGGCACCAGCGCCGAAAGTGCGACCTCCCGGATGAGTGAGCTCGGCAGCAGCTCCGGACCCGCTCTCCTGCGCGGCACCACGATCCAGGCCGACGTCGGTGACATCGACACCGGGGCGAGCGGAGGGGTCGCACTCCGCTACCTCAGCGACAAGGGGTTCCTGCAGACGGCCAGGATCCACGTCGACCACACGGGCACCGCCACCGGAGACCTCCGATCCTGTGCCGTGGGGTGCGCGGCGCTGCAGCTGACCCTGAGCGGCGACAGCTTCGACGTCCGGAGCGTGAGCGTCGGCGACACCCAACTGGTGGGAGCCACGGCGCACGCGGGCGGGAAGGCCAAGCCGGTGCTCAGCGTGGACGGCGGCACCTCGGTGCAGCCGGTGCTGACCACCGCCGGGAACCGCGTGTCGACGAGCGTCGAGGGGGTCGACGGCAAGGACCGGTCCGCCCATGTGATCGGAACGGTGGGCGCGGTGCCCTTCGTCGGTCGCGTCGGCACGCTGCTCGACCTGGGCCAGACCCTGAAAGGCACCGTCGGCACGGTGGCGAGTGCCCGGGCCGTGGTCGTCGCACGCGTCGACACCCCGGCCAGCATCCTGGCGGAGCTGCGGCAGGACGGCGGAGGCACGTCCTCGACGTACGCCGCGGTCG
>DATBBE010000259.1:0-5190 GCA_036271155.1 Nocardioides sp. | reverse complement strand
ACACCGCCCTGGCCGCCCAGCGTGGTCAGGGCAAGAACCGGCAGTCGCTCCTGGTGTTCGGCACCGTGACCCAGGCCCAGCTCGAGGACCTCGCCTCGTCACTGACGACCTCTCCGGCCGCCGACTGACTCCCTAGCCCTGGTCGGCGTCGATGGCCGCGTCGAGCCGACGGCGGGCGCCGGCGAGCCACTCCTGGCAGATCGCGGCGAGCCGCTCGCCGCGCTCCCAGAGCGCGAGACTCTCCTCCAGGGTCGTGCCGCCCGCCTCGAGGGAGCGGACGACCTCGATCAGCTCCGCGCGTGCGTCTTCGTAGCCCGGCCGGTCATCCTCACTCGAGGCCGCCTTGGGTGCCTTCTGCTCAGCCATGGTTCTCCTCCACGTGGGTGGTGGTCGCGGCGATCCGGCCGTCGGCGACGCGGATGGTCAGGGGAGTGCCGATGTCGACCTGGCCCACCGACCCGACGACGTCACCGCCCTCGCGCTGCACCACGGCATACCCCCGCTCCAGCGTGGCCAGGGGCGACAGGCTCCGGGCACGAGCGCGCTGGTGGGTGATGTCGTCGCCGGCCCGGGCCAGGGCGTGGTCGAAGCACCGCCGGCCGCGGTCGCGGAGGTCGTCGACCTCGACCGAACGTGCCTCGAGGAGGCTGCGAGGGTCGGCCAGGGCCGGGCGCGACCGCAGGTCGGCGAGCGCCCGCGCCTCCCGATCGACGATCTGGCGCACCAGCGAGCGCACCCGGTCACGCGCCCAGGTGACGCCCTGGAGCTCCTCGGTCATATCGGGCACGAGCAGCGTGGCGGCGTCGGTCGGGGTCGAGGCGCGCACGTCGGCGACCAGGTCGAGCAACGGGGTGTCCGGCTCGTGCCCGATCGCGGAGACGACCGGCGTGTGGGTGCCGGCCACGGCCCGGACGAGCGCCTCGTCGCTGAACGGCAGGAGGTCCTCGACGGACCCGCCGCCTCGCGCGACCACGATCACGTCGACGTGCTCCGCGCGGTCAAGTCGCTCGATCGCGTCGATCACCTCGGTAGCGGACCGGGTGCCCTGCATCGCGGCGTACGCCGTCTCGAAGGCGACCCCGGGCCACCGCCGGCGCGCGTTCTCCACGACGTCGCGCTCCGCCGCGGAGCCGGGTGCGGTGACGAGCCCGACACAGCGGGGCAGGAACGGCAGCCGGCGCTTGAGCTCCGGGGCGAACAGCCCCTCCGCGGCGAGCAGCTGGCGCCGACGCTCGAGACGGGCCAGCAGCTCGCCGAGCCCGACCATCCGGATCTCACGGGCGACCAGCGAGAGCGAGCCGCGGTTGGCGTAGTAGTCGGGCTTGGCGTGGATGACGACGCTGGCCCCTTCGACCAGCGGGGGGTTCAGGCTGTCGAACAACGTGCGGGCACAGGTCACGGGCACCGAGATGTCGGCTGCCGAGTCGCGCATCGTCATGAAGACGGTGCCGACGCCGGGACGCCGGCTGACCTGGGTCATCTGCCCCTCGACCCACACCGCCCCCAGTCGGCCCACCCACTGCGAGATCGCCAGGGCGATCTGCCGCACCGGCGCGGGCGCAGTCGGGGAGGTGTCCAGGGCCATGCGCAGAGGCTAGGGCAGCCCGCCCCCAGGTCCCTTCGCCGACTCGGGGATCCGGGGCGCCGTCCGTAGACTCGGCCCCATGAGCGTCGATCTGGGCATGCCGACCAAGGGCGTACGCCTCGCCGCTCCACGCGGATACTGCGCAGGCGTCGACCGCGCGGTGATCACCGTCGAGAAGGCCCTCGACCTCTACGGCGCGCCGGTCTACGTCCGCAAGCAGATCGTCCACAACAAGCACGTGGTCTCCGATCTCGAGTCGCGGGGTGCGGTCTTCGTGGAAGAGCTCGACGAGGTGCCCGAGGGGGCGACGGTCGTGTTCTCGGCCCACGGCGTCTCGCCCGTGGTTCACCAACAGGCGCAGACCCGTGGTCTGAAGACCATCGACGCGACCTGCCCGCTGGTGACGAAGGTCCACCACGAGGCGAAGCGGTTCGCGAGCGACGACTACGACATCCTGCTCATCGGCCACGCCGGTCACGAGGAGGTCGAGGGCACGTCGGGTGAGGCGCCGGACCACATCCAGCTGGTGCAGGGCCCCCACGATGTCGCCGACATCGTGGTGCGTGACCCCTCGAAGGTGGCCTGGCTCTCGCAGACGACGCTCTCGGTCGACGAGACGCTCGAGACCGTCGATGCCATCCGGCAGCGCTTCCCCCTGTTGCTCGACCCGCCCAGCGACGACATCTGCTACGCCACGCAGAACCGCCAGCTGGCGGTCAAGGAGATCGCACACGACGCCGACCTGGTGATCGTCGTCGGCTCAGCGAACTCCTCGAACTCCGTCCGGCTCGCCGAGGTCGCGCTCGAGGCGGGGGCGAAGGCCGCCCACCGGATCGACGACGCGAGCGAGATCGACCCGACCTGGCTCGACGGCGTACAGAAGGTCAGCGTCACGTCCGGCGCGAGCGTGCCCGAGGCTCTGGTCGACGGCGTGCTGAGCTACCTGTCCGAGCGGGGATACCCCGACGCAGAGGCCGTGCACAGCGCCGAGGAGTCGCTCATCTTCGCGCTCCCTCCCGAGCTACGACGAGACCTGCGGGCTGCTGCCAAGGGCTGAGCCGCGGTTGCGGTGGCACCCCGCCTGCGGCGGGGGTCTCGCTGCGCGGTCACGACCTCGCGGGCTCGGTCGTGCGCTTGCTCGACGTTCGCGCACTTCCAGCGAGCGCTCCTTCGTCGCGTTCGCTGGTGCGCTCAGGCCACACCAGATACCGGTAGAGCAGGAAGTTGGCGACCACGCTGCCGGCAAGGGCGAGGACCTTGGCGCCCATCAGGGGCAGCGTGGCCGCGTCGTACGCCGCGTGGATCAGCAGAGGCTGCAGCAGCCACATCGTGAAGCCGTTCGTGCCCAGGAACAGCAGACCCTGGCGCAGCGTGATGCGCGGAGCGCCGAAGGTGTGCCGCCCGTTGGCCACGAAGCTGAAGGCCATGCCGGCCGAGGTCGACACGAAGTTCGCGGCCAGGATGCCCAAGGGCGCGTGCAGCACCCAGAAGAGCGCGAGGTCGATCGCGGTGTTCGCCAGGCCCACGGTCGCGAAGCGCACGAAGGTGCGGGGCAGCGCGCGCCTCATCGGAGCGCCCGGGGGGACATGTCGTCGAGCGTGACACGGGCGACGGGCCTGCGAAGGGAGATTCGCGAAGTTCGGCAACGGCTCATGCCCCAGGACTACGCCGCGATCCTGCGTGCCGGCTGCGCGAGGGCTACGAAGAGCCTGTGTGTCCCTAGACTCACCGGATGGCGAGGTACGTCGACGTCCACCCCGACAACCCGCAGCCGCGGCTGATCGGTCAGGTTGCCGACGCGGTGCGCGAGGACGCGTTGATCGCCTACCCCACCGACTCGGGCTACGCGCTCGGGGTGCGGCTGGGCAACCGCGACGGGCGCGACCGGATCCTGGCGATCCGTGAGCTCGACGACAAGCACCACTTCACCTTGATGTGCTCGGACTTCGCCCAGCTCGGGCAGTTCGTCCAGATCTCCAACAGTGCGTTCCGGGCGATCCGGTCGGCGACGCCGGGGCCCTACACGTTCATCCTCCCGGCGACGACCGAGGTGCCGCGACGGCTCCTCCATCCCAAGAAGCGCACCGTCGGCGTACGCATCCCCGACCACACCGTGTGCCAGGCCCTGCTCTCAGAGCTGGGTGAGCCGATGCTGACCAGCACCCTGATCCTGCCCGGTGAGACCGAGCCGCGGGCCCAGGGCTGGGAGATCAAGGAGGAGCTCGACCACGTCGTCGACCTGGTGGTCGAGGCGGGGGAGACCCCGGCCGAGCCGACGACCGTCGTGGACTGGTCGGAGGGCTACCCCGAGGTGGTACGCCGTGGGGCGGGCGACCCCACGAGGTTCGAGGAGTAACGGGGGGTCAGCTCAGCCCGCGCGTCGACGCAGCACCAGCGTCGTCAGGCACACGGCGTATCCGACGAAGAGGGCGACGCTGTGGTGCGCGAGCCCTGTGACGACCGCCTGGACGACGCTGTCGTGGGGGGCCGCGACGACGCTGGGGCCGTTCAGCGCCACGAGCACCATCGTGCCGCACATCAGCAGCGGCGGCAGGACCCCGATGGTGAAGAAGTCGCGCGGTCGCACCAGCATGGCCGCCGCGATGCAGACCGCCACGAAGCACAGGTCGAAGAAGACGTGCAGGTGACCGCCGAGGGTGATTTCGACGGTGGCGGCGGTGAGCGTCAGGGCGACCGAGAGCGCGACGACCTCACTGCCGCGGCTGACGCCGTCCCAGAAGGGTCGCACCGAGTCGGCCCCGGTGCTCGATGCCGGATGTCGGACGCGCGTCCTGACGTCACTCACCGTGTCTCCCGGTGAGGTCGCGCCCACGCGTCGTCACGGGCTCACCGTATGCTCGCGCGGCTCGTCGTCGCTCGCGGCGCGCCGGTCGAACGAACGGGGCAGCGGATGCACCGATCCCAGCGGACGCGCGCTCGCCTCGACGGCGCGCGGCCCCTCGAGCCGGTCGTCGGTCGCGTCGAGCTCTTCGAATCGCCGCGCCGAGACCAGGACCCGTGACTCCCAGGAGCCGACCGTCTGGTTGTACGCCGCGACCGCCGTGTCGAGCGACCGGCCGAGCTTGCCGAGGTGTCCGCTCATGGTGCCGATCCGCTCGTGCAGGTCGCGACCCACCCGGTGGATCTCCCTGGCCCGGTCGGCCAGCGCCTCGTGCCGCCAGCCGTGCGCGACGGTGCGCAGCAGCGCGATCAGAGTGGTCGGGCTGGCGAGCACCACGCCGCGCGCGGCCGCGTGCTCGATCAGGGAGCCGTCGGCCTCGAGGGCCGCCGAGAGGAACGACTCGGCGGGCAGGAACAGCACGACGAACTCCGGGGTCTCCGGCATCGCGCGCCAGTAGCGCTTGGAGCCGAGCAGCTCGACGTGGGCGCGCAGCTGTCGCGCGTGACGGACCAGCTGGGCCGCGCGCTCGTCGTCGTCGTCGGTGGCCGTCGCGTCGAGGAAGGCGTCGAGCGGCACCTTCGCGTCGACCACCACCGAGCGCTCGCCCGCCAGTCGCACGACGAGGTCGGGTCGCAGCGCGCCGTCCGTCCCTTCGGCCAGATGGACCTGCTCGAAGAAGTCGCAGCGGTCGACGAGCCCGGCC
>DATBBE010000258.1:0-3591 GCA_036271155.1 Nocardioides sp. | reverse complement strand
CGGGGCGCACGACCCGTCTCCCGGCTCCGGGCGGCTGGTCCACGAGCTCCGCACCGTCGCTTCTCACCGACACCCAGGGACGGGTCTGGGTCGCCGCGGTGACCAACGGTGGCCACGTCCTGACCGTGCACACGTCCGCCGGGACGGCCGCGTTCGACCGCCCGCGACCGGCCCTCGCGGGGGCGACGACCTCGTCGCCGACCCTCGCCGTCGACAGCCAGGGGCGGGTCCGCCTCTTCGCCGTCACGGGAGAGGGGACGCTGGTCGAGCGGCACACGGACGGCACCCGCTCCGACCGCTGGAGCCACGCCCGGCGCCTGGGCCTGCCGGGGTCGTGGTCGACCCACGCCGCCGTGGTGACCGCCTCCGACGTGAAGAGCCACCTGTGGCTGGCCGCCGTCACCCGCCACGGACATCTGCTCAGCCAGCACTCCACGAACCACGGCAACCGCTGGAGCGGCTTCCGCGCGGTCGACCACCGGGTGTGGTCGGCGACCTCGACACCTGCCCTCGCCGACGCCCCCGACGGACGGCTGTGGCTGGCCAGCGTCGGCGCCCGCGGCCGCCTCGTGGTGCGCCACACCGGAGCGAGTGGAGACCGCTGGCAGGCCGGCGAACGCCAGCCCGGACTCTGGTCGCCGTACTCCTCGCCGGCGATGAGCGTGGACCCCCGTGGTCGTACCTGGCTCGCCGCGGTCGGCACCGACGGCGAGCTCACCGTGCTCTGGAAGCCCGTCGACGCGAACCGCTGGCGCAGCTCCGGGGGCCTCCCACGGGTGCCGAGGTCGGAGACCGGCAGCGCGGCCCTCGCCACGACGGTCGACGGTGTCCTGGTGGGCGCGACCGACGGTCGCGGACGCCTGGTGTGGCGACGCCCGCTCGGGCAGCCAGGCCCCCAGACCACCCGGGGACCGCGCGGTGGCGGCTTCTCGATCAACCGCTTCCTCTGAGTTGACCCGCGGGTTTTGACCCGTTGACCCGCGGGTTATGACCTGCCGTATACGTCGTCGCCGACGGCGATCGAACCCGGGCGTACGACGTCCAGGTAGATCCCGAGGCTCATCTCACGGGTCTCGGTGAGCGCCTTGAGCCAGCGACCCTGCCGGGGCAGACCCTCCTGGGCGATGTCGATCATCCGGCAGCGCTCGATCCGCTGGACGGGGCTCAGCTCCACCTCGCCGACCGCGACGACGCCCGCCCAGGACTCCTCCACGAACGGCTCGGCTGTCTCGACCACGAGGTTCGGCCGGATCCTGCGGCGGTCGGCATCGACGCCGAGATGCTCACGGCACCAGGCGAGCGAGGCGGTCCCGACCAGGGAGACGGCGCCCGCGTCGAAGTACGGCGTGGTCGTCTCCGGCAGGATCCGGACGTCGTCGCCCATCGCCTCGCTCAGCACCCGGTCGACCTGCTCACCGGGCGCCGGCCACTCACCGGCCCGACCGGTGACGACGACTCCGTCGGCGGTCGTGCGCGAGGCGAACTCGAAGACCTCGTCGCGCCGCCGGAACCTGCGCGAGTGCTTGCCGGTGGCGAGCTTCCCGTCACCGTCCACGACGGCGTACGCGCGGTCACCGACCAGACCGCGCAGCTCGACCCGCGCCGCCCCCAGCGACTCACCGCCCATCGCCTTCACCGGGTAGCGCCGGATCTCCTGGAGCCTGGCGCCGTCCACGACGCCGACCCTAGTCGAGGGTCAGGTGCGTGCCGCAGCGGTCGCGGTCCCGCACACTGGGGGCGTGATCTCCCGACAGCTCGCCTCGGACCTGCGACGCGCGGGTCTGACCTGGACCCCCGCTAAGGGTGACTGGTTCGTGATCCCGGACAAGGGTCTCGACGGGCTCGAGTTCGTGATCAGCGACATGGTGATCGAGACCAGGCAGATGGCCATGGGCCGTCAGCTGCTCGCCTTCAACGGCACGACGGAGTGGGCGATGGACATGCTCGCGGCGTCCGAGGCCCTGTGGCTCCCGCGGGAGAGCCAGCTGCGCGAGGTGCTCGGCGAGGCTTTCATCGGCCTGGAGCACATCCCCGGCGAGACCCCCGGCTACGCCGTCTCGACGCTGGTCGGGAACACCGAGCAGCGCTTCGTCGACATCGACGTCGAGGCGGCGTACGGCCGGGCAGCGCTGGCCCTGCTCAGGTCGATGCGCTAGAGCGCGGTGTCCTAGCGGCCGCTGTAGTTGGGCGACTCGACGGTCATCTGTACGTCGTGGGGGTGCGACTCCGCCAGCGACGCCTGGGTGATCCGCACGAAGCTCCCCTTCTCCTGGAGCTCGGGGATGCTGCGGGCGCCGACGTAGAACATCGACTGGTTGAGCCCGCCCAGCAGCTGGTGGGCGACGGCGGAGAGCGGGCCGCGGTAGGCGACCTGTCCCTCGATGCCTTCGGGGACGATCTTGTCGTCGCTGGCGACCTCGGCCTGGAAGTAGCGGTCCTTGGAGTAGGACTTCTTGCCACGGCTGCTCATCGCGCCGAGCGAGCCCATGCCGCGGTAGGACTTGTACTGCTTGCCGTTGACGAACACCAGGTCGCCCGGCGACTCCTCGCAGCCGGCCAGCAGGGAGCCGACCATGACGGAGTCGGCACCGGCCACGATCGCCTTGGCTATCTCGCCGGAGTGCTTGAGCCCGCCGTCGGCGATGACGGGGACGCCGGCCGGACGAGCCGCCAGAGCCGCCTCGTGGACGGCGCTGACCTGGGGTACGCCGACGCCGGTGACCACACGCGTCGTACAGATGGAGCCCGGGCCGACCCCGACCTTGACGGCGTCCGCTCCGGCGTCGATGAACGCCTGCGCGCCCGCCCGGGTCGCGACGTTGCCACCGATGACCTGGACGTGTCGGGTGGCGGAGTCGCTCTTGAGCCGCTGCACCATCTCGAGCAGGAGACGCACGTGGCCGTGGGCGGTGTCGGCCACGAGCACGTCGACGCCGGCCTCGACCAGCGTGGTGGCCCGCTGCCAGGCGTCGCCGAAGTAGCCGATCGCCGCCCCCACCATGAGCCGACCGTGCGCGTCGTACGACGCGTCGGGGAACTGCTCGCCCTTGACGAAGTCCTTGACCGTGATCAGACCACCGAGCCGGCCCTCGGCGTCCACCAGCGGAAGTCGCTCGCGCTTGTGCTGCCGCAGCAGGGCGGTGGCGTCCTCGCGGGAGATGCCGACCTGGCCGGTCACCAGCGGCATCGGGGTCATGATCTCGTCGACCTTGGTGGTGGCCCACTCTGCGACCGGGGTGAACCGCAGGTCACGGTTGGTGATGATGCCGAGCAGCTGCTCGTCCAGGTCGACCACCGGGAGGCCGGAGACGCGGTACTCACCGCAGATGCGGTCGAGATCCTCCAGCGTCGCGTCGGGCCCGATCGTGACGGGGTTGGAGATGATGCCCGTCTGGGTGCGCTTGACGAGGTCGACCTGATAGGCCTGGTCCTCGATCGAGAGGTTGCGGTGGAGCACGCCCAGGCCGCCCTCGCGGGCCATCGCGATCGCCATCCGGCTCTCGGTGACGGTGTCCATCGCCGCGCTCACGAGCGGCGCCTTGAGGGTGATCCCCCGCGTCAGCCGGGTGGTCGTGTCGATGTCGCCCGGAG
>DATBBE010000257.1:0-10292 GCA_036271155.1 Nocardioides sp. | reverse complement strand
CGTGGCCAGCAAGTCCAGCGACGTTCGCCCCAAGATCACGCTCGCGTGCACCGTGTGCAAGGAGCGCAACTACATCACCAAGAAGAACCGGCGCAACGACCCCGACCGCATGGAGCTGTCGAAGTTCTGCCCGCGCTGCCGGGCGCACCAGCCCCATCGCGAGACGCGCTAGCCCAGGTTCGTCGGATGGCGGTTGATGCCTCCCTGGCCGGCCGGACCTTCCCCCCGACCGCGGCGTACGACGTCACAGAGCAGGCCGTGAGCGCCTTCGCCGCGGCCACCGGGACGCCGTACACGCTCGGCGACCCGGCCCCCGCGACGTTCCCGATCGTCGTGGCGTTCGCCGCGATGCAGGAGCTGATGGCCGACCCCGAGGTCGGCATCGAGCTGCACCACGTGGTCCACGGCCAGCAGAAGTTCGTCCACGAGCGGCCCATCGCGGCCGGAGACCGGCTGCGGGCCACGCTCACGGTCAGCAGCCTGCGCCAGATCGCCGGCACCGACATCATCGCCACCTCCAGCGCGATCACTGACGACTCCGGGGCCTTGGTGTGCACCGCCGAGGCGACCCTGGTGCACAAGGCGGGTGGCTGATGATCGAGCTCACCCCCACGTCGTACGCCGTCACCCGGCGTGACCTCGTCGCCTACGCCGAGGCCAGCGGCGACCCCAACCCGATCCACCAGGACCCCGAGGTCGCCCGCAGCGTGGGCCTGCCCGACGTGATCGCCCACGGCATGTTCACCCTGGCGCTGGTCGCCCGCTACGTCGACGAGCAGGTCGGCGAGCCGGGCCGGATCGCCGAGCTCGGCGCCAAGTTCACCAAGCCGGTCGTCGTGCCCGAGACCGGCACGACGGTCGAGATCGAGGGCACCTGGCGCGACGAGCACACCCTCGCGCTGCGCGTCACCTGCGCCGGGGAGACCGTTCTCGGCAACCCGGTGGCGGTCCTGCGTGCCTGACCACGGTCCGCGGCTCGCAGACCACACCACGCTGCGGCTCGGCGGGTCCGCGCGGGCCTGGGTCCGCGCGACGACCGAGGACGCGCTCGTCGAGGCGGTCGCGAACGCGGATCAGGCCGGCGAGCCGGTGTTGGTGCTCGCCGGCGGCAGCAACCTCGTCGTCGCCGACGAGGGTTTCGACGGCACGGTCGTCGAGGTCGCCACGACCGGGGTGCAGGTCGACCACGAGGGCGCCGACCCGACATGCGGTGGTGTGCTCGTCACCGCGGCCGCCGGTGAGTCGTGGGACGCCCTCGTGGCGCGCGCCGTCGACAGCGGGTGGGTGGGGATGGAGGCGCTGTCCGGCATCCCCGGCTCGTTAGGCGCCACCCCGATCCAGAACGTCGGCGCCTACGGCCAGGAGGTGTCGCAGACCCTCGCGTCGGTCCGGGTCTGGGACCGCCGGCTGCGCGGCGTCCGCACTTTCGCGGCCGCCGACTGTGGCTTCGGCTACCGCACCAGCCGCTTCAAGGCCGACCCCGGCCGTCATGTGGTCCTCGAGGCGACGTTCCAGCTCCGACAGGGCGACCTGGCCGCGCCGGTGGCCTACGCCGAGCTCGCGCGCACCCTCGGGGTTGCTCCCGGCGAGCGTCCGCCGATGGCCGACGTACGCGGGGCGGTGCTCGAGCTGCGCCGCAGCAAGGGGATGGTGCTAGACCCCGACGACCATGACACCTGGAGCGCCGGCTCGTTCTTCACCAACCCGGTCGTCGCGGCCGAGGAGCTGCCCGAGGGCGCGCCCTCCTGGCCCCAGGCCGACGGCCGCTCGAAGACCAGCGCCGCCTGGCTCATCGAGCACGCCGGCTTCGGCAGGGGGTACGGCGAGGGGGCCGCCCGGCTCTCGGGCAAGCACACGCTGGCCCTGACCAACCGTGGGTCCGCCACCACGACCGCGCTGCTGGCCCTCGCCCGGGAGATCCGCGACGGCGTCGAGTCACGGTTCGCCATCCGGCTCGTGCCCGAGCCCGTGCTCGTCGGCTGCGAGCTGTAGCGGCCGATAGTACGGATCATCGGGCACCCCGACAGCGCTCGAGAACGTGCCTCCTGATCTGTACTACCGACCGGACCCGACCCGTCTCAGGCGCCGCTGTTGCTGAAGATCGGGGCCGGGGGCTGCTGAGAGTCGGACGGCGAGACGATCACGGCCAGCGCCACGAAGGCGATGATCGCCAGCACCCCCAGCGCCAGCAGGACGCTGCCGATGATGCCCATGATCTTCCCGGCCTGGGCCTTGTCGCGCCCGGCGTAGCGCCCTGGCGTGCGGTCGATCTCACGCACCGCCTTGCGACCCACCACCCACGCCGCGGGCGACAGGATCAGCGTGAGACCGGCGCAGAAGACGATGCCGACCAGGCCGATGATGCCCAGCACCATCGCCGTGGTGGCCGACGGGTGGTCGGGCAGCTGACCCCCGGCGTACGCCGGCTGGTACGGCACGCCGTAGGGGCTCTGCGGCTGCGCGAACTCGTGCGGGGCGGCGTACGGGTTGGCCGGTGGGACGAAACCGGGACCGCCCGGCTGACCTGGCTGGCCCGGCTGCCCTTGCTGCCACGGCTGGCTCGGCGGGGGGCCCGAGGCGGGGAATCCGCTGGCGTAGGGGTTGTGCTGCGGCTGGCCGTACGGGCTCGGCTGGCCCGGGTAGGGGCCCGGAGGGGCGCCCTGGCTCGGGGGTGGTGCGTAGGGGTTCTGCGGGGGCGGGACGGCACTGGGCCCGGGCGGCGGGACGTACGACGGGCCCGCGCCGGTGATCGGCTGCGTCTCGTCCGAGACGGCCTCGGCTGGCTGCTCACCCGGTGCCGGGGCCGCCTCGTCACCTGTGGCGTCACCTGTGGCGTCACCTGTGTCGTCACCTGGGACGGGGCGGTCGGCCGGCTCCTTCGGGCGCCACAGGTCGTCGTCGCTCATGGCGTCATCGTGGCAGAAGGCGGCGCCGCGGACAGCCAACTCGCGATGTCCGCCAGCACTGCCTCGCGGGTCTCGTCGGGCGCGCAGGAGGCCCGCACCGACATGGCCGCAAGCTCGGCCAGCGTCTCGTCGGTCAGCTCGTGGGCGGCTCGCATCGTGGCGTACTGCGCGGCGAGCCGTGACCCGAACAGCAACGGGTCGTCGGCGCCGAGCGCGACGGTGGCCCCGGCGGCGAGCAGCTCGGGGAGCGGCACCGAGGTGAGATCGGTGTACACCCCCAGGGCGACGTTGGAGACCGGGCAGATCTCGAGCGCGATGCCGCGCTCGACCACGTCCGCCAGCACAGACGGGTCCTCGACGGACCGGACGCCGTGTCCCACGCGGGTGGCGTGGAGGGCGTCGATGCAGGTGCGGACGGACGCCGGGCCGAGCAGCTCACCTCCGTGGGGGTCGAGCATCAGCCCCGCCCTCTCGGCGATGGCGAAGGCCGGGGCGAAGTCGGTGGTGACCCCACGGCGTTCGTCGTTGGACAGGCCGAAGCCGACGACCCCGCGCCCGGCGTACTGCGCCGCCAGCCGGGCCAGCGTGCGCGCGTCGAGGGGATGGCGGGTGCGGTTGGCGGCGATGACCACCGCCATCCCGAGCCCGGTCGCGGCCGAGGTGCGTGCGACGGCGTCCAGCACCAGCTCGGTGAACGCCGTGACGCCGCCGAAGCGCGCGGCGTATCCGGACGGGTCGACCTGGATCTCCAGCCAGCGCCCGCCGTCGCGGACGTCGTCCTCGGCGGCCTCCTGCACCAGCCGGCGTACGTCGGCCTCGGTGCGCAGGACCGAACGCGCGACGTCGTAGAGGCGCTGGAAGCGGAACCAGCCCTTCTCGTCGGCCGCCGAGAGCTGCGGCGGCCACTCGCTGACCAGCGACTCGGGCAGCTGGATGCCGTCACGCTCGGCGAGCTCCAGCAGGGTGGCGTGCCGCATCGAGCCGGTGAAGTGCAGGTGGAGGTGCGCCTTCGGCAGGGTCCGGAGGTCGCGCGCCGACTCAGGCAAAGAGCTTCTGCAGTCGCGTGACTCCCTCGACGAGGTCGTCGTCGCCGAGGGCGTAGGAGAGCCGGAAGTAGCCGGGGGAGCCGAACGCCTCGCCGGGGACCACCGCAACCTCGGCCTTCTCGAGGATGAGCTCCGCGAGGTCGGCGGCGGAGTCGATGACCCGCCCGTCGTACTCCCGGCCGAGGAGTCCCTTGACCGAGGGGTAGGCGTAGAAGGCGCCCTCGGGCATCGGGCAGGAGACACCGTCGATCTCGTTCAGCATCGACACGATGGTCCGGCGGCGGCGGTCGAAGGCTGCCTTCATCTCGGCCACCGCGGAGAGGTCACCCGTCACGGCCGCCAGGGCCGCGCGTTGGGAGACGTTGGAGACGTTGGACGTGGCGTGCGACTGGAGGTTGGTGGCGGCCGCGGCGAGGTCCGCCGGCGCGATCATCCAGCCGACCCGCCAGCCGGTCATCGCATAGGTCTTCGCGACGCCGTTGACGACGACGGTGAAGTCGGCCAGTGCCGGGCAGAGCACCGGCAGCGAGCCAGTCTCGACTCCGTCGTAGACGAGGTGCTCGTAGATCTCGTCGGTGAGCACCCACAGCCCGTGGTCCTCGACCCACTGGCCGATCGCCCGGATCTCGTCAGCGGTGTAGACCGCGCCCGTGGGGTTGGACGGCGAGACGAACAACAGCACCTTGGTGCGCTCGGTGCGCGCCGCCTCGAGCTGGGCGACGGTGACCTTGTACTCCTGGGTCTCGTCGGCGAGCACCGGCACCGGCACACCGCCGGCGAGCCGGACGGCCTCGGGGTACGTCGTCCAGTACGGCGCGGGGACGATCACCTCGTCGCCTGGGTCGAGCATGGTCGCGAACGCCTCGTAGATCGCCTGCTTGCCGCCGTTGGTGACCACGACCTGGCTCGGCTGCACCTCCAGCCCGCTGTCGCGCCGAGTCTTCTCCGCGATGGCCTTCTTGAGCTCGGGCAGCCCGCCGGACGGGGTGTAGCGGTGGTTCTTCGGGTCGCGGCAGGCCTCGGCCGCGGCCTCGACGATGTACGCCGGGGTCGCGAAGTCAGGCTCGCCCGCGCCGAAACCGATCACCGGCCGGCCCTCGGCCTTCAGCGCCTTGGCCTGGGCATCCACCTTGAGCGTGGCGGACTCGGCGATCGCGCCGACCCGGCCGGAGATGCGGCGCTCGCGAGGGGTGCTGGTGGAGGGGGCCTCGGTCATGGGCCCATCGTAGAGTGGTGCGGGTCCGCGGCCGATTCGCTGTCCGGGCGGTGGGTCGACGGTGGGTCGACGGTGGGTCGACGGTGGGTGGACGGTGGGTGGACGGTGACTGGACAGTCGTGACGGTGCGTTTGGACTCACGCTCGGTGCTGCCCGTACACTCGACTTCTGGTGGTTCTCCCCAAGGCTTTGCCACGCCCACGCTGCGTGTGAGTTGCGGGCTGCTCGGCCCCCGGAGCGCCGCAGAGTGGATGACACCGAGTGGATGACACCGCAGAGTGGTCAGCAGGGTGAACAGCAGAGGGCACTAGCTCAACTGGCAGAGCATCGGTCTCCAAAACCGAAGGTTGGGGGTTCAAGTCCCTCGTGCCCTGCAAGAGACTGACGACGAGTGGTCGGCCATCCGGGCCGGGCACTCGAGTAGCACAGACCGAGATACAGACCTAGATACAGACCAGACCTAGACCAGACCTAGAGCAGAGACGAGGTGGCCCACGTGGCAGGAGGCAACGCCGTCCGGTCCCGTGATCGGCGTACCGAGCGCACCGGACCGATCCTGTTCTACCGACAGGTCGTGGCCGAGCTGCGGAAGGTCGTCTGGCCGACCCAGGAGCAGCTGGTCACGTACTTCTTCGTGGTCATGGTGTTCGTGGTCTTCATGATGGCGCTGATCGCCGGGCTCGATCTCGGTCTCGGCAAGCTGATCTTCTGGCTGTTCAACGGCCGGTCCTCAAACTGAGGTTGGGAGC
The DNA here is from genome assembly GCA_036271155.1 of Nocardioides sp. GTDB lineage: Bacteria > Actinomycetota > Actinomycetes > Propionibacteriales > Nocardioidaceae > Nocardioides. Next base: position 4,375 of record DATBBE010000257.1, on the reverse strand, counting down.
AGGAAACGTGTCGCAGTACGACATCGAGCACGAGCAGGACCAGACGGAGGAAGTCGTCGACGAGACGCCCTCCGAGGTCACGGCCGACGTCGTGACCGACCTTGAGACGGGAGACACCGCCGAGGTCGTCACCGACGTGGCGGAGCCCTCCTTCGCCGCCGCCGACGAGGCTGTGAGCGAGGACGAGGCTGTGAGCGAGGACGAGGTCGCCGCTGAGGACGAGGTCGCCGGCGAGGACGTGGCCGGCGTCGAGCTCGAGCAGACCGAGGTGCTCGAGGAGTCGGTGGGCGAGGAGATCGGTGAGGCCGAGGTCGCCGAGCTCGAAGAGGCGGTCGCGGACTCCGACGAGACCGACGCCGACGAGACCGACGCCGACGAGACCGACGAGGCCGTCGCGGAGGACGACCCGCTCGAGGAGTTCCGCCGCGAGCTGTGGGCCAAGCCCGGTGAGTGGTACGTCGTCCATACCTACTACGGCATGGAGAACCGCGTCCGGCAGAACCTCGAGAACCGCATCGTCTCGCTGAACATGGAGGACTACATCCACGAGATCGTGGTCCCCACCGAGGAGGTCGCGGAGATCAAGAACGGCCAGCGCAAGATGGTCAAGCGCACCGTCCTGCCGGGCTACGTCCTGGTCCGCATGGATCTCACCGACGAGTCCTGGGCGGCCGTCCGACACACTCCGTCGGTGACGGGGTTCGTCGGCCAGGCCCACCAGCCGGTGCCGCTGAGCATGGCCGAGGTGGAGAACATGCTCGCCCCGACCGTCGTCCTGCCCTCCGAGTCGCCGGCCGGAGCCGGTGGCGGTGCCGGTGGCACAGCCACGGCGACCAAGAAGCAGGTCGAGGTGGCCGACTTCGGCGAGGGCGACTCGGTGATGGTCGTCGACGGCCCGTTCGCCACGCTGCACGCGACGATCACCGAGATCAACGCCGAGGCCCAGCGGGTCAAGGCGCTGGTCGAGATCTTCGGCCGTGAGACCCCGGTCGAGCTGAGCTTCTCGCAGGTCCAGCGCGTCTGACCGGAGACCTCGTCGGGCGGTCCAGATTTCGGATCCGGCCGGCGAAGGACCAGAATGGTCCGGCTGCCCAGCAAGATCTGACCGCAGGAATAGGCAGCAGCAGCAACACCCCAGGTGGCAGAGCCGGTCCGGCTCGCGATGACCACGACGTACAACCCAGAAGGACGACACACAAGCAATGCCTCCGAAGAAGAAGATCGCTGCGCTGGTCAAGGTGCAGCTGCAGGCGGGCGCCGCGACGCCGGCACCGCCGGTCGGTACGGCTCTCGGCCCACACGGCGTGAACATCATGGACTTCTGCAAGGCCTACAACGCCCAGACGGAGTCCATGCGGGGCAACGTCATCCCGGTCGAGATCACGATCTACGAAGATCGCTCGTTCACGTTCATCACCAAGACGCCCCCGGCCGCCGAGCTGATCAAGAAGGCTGCCGGCCTGCAGAAGGGCTCCGGCGTCCCCCACAAGGAGAAGGTCGGCCGGCTCACCAAGGACCAGGTCCGCGAGATCGCCACCACCAAGCTCCCCGACCTGAACGCCAACGACATCGAGGCCGCGATGAAGATCGTGGAGGGCACCGCCCGCTCGATGGGCGTCACCACCGACTGATCCCCTCGTCGCCGTCGGTCGCGCCTGTCGAGACCACGGCATCGTCAGGACCAGTCATCCACACCCAGTGGCAGGGCCGCGCTGGCCCGATGACCACGTCTTCCGAAAGTAGGAACACCACATGCAGCGCAGCAAGACCTACCGCGCGGCGGCCGAGACGTTCGACCAGGATGAGCTCTACTCGCCGGTCGCAGCGATCAAGCTCGCCAAGGACTCCAGCAAGAAGAAGTTCGACGAGACCCTCGATGTCGTCATGAGACTCGGCGTCGACCCCCGCAAGGCCGACCAGATGGTGCGAGGCACCGTCAACCTGCCGCACGGCACCGGCAAGACCGCCCGGGTGCTGGTGTTCGCGAACGCCGACAAGGCCGAGGCCGCCCGTGAGGCCGGCGCCGACATCGTGGGCGGCGACGAGCTGATCGACAAGGTCAACGGCGGTTGGCTCGACTTCGACGCCGTGGTCGCCACCCCCGACATGATGGGCAAGGTCGGCCGGCTTGGCCGCGTGCTCGGCCCCCGCGGCCTGATGCCCAACCCGAAGACCGGCACCGTGACCCCCGACGTCGCCAAGGCCGTCTCCGACATCAAGGGCGGCAAGATCGAGTTCCGGGTCGACCGCCACGCCAATCTGCACTTCATCATCGGCAAGGCGTCGTTCTCCGAGACCCAGCTGGCGGAGAACTACGCCGCTGCGCTCGAGGAGGTGCTGCGCCTCAAGCCCAGCGGCTCCAAGGGTCGTTACCTGCGCAAGGTCACCGTGTCGACCACGATGGGCCCCGGCATCCAGGTCGACCCCAACCGCACCCGTAACGTCGCGGAGACCGACGAGGCCTGACCAGTTGAGCCGCGGCTCAACTTTCTCACTACTCGACGTAGACGCGCTCGTCGACCAGCTTCTCGGTGACGACGTTCCCGTCGGCCTCGAAGCGACCCTGGTCGAAGCGCTTGCGGAACTCGATCTCGGCGCCACCGCTGCCCGAGCGGTTCTTCTCGACGGTGAGCACGGACCAGTCCTTGTAGCTCTCGGCGTTCGCGCCGCCGTACATCAGGTGGTGGCGGGCGACCATGTCGGACTTGGTGCCGAGGATCAGGACGACGTCGGGCTCGTAGGACAGGGCGGTGGAGCCGCGCATGTGACGGGTGCGCATCCGGGCGCCCGGCTCGAGGCCCTCGTGGTCCATCGCAGCCACGGCGAAGACCGGGGTGTCGAACTCGATGGCGACGTCCTTGAGCTGTTCGGTGATGCGGGTGATCCGTTCCTCGTCACCCAGGTCGCTCAGCGGCGTGGCGACCTTCTGGAGGTAGTCGACGACGATCAGCGGGGCCTCACCGGTGCTGCCCATGACCTTCTTGATCGTGTCGTTGATCTCGGTGATGTCGGTGTGGGTCGCGGTGGAGCGGTGCACGACCAGCCGATCGGCGTACTCGCTGACGTTGACCAGCGCCTGGGTGCCGATGCCGCCGCGCGTTGCCGCCATCCGCTCGATCAGGCCACCGGGGCCACCGGCGGTGCCTTCGAAGATGGCACGGACTTCGCTGAGGCTGGGAGCCTCGAAGGCGTCGATCTCGCCGCACTCCATGGCGATGAGCCGCTGGGTGAGGGCGTCGGCCTCGAGCTCGTAGGAGAAGAACACCGCCGAGCGCCCGGCCTTCACCGCGGCTCGGGCGGCCTGGAGGGCGAACATCGTCTTGCCCTGGCCCTGGGGCCCACCGATGAGGTTGAGGGTCCCGGATCGGAATCCGCCGCCGATGGCGTCGTCGAGCAGGGGGAAACCCGTGGGCCACAGGCGCACGCCGGCGTCGGGGCTACGCAGCCGGTTGTCTGCACGTTCCAGGACGGCAGACAGGGGGGTCAGCTTGAAGTCCATGCCGACGATGGAAGCACGGATGGAGGGGCCCCGGTAAAGGATCGGCGAAAGTGCAGCCGTCTGGACCAGACCACCATGGCCCGATCGCACCATTCCGCACCATTCGCGTCATGGAAGGCCGGGTGGCGCGTCCCACTGCGAAGGACCGTACACCCGCGCCGATCTCGGCACGGGGCCTTGCGGGCCGAATTTACCTGTGCCCGCGTGCTGCGTATCCGTGGGTCTGTCCCTCGGTCTATCCGTGCTCGACCCTCGATTTGGCGCCCTCGAGCCCCAGACCGTAGGCTCGGGCACCGTAACCAGAGACCGCTGGTCGTCGCGTCTGTTCCGCAGTCGTGACCGAAAGCTCCGCGAAGCGGACGACCCGCGTAGGTAACAGAGCGGCACTGAGCGCGGCCCCGGCCGGCGAGGTGCATTCCACGCCCTGGGCCTGCGCCCGGGGCGTTCGTCTTCTCACCGGAGCTGGTGGAGAGGGCCAGGGTCTCGTCCAACGGAAGGAGACCCATGGCGCGGGCAGACAAGCAGGCCGCCGTTGCGGAGATCGTTGACTCGTTCAACGATGCCGCCGGCGCTGTGCTGACCGAGTACCGCGGTCTCACCGTGAAGCAGCTGCAGGAACTGCGGCGCTCCCTCGGTGCGAACGCCAACTACGCCGTGGTCAAGAACACGCTGGCCAAGATCGCCGCGAAGGACGCGGGGATCGACGGCTTCGACGACCTGCTGACCGGCCCGACCGCGATCGCCTTCATCAAGGGCGACGTCGTCGAGGCGGCCAAGGGTCTGCGTGACTTTGCCAAGGCGAACCCCACCCTGGTCATCAAGGGTGGCGTCCTGGACGGCAAGCCCCTCGGCGCCAAGGAGGTCGCCCAGCTGGCC
>DATBBE010000256.1:0-13411 GCA_036271155.1 Nocardioides sp. | reverse complement strand
CGGCGGCGGCCACAGAGTCCGGGCTTCCGAGGTACCACTGAAAGGGCACGCTCTCGAGGTACGTCTGGAGACTCGTCACGTTGGACCGCAACCTGCTCAGGCGCTCGTCCTCAGGCACGAGGTCGTAGCCCGCCGTGAGATCCCTCCGGATTCCTATCCATCCGAGCTGATGGAACAGGCTGTCCATAACCTGCTGCTGGACGACGTCGGGGAACGGGCTGGCGGAGACGAGGTCGCCGAAGGTCTGGTAGCTGACCGTCGTGTCGCCGCTGATGGTCCCCGTGCTGGCCGAGGCGAACCACGCCTCTGGCCAGGGGTTGGTCATGCCTGGGATCAACGCGGTGCCACCCAGGACGGGGGCGACCGAGTAGGAGACGGTGCTGCCGTAGGGAAAGACGAGGCGGTTGCCCGTGACCGGCTTGCCGTCGACCACCAGGTTGGCCGCCGTGCGTCCCGGCATGCCGGTGACATGGAGGACCGGGTTGACCGTGAGGGTGCACGGCACGCTGTTGACGACGTAGCGGGCCGCGCCGGTGTGGGGGTTGACCGTCGAGTCGGTGACCAGGGACACCGGCCAGCGCCCGGGGGCCAGGCTCGCGGAGATCGGGCCGGGTCGGACGGTGAACTGGCCGGGTGCGTCCCAGGGAGCCAGGTTCGAGATCACCGGGGTGAGGACGGGGTTGGGTTCGTCGGAGGCGCGCTGGGTGTCGCGGCAGGACAAGCCCAGAGCGCGAGGAGCCACGGCGTGGGTGACGACCGAGTCGATCGGCGCGTGGGTGGCGTCGCCGTCGAGGTGGAAGGCCACCGTGCACACCCCGACGTCGACCAGCTGCAGGACGCCGGTCGGCGCCCCGTGGGCGTCCGTGGCGACCTTGCACACCTGGGGAGTGCTTGACGTCGCGACGTACTGCTGTCTTCCGAGCTGTCTCGGGTCGGGCACCCAGTAGCTGGGGGAGTTGCCATAGGTCCAGCTGGTGTCATCCAGGGATGAGAGCACCACCGAGATCACCGGACTCGAGCCCCAGGGGGTGCTGGGGGTGTCCGGTCCGGCCAGAGCCGGGCCCGCCGGCGCGACCAGTGCTGCCGCCGCTCCCACCGCCAGCATGGCGACCACGGGCACTGCCCGGGTCAGCCGTGTCATTCTTCTCATCTGCACTCCTGCCAATAGTGATGTATGTCGAGCGACTAGCAACACTTTCGACCAGGAGTCGGTCGGGCAAGGTTTGCGTCGAAATGGGTGGCTCGCGGCCAGCGAGTGGTCTCGAGACAGGCCTCCTCGAGCGCGCGCCCTGACGGGAACGGACGCCTTTCGGTAGGGTTGAGTGAACAATCAGTCAGGAGCCCTTCGATGGATCCCAGCAGCACCGCTGCCGACGTCGCCTCGCCGAGCAACACCCCGGAGTCGAGGGCCAGCCAGAAACAGCCGACCGCGACGCGCAGCCTGCCCGGCGTCGCGTACACGGATCCGGTGCTCTACGGCCAGGAGCTCACCGAGGTCTTCGAGCGCGCCTGGACCCTCGTCGGCCACGTCTCCGAGCTGTCGGAGCCCGGTCACTACGTCACCGTGAACGTCGGCCGCGAGCCGGTCCTCGTCGTGCGGGGTCACGACGGCGAGCTGCGTGCCATGTCGAACGTCTGCCGGCATCGGGCCTCCACGATCCTCGAGGGCACGGGTCAGACGCGCTCGGTCATGCGCTGTCCCTACCACGCGTGGACCTACGAGCTCGACGGCCGGCTGGCGGCGGCGCTGTCCGGCCAGGGGTTCGCCTGTCTCGACCGCGACCAGGTGGCGCTGCCGCAGTTCCGGGTCGGTGTGGTGGGTGGCCTGGTGTTCTGCTGCATCGACCCCGACCAGATCTCCCTGGAGGAGATGCTGGGTCCCGTCGGGCCTTATCTGGAGTGGCTCAACATCGCCGACCTGACGGTGCATCGCGACGGCTCCGAGGCTCGGTGGACCGAGGACTTCGAGGAGAACTGGAAGATCCTGGCCGACAACTACTTCGAGGACTACCACGTCCCGGTGGCGCATCCCTCGCTGGTCCGGCTCGTCGATGTCAAGGAGACGATCGGCGACAACAACGACTGGTGTGAGTGGTCGCGGGTGCCCTACCGGACCCGGCCGTCGCGCGACCCCCGCGAACGCGAGTACCAGAGCCTGATCCGCCGAATGCCCGGGATGCCGGAGGAGTTCGAGGGCTGGATGGGCCATGTCTGCATCTGGCCGACGACGTTCATGGAGATCTACCCCCACCACATCGACACCTGGCAGCTGGAGCCCGCGGGGCTTCAGCTGACCCGGGCCACGACGATGACGCTCGTTCATCCCGACGAGGACGACCAGGCCAAGCGGGCGCGCGAGCTGATGCGCGAGCTCAACGTCGACATCATGGGACAGGACGTCGACATCACCACGCGCGTGCAGCGCGGCGTCCAGGCGCCGTCGTACCACTCGGGGATCCTCAACGACGAGCAGGAGTTCTCGGTGATCCGCTTCCAACAGCGGCTGCGCGAGCTGCTGCCGCGGATCGCCGAGCTCGAGGCGACGGCCACGGGGGAGCGCAGCGTTGCCTCATCCTGACGCCTGGCTCTTCCTGCCGCCCGAGGTCGAGGCGCTGGTGCCGCCTCTGCTCGCTCGCCTCGCAGCCGCCGGGGGTGGCTCACCGGACGACGTCGAGCGCGACCTGAGGTATCGCATCGAGACGCTGATCCTCGAGGGAGACGCCGAGGAGTGGCGGAGGTTCCTGCACGAGGCGACCGACATGGTGGCCGAGTACGCCGGCGACGACAAGCAGGCGCGCACGGTGCTGGCCTCGATCCTCGACGACCAGTTCCTGCTCGCCCGGGCGGTGGTCGACCTCGAGCCCTCGGACCTCGCCGCGCGTCGGCAGCTGGCTCGCGCCGGCGCCACGCCCCCGCGCGGCAGCCGCGTCTGATCCTTCCCGCGCGGGCCGCTCAGCCGGCCGCCTCGTCGAGGACGAACTTGTAGCCGACGCCGTACACGGTCACGAGGTGGCGCGGCTCGCCCGGATCGGGCTCGAGCTTGCGGCGCAGGTTCATCACGTGGGCGTCGATGGTGCGCTCGAGGGCGTCGTGGTCGAAGCCGAACGCCGACTCGAGCAGCTGAGTCCGGGTGAAGACGTGCCCGGGACGCGCGACGAGCTCGCGGAGGATCCGGAACTCCGCCGGCGTGCACTCGACCGGGACGCCGTCCAGGGTGACCTGGTGCCGGCTCTCGTCGAGGACGAGCTGACCGGCGGTCATGACGGACGGCTGGGCCGGCCCACCGGCGCGCCGAAGCACGGCCTCCACGCGGGCCACCAGCTCCCGCGGGCTGAACGGCTTGGTGACGTAGTCGTCGGCGCCGAGCTTCAGCCCACCGACCAGGTCGTCCTCGGTGGACCGGGCGGTCAGGAAGATGACCGGGATCTCGCTCTCCGCTCGCAGCACGTGACAGACGTCCTGACCGTCGAGCAGCGGCATCATGATGTCGAGGATCGCCAGGTCGGGCCGCCGCCGGCGGCACTCGGTGAGCGCGGACCGCCCGTCGTGCACGGTCACGACGACGTGTCCGGCCCGCTCCAGGTAGGTGCGCACGAGCGACGCCAGCTTGCGGTCGTCGTCCGCGACCAGGATCCGCGCGGTCACCGGTAGATCGTCGCAGCCGCGTGCGAAGAACCTGTGAAGGGCGACCGACCACAGGTTCTTGACGGCCTCTTCACGAGCCCTTCCTACCGTGCGGCCATGATCCTGCCTGCCTCCCGCTCTCGACGTACGCCGGCTGCGGCCACCGTGGCTGCCGTCGTCGCCGGGCTCGCCCTGACCCTGTCCGCGTGCTCGCCGTCAGGCTCCGAAGCGGGTCCGGGTGGGGCGGCGAGCTCCGGCGCCGCGAGCTCCGGCGCGACGGCCGGGTCTCCCACGCCGGGAGCCACGCCGACCTCACCGCTCGATGCCTACCTGGGTGCCGGCGGCGGCTTCTCGAGCGGTGTCTCCGATGACACGAGAGAACGCAAGACCGAGGAGGCCATCGCGCGCTGCATGGCCCGGCAGGGGTTCGAGTACATCCCGGACCCGATCAGCTTCACCGTCAAGCCGGGCCCGGGGGGCAGCCAGATCATCTCGCAGAACAACCCGACCTTCCCCGACCTGCCACCCGACCAGTTCGCGGCGCGCTATGGCTACGGCATCAGCACCGTGCCGGACCCGTCGAAGCAGAAGGACCCGCTCGAACGGAACCAGGAGATCGTCGAGAAGATGGGTGTCTCCGAACGGGTCGCGTACTACCAGGCGCTGTACGGAACCAGCATCCAGCTCGACTCCCAGGGCGACCTGACCAACAGCATCTCGTCGTCCGACGACTCCTGCGACGGACGCGCGGCGGCAGAGTTCCCCGACGACCCGGCCGAGCAGAGCCAGGAGAAGAAGGTCGATCGGGTCCGGACGTCGTACAAGAGCCTGCTCGACCAGGTCAGCGCGCTCAACGACCAGGAGCTCGCCGACCCGCGGGTGCGAGCGGCGACCCAGTCCTGGTCCTCGTGCCTGGCGGCGGCGGGCTTCCCGGGCTATGCCCAGCTGGACGCGCCGCGTCAGTCGATCATGGCGAAGGCCAGGGCGCTGATGGGTCACGACCTCGACCCGACCGGGGTGGACCCCACCCGGCTCGCGGCGTTGCGGCGCAGGGAGATCAGCCTCGCGGTCGCCGACAACAGCTGTCACACCGCATGGGACCAGACCTTCGCGATCGTGCGTCAGGACCTCGAGACCCAGTTCGTCAAGCAGAACCTCACGGAGCTGAAGAGCTACCGGTCCGCGCTGGCGGCAGCGTCACGGTGAAGACCGCCCCGCCGTCCGAGGCATCGGCGACGGCCACGGTCCCGCCATGGCTCTGCACGATCCGGTCGACGATGGCCAGCCCGAGCCCGCTGCCGCCCGTGTCGCGCGACCGGGACGGGTCGGCGCGGAAGAACCGCTCGAAGACGTGCGGCAGGTGCTCGGCGGCGATGCCCGGGCCGTGGTCACGCACCACGATCCGGACCTGGTCGCGGTCGTCTTGCTCGTCCGGCCCGGTCAGGGTCACCTCTACCGCGGACCCGGCAGGGGCGTAGCGCACCGCGTTGGAGAGCAGGTTGGCCACGGCCTGCCGCAGGCGGAGCCGGTCATGGGGGGCGGTCACCGCCGTCGACCCGACCCGTTCCACCCGTACGTCGCGCGCCTGGGCCTGGGCCCGGATCGACTGGATCGCCAGGTCGACGGTGGCGACGAGGTCGTCGGCGTCCGGTGTGACGAGCTGACGGCCGGCGTCGGCGTCCGCCAGGACCTGCAGGTCGGCGATCACGTGCTGGAGCAGTGAGGTCTCTTCGAGCAGCGAGTCGGTCCAGGCATGGTCGCGCGGGAGTACGTCGTCCCGGCCCGCCTCGAGGTAGCCGCGGATGTTGGCCAGCGGGGTGCGCAGCTCGTGGGAGATGTCCGAGACCATCTGGCGACGCTGCTCCTCGGCGTACGCCAAGGTGGCCGCCATCTCGTTGAACGACCGTCCGAGATCGGCGAGCTCGTCTGAGCCGGTGACCTTCACGCGGGTGTCCAGGTCCCCCTCGGCCATCCGGCGAGTGGCCGCGGTGAGCCCGTGCAGCGGACGCCGCAGCCGCCGGGACCCCAGCAGGCCGACGCCCACGACGGCGAGCAGGACGGCTCCCAGCGCGAGGGAGAGCCGGAGCCGTCCGATCCGGTCGAGCAGCGGGCGTGTCGTGGTCCGGGTCTGCGAGATGAACAACAGCGCACGCGGTGCCACGAGCGGGGCGAGCGCATGGGTCAGGGACGAGGTGGCGCAGTCCCGCCAGGCTGCCGCAACCGCGGCGGGGCCCGGGCCGGAGGCGCCGCTCGGCACCGAGACGGTGAGCAGCCCCTCCGAGCTGCCGGGTGACCGGAGCACGACGAGGAGCGACGTCACACCCCGTCGGTCCAGGCAGCCGTGCTCGTCACGGGCGACGGCGTTGTTCAGCTGGAACAGCCGCGCCCCCGCACCGCCGCCCCGCGCGGGGGCGTTGGCGGCGTCCGGCCCGAAGGAGCGTCCGTGACAGTTGGCGACCACCTCGACAGGGGGCGGCAGGTCGCTGGGCAGCAGCCCTACCTCCGTCGCGACGTGGAGGCAGACCTGGGAGGATCCGGGCCTCGCGAGGATCTCCTGCACCGCCTTCCCTCCAGGACGCTCGTCCAGCAGGACGGCGGGCAGGCTCGCGATGCGCGACCCGCGGGGGACCTTCCGAGCGGCCTCGCCGACCACCTCGGTCAGTGGGTCGAGGACGGCCGTCGGGTCGTCAAGGGGGCCGGTCGAGGCGCCCGACGAGGCCAGCCGCGTCCGGTCCAGGTCGGTGATGACCACCTGGCGGCCACCCGTGGCGAGCTGACCCAAGAGCCCTCTCGCGCCTGCCCAGTCGTGGTCGGTCCGGCCGAAGCGGAGCAGCCGGTCGACGATCCCGTGGTCCACCTTCTCCGCGCTCACGCGCTCCCGGTTCAGGGTGTGCTGGGTGGTGCTGATCGTGACCACGGCCGTCGCGACCACCGCGACGACCGCGACCAGGACGGAGTTCAGGATCGACCGGCCCCGCAGACCAGGCCGCTTCACCGGAGTGGCTTGGTCGGTCTGCTGATGGGGCTCACCCGACCATTTTCTCAGCACCCTGCGAAGAACCGGTGAAGGCGGTGACTCACCTCCGGACGGGGATCCGACTGGTTCGGCATGGCTTCTTCACAGGATCGTGCGACGTTGCGCCGCATGGTGACGAGAAGAGTCCTCCGGTGAGGCGGTTGCGAACGCTGGCGCTGATCGTGCTCGGGTCGTGCCTGTTCGCCGCCCTGGGGTACGGCGCGGCCCTCACCCGCGCCGCCACCGGCGAGTCGGACCCCAAGCCCCCGGACGGACCCGTGACGGCGCCGGTCCAGATGAGGCGGATCCAGTCCTCGGTGGTGGCCCGCGGCGACGCGGGCTTCTCCGACCCGGTGAAGGTGACCATCGCCACCGACGCCCCCCTTCCGGTCATCACCCGCACCCCGGTCGTCGTCGGTGACCGGGTGGCGGCCGGCGACGTCCTGATCGAGGTCACCGGGCGCCCCGTGCTGCTGCTGCCGGGCCGGCTCCCGGCGTACCGCGACCTGGTCGACGGTGACACGGGGCCGGACGTGCTGCAGCTCGAGACCGCTCTTGCCGCCCTCGGCTACGACCCGGGGGAGGTCGACGACGAGTACACCGCCGCGACCGGTGCGGCGGTGGCTGCGCTCTACGAGGCCCGCGGCTACCGGCCGCCCACGGCGACGCCGCCGCCCGACCAGCCCTCGGCCGGCCAGCCCTCGGCGAATGCGTCGGCCGGTGCCGGCAGCTCGAGCGGTGCAGGCACGGCGGCCGCCGAGGTGACCCCGCTCCCGATGAGCGAGGTCGCCTATGTCCCCACCCTGCCTCGTCGGGTGGACCGCCTTCCCGGGCACGTCGGGGCCACCCTGTCGTCGCAGCCGGTCCTCTTGTCCGGGACGACGCCGATCGTCACCGTCGGGCTGACCACGGCCGACGTCGGCGACCTGCACGGGGGCATGCGCGCGGTGGTGGACCTGCCACGAGGAGGCCACGTGACCGGTCGGCTCGGGAGCGTCCACCGCACCGCGACGGGAGGGACGACGACGATCCGCCTGCCGGTTCTCGCGCCACGAGCCCAGGCCTCGCTGAAGAACGCGAACGTCCGGGTGACGGTGCCGCTGCGAGCGTCGTCCGGCAAGGTGCTCGTCGTCCCGGTCGCGGCCCTGAGCACCGACGCCGGCGGCATCGTCCATGTCGTACGGGTCGACAGCGACGGGACCTCGCACCCCGTGCAGGTTCGGCTCGGGCTCGCGGCCGACGGGTTCGCCCAGGTGCGGCCGCAAGGAGGCCGGCTCGAGGCCGGAGACCGCGTGGAGGTGGGTGAGTGAGCGCGCAGCCGGTCATCGAGCTCGTCGGGATCGGGCGGAGCTTTCCCGGCGACCCACCGGTGGAGGCGTTGCGCGACATCGACCTGGTGGTTGCGCAGGGGGAGTTCTTGGCAGTGGTGGGACCGTCCGGGTCGGGGAAGTCGACTCTCCTGAACGTGCTCGGCCTCCTCGTTGATCCCACGTCCGGCGTCTATCGGCTCGACGGCATCGACACCGGAGTCGCGCGTCAGCGCCGGTTGGCCGCTCTACGGGCCTCGCGGCTCGGCTTCGTCTTCCAGAGCTTCCACCTGTTGCCGCATCTCACCGTGCTGGAGAACACCGCGTTGGGTGGCATCTACCTGGGGCTCCCGCAACGAGAGCGGGTACGCCGTGCCACCGTGCTGCTGGAGCGGGTCGGGCTCGACCACCGTCTCGAGGCGCGCCCGGCGACCCTGTCCGGGGGCGAGCGTCAGCGCGCTGCCATCGCCCGTGCCCTGGTCGCGGAGCCCAGTGTGCTTCTCGCCGACGAGCCGACGGGCAATCTCGACACCGCCAACGCGGTCTCGGTGCTGAGCCTCTTCGATGACCTGCACCGCGAGGGCGTGACCATCGCGATGATCACCCATGACCCCACCGTCGCTGCGCACGCGACCCGTCAGGTCCAGATCGTCGACGGGCGGATCCGGTCGTGAGACAGGGTCGCCCTCGCTCGTGGACGCATGTGATGGAGGCACTGGTCGGGGTGTCGGCGAGGCCCGGGCGGCTCCTGCTGACGACGGTCGGAGAGGCGCTCGGGCTGGCGGCGCTGGTGGCCACGGTGAGCCTCACGACGACGGCCGGAGCGCAGGTGAGCAAGAACTTCGACGCGGCGGCCGCGCGTCAGGTGACCGTCCAGGTGGCGCCCGACCGAGCACAGCTGGGGGCGACGCTGCCCAGGCACGCCGAGCAGCGTGTCACCGACCTGCAGGGGGTCGATGCAGCCGGAACCCTGACGCGGCTCGCTCTGCAGAGGCCGTCGCACACGGCGCCGGTCACCGACCCGCACGGGCTGCCCAACCCCGTGCTGCCGATCTTCGCCGCCTCGGTGGGACTGTTCGACGCCGTCGACGCGAAGGTCACCGGCCGGACCTTCGACGCCGGTCACGCCGCACGCGGGGACCGGGTCGCCCTGCTGGGGGTGGATGCCGCCGAGCGGCTCGGCATCCACGACCTCTCCTTCGGCCCGGCCGTCTTCGTCGGTGACCAGGCGCTCACCGTCGTCGGGATCGTGGACGACGTCAGCCGGAACGGCGAGCTCCTCGACGGCATCATCGTCCCCGAGAAGACGGCGGCGGGGCTCTTCGGCTGGCGAGGCGCCGCGTCGCTGGTCGTGGAGGTCGCCCCGAACGCGGCCGACGTCATCGCTCGTCAGGCACCGCTCGCGATCGCGCCGGGAGACCCCGCGTCGCTCGAGGCGACGGCGCCACCCACGGACACCACCTTGCGCTCCAGCGTCCAGAAGGACGTCTCGGCCCTGCTGTTGGTCCTCGGGATCGTCACGCTCGCGGCCGGCGGGTTCGGGATCGCCAACAGCATGCTGCTCTCGGTCATGGAGCGGGTCGGCGAGATCGGACTGCGGCGATGCCTGGGGGCCACCCGCAGTGACCTGATGACCCAGTTCCTGGTCGAGAGCGCTGCCATCGGGCTGCTGGGAGGCATCGTCGGAACCAGCCTCGGCCTCGTCACCAGCATGGCGGTCGCCCTGACCCGGGACTGGACTCCCGTCGTCACTCCCGAACTGCTCGCCGCGCCCCTCGCCGGGCTCGTCCTCGGTGCTCTGGCAGGCGCCTTCCCGGCCTGGCGGGCCGGTTCGCTCGAGCCCGCCGAGGCGATGCGGGGGCTGTGAGGAAGCACCTCGTCCTCCACCTGCTGAGAGCGTCTCCGAGACCCGCGACGGGTCAATATGGTCTCGGACATGATCTCGGATGAGGGGTCGGTCGCGCCGGCTGCGCCAGACGATCTGGTGGGTCGCGAGGGCGAGCTCGAGGTGCTGGGGCACCGCTGGACGCTCGCCAGCCAGGGGGCTCCTCAGGTCGTCCTCGTCGAGGCCGGGCCGGGCGCCGGGAAGTCCGCCCTGCTCGAGGCCTACGCCGCCGAGCAGGTGGCGCGAGCCACGGATCACGTCGCCTGGCTTCGGTGTGACGCCTCGGAGCAGAGCGTCGAGCTCGCGGCGTGCGAGGTCCTGCTCGGTGGCGGTTCGACCGACGGCATGTCCGAGCAGCAGGTTGGCCGCCGGCTGCTGTCCTGGCTCAGGGACCTGCAGAGCTCCGGAGCGACGGCGCTGCTCGCGATCGACGATGCCCAGTGGATGGACCGGTCGTCGGCCCGCGCTCTGCGCTTCGCCCTGCGGCGCCTGCGGGGCGACCGCGTTCTCACGGTGATCGCGCGGCGTCCCACGACCACGCCCTCCATCGAGGCGTGGACCGACGACCCCGCGGCGACGACGTGGGTGCGACCGGCGCCGCTGACCAGCGACCAGATCCGCGACCTCGCGCGTCACCAGCGTTCGTGGGCGCTGTCCTCCGACACGGTGGAGCGCCTGGCGGCTCGTACCTCGGGCCTGCCGCTGTTCGTGTCGGCACTCGTCAGGTCGGCGGACAGCCCGACCGAGCTGGCCTACCCGGAAAGCCTGCCGACCTCGGTCACGAACGCCGTGCTGGGGCTGTTGCGGGCTGTCCCGAACTCCGCGCGGCTGCTGGTGGAGTCGAGCGCTGTGCTGGACGAGGCAGCCCCGTTGGTCGTGCTAGGTCAGGTGGCCCGGATCCCCGAGGTGTCCGAGGCGGCCGAGCAGGCCCGGATGGCGGGCCTGCTCAGGGTCGTGGGCACCCGTCGGCTCGGCTGTGCGCACCCACTTCTCCAGGAGTCGGTGTACGCCGCGATGCCCTTGGGCCGACGGCGGGAGCTGCACGCACGTGCCGCCGAGTGCACGACCGGCGAACGCCGTCTGACCCACCGCGCCCTGGCGACGGACCGACCCGATGCGGGTCTGGTCGACGAGCTCGTGGTGGCGGCGGGCGCCGCGAGGGCGACGTACCGCCTCCAGCGCGCGGTGGACCTCAGGCTGCGGGCGCACGACGTGTGCGGCGACGCCGGGCTGCGGGACGCGCTGATCCTCGAGGCGCTCGTCGACCAGGTGTCGTCCCAGGACCTCGACGCTGTCCGGCTGCTGGTCGACCGGGCGCAGCAGTGTCCGCCGTCGGCGTTGCGGGACCTCGCCTTCGGAGTGCTGGCACGCGACTCCGGTGAGGTCGGCAAGGCGAAGGCCCTGCTGGAGCGCGCCTACGACCGAGCCACCGAGGCCGGGGACGCCGACGTCCGTGAGCGCGCGGCGGTGGCCCTGGCCTCGCTGCTCGTCCTGCTGAACGACGGTCGTCCCGCTGTGCTGGCGGCAGAGTGGGCGCTGCGCTCCGAAGACCCCGAGCGGGCCGTGGAAGCGGCGAACCTGAAGGCCCTCGGACTCTGGGCAAGCGGCGATCTCGAGGCGGCGCTGGACGAGATCGACGGCCGCCCGGCCCAGCAGCTCTCCTCACCGGCGGAGGCCGAGACCCTGGCCGCTCGCGGAATGCTGAGGATGTACGCCGGACACCTGCACGAGGCTCTCGAGGACGTCGACGCGAGTGTCGCGCTGGCACCGGTCTGGCGACCCTCGGTCGCCGGGAGCCGGTGCTACGTGGTGCGCTCGACCCTCCGCTACCTCCTCGGGCGGTGGGACGACGCTGCCGTCGACGCTGCCGTGGCGCGCACGCTCGCGGAGCGAGGGGCGAAGGCGTGGAACATCCCGCTTGCGTGCGCACTGTCCGCACTGGTGCCGGCATGGCGTGGCCAGTGGGCGCTGGCCGAGGGCTACCTGGCCCAGGCCAAGGAGGGTCTGGCCGCGCTCAGCACGCCGTACGCCGCAGACTACGTGCTCCGCCTCGAGGTGACCCTCGCCTCCGCGCGCGGGGACGACGAGGCGGTCCTCGGCCTGGTCGAGTCGACGGACGACTCCTTCTGGGAGCGGCAGGGACGGATCCGCACCCCACGCAGCCTGATGTGCGCCTGGATGCGTGCGTTCCTGGCCACGGGCCAGACCCGGGAGGCGGAGCGGCTGCTCGGCCGGTACGAGCGACTGCTCGAGCGCTGGCCGCTCGGCCCCGTGCCGAGTCGGCTCGGATGGATGCGTGGCCGGCTCGCAGAGCGGGCCGGAGATCCGCAGCGCGCGCGTGACTGCTACCTCGACGACCTGGCGGATCCCGCCACCGCGCTGGTCCCCTTCGTCCGAGCCCAGCTGCTGCAGTCATGGGGCCGGCTGGAGCACGCTCTCGGCGACCGAGCCGAGGGAGCAGCTCGGCTCCTCGAGGCCGCCTCGGTCTTCGAGCAGCTGGGCGCGGAGCCGAGCCTCGCGGACTGCCGCGGCACGTTGACCTCCTGGGGGGTCCGCTCGGGCGTCCCCGGCTCCGACCGGCTCACCGCGCGGGAGCAGGACGTCTGCGCCCTCGCGCTGGCGGGGCGGACCAATCGGGAGATGGCAAACGAGCTGTTCCTCACCACCAAGACGGTGGAGTTCCACCTCCACAACATCTACGCGAAGCTGGGCATCGCCGGTCGCAAGGACCTTCGTCGCCGCGGCGGAGACGGCTGACGTCAGGCGCGCCCATGGCAGTGAGGCGCCACGTAGAGCGAGTGGACCGGGCCCCGGACCACGTGTCCCGCCGCGCTCACCACGAGCCGGTAGCGCAGCGTGCGTCCCGGATGCAGGCGCCCCACCCGCTCCTGCACGGTGATCGGGTCGTCGTCCGGGCCGACGGAGCCTCGCGCCGTGCGATGCCAGCGGTGAGGTGGGGTCCGGTAGGCGAACCACCAGTGAGTGCGGTACGCCGTCGCCCGCACCAGTCCGACGAGTCGAGCATGGTGGCGACAGGCCACCGACCCAGGCGGTCGGGGGCCGGGGGCCGGCTGTGACATCGGGAAGCGCGTGGAGTTCAGCCGGGTGCCGACGCTGTCCGAGCCGGCCGAGCTGACCGCCAGATCAGGCCGCTGGTCACCGTCGAGGTCGGCGGTCACCAACCAGGTCGGTGCGGGCCCCGATCCGAGCGTGGCGGTCGGCACCAGCCCCCCGGCTCCGTCGCCGAGCAGGAGCCCGATCGTCTCGGAGCCGGAGTTCAGCACCGCCACGTCCGTGTGCCCGTCGCCGTCGAGATCTGCTGCGGCGGCGGCCACAGGCTGGAGTCCCGGACCACCCGGGGTGGAGGACGTGACGTTGTTCGGCGCGCCGAACGTGCCGTCGCCGACACCCGGCAGGAAGGCGACGTCGTTGGTGCCGGCGTCGGTGACGACGAGGTCCGGCACGCCGTTGTCGTCGAGATCGGTGACCAGCACCGAGGAGGGAGACGTCCCACCCGTGGCGTAGGTGGGCGCGGGAGTCTCGAAGGTGCCGTCACCGTGACCCAGCAGCACCGACACG
>DATBBE010000255.1:0-22789 GCA_036271155.1 Nocardioides sp. | reverse complement strand
CACGGTCCTCGTCCTCGACCGAGACCACCTGGACGACGTAGTTCAACTCCTCGCCCAGCAGCTCGAGCGTCTCGTCCCCGACGGACTGCGTGGCGGTCACCATCTCGCCGAGCGAGAACAGCATCTGCACCAGCGAGGCAGCGTCGACGTTGATCTTCTCGGCGAAGTCGGTCAGTGAGGAGCCGCGCGAGAGACGGACGATCTCGCCGTTGCCCTTGCGGACGCGCACGCCACCGATCGTCGGCGCCTCCATCTGCTCGAACTCCTGGCGACGCGCGCGCTTGGACTTGCGCCCACGACGCGAGGGCCCGCCGGGACGCCCGAAGGCACCCTGGGTCTGACCACGCTGACCGGGACGGCCGCGGCCACCGGGGCCACCGCCGAACGCCGGACCGCTGCGGCCCGGGGCGCCTGCCCCGGCACCGCCGGGCGCGCCACCGCGACCTGGGGCACCTGCGCCGCCTCGAGCCGGAGCACCGCCTCGAGCGGGAGCGCCGGCTCCACCGCGAGCGGGCGCGCCACCACGGCCCGGGCCGCCCGGCCCACCACCGGGACCACCGGGGCCACGGTTGGCGCCGAAGGAACCGGGATTGCGGGCGATCATCGCCGGGTTGGGGCGCGGCATGCCGGGCCTGCCATCGGCGGCGGGACGCGGCGGACGGCCGTCGTCCTCCTCGCTCTCACGCGGCGGCGGGGCCGCGGGGCGGCGACCCATGCCCTGGCTGGACGCGAACGGATTGTTGCCCGGTCGTGGGGTGCCGGGCCGGGCCGCTGGACGCGGACTCGGCGCCGTCGGGGACGCCCCTTCGGCGGTGGTCTCTTCGGGACCCGCCGTCTCAGTGGGTGCCTCGGGCGCGTCGGGCTCGGCCGGGGCCTTGGGGCCGGGCTTGGGTCCGGGGCGTGCCACGGTCGTCTCGGCCGCCGGCGCTGCCGGCTCGGCGACGGACACGGGCTCGGGCGAGCCGGCAGGCTCGGCGACGGTCGTGGCCTCCGCGGCCGCGACCGGAGCAGCCGCCTGGGCGACCGGCGTCTCGGCCGGCGCGGCGGGCTCATCCTTGACCTTGACGGCGAGCAGGGCGTCGCCGTAGGTCTTCTTGAACTTCATCTCGACGGGGAGCTCGATCGTCGAGGAAGCAGACTTGACGAACTCGCCCATCTCCTTCAGCTTGTCGAGAACCTCTTTGCTCTCGATGCCGTAGGTCTTGGCGAGCTCGTGTACGCGGGTCTTGGCCACTGTTCTCCTTCTGGCCCGAGACCCCTTCCCTCGGTGCGAGGGGTGGATCTCAGAGCGCGGGTGGGTGTTGCAAACTCATCGGGAGGTACTCATCGAGTGCTCATGAGCTGCTGCTCCAGTCCTGATCTGTCGGTCTTCGGTCTCTGTGCTGTGTCACGTGCTGTTCGAGGCGAGGTACGCCGCCAGCGCTGTGCTGTCCAGCCCGGTGGGGACCCGGAGGGCCCTGCCGAACGCTCGACGGCGCACCGCGAGGTCGTAACACGCGGGCGTGGGATGCAGGTGCGCCCCCCGCCCGGGCCGGGTGGCTGCTGGATCGGGCACCACGGCCGGCCGGCCGTCGTCATCCGAGCCCGCGGTCACCCGCAACAACTCGCTCTTCGCGATCCGCTCACGGCACCCGACGCACATCCGGACCGGTCCGGAGACAGGCGTGGAGGCAGCAGGAACCGATGGACGAACCACTGGCCCAACCCTACCCCGCGACCGGGCTATTCCCCGAACCGCCCGAGCGTCCGCGCCTGCGCAAGGCACGAGCGGCCCTGGCGGGCCTGCCCAGTAGCGTGCGAGGGTGCGCCCTCTCGCAGCCCTGCTCTCCCCCGTGTCACGCCGTCTGGTGTACCCGGGCGCGGGCACCCGGGTGCCGCCCGAGCAGACCGACCTGGAGCTCCGGGTCGGCGGTGTCTCGTTGCGCGGCTGGGAGGTCAACCCGGGGCGCGCCCGCGCGCTGGTCTACTACGGCGGCAACGGCGAGGGGCTCGACTGGCTGGTCCCGGTGCTGGGTGCCCTGCTCCCGGACCACACGTCGTACCTGGTCGCCTACCGCGGGTATGGCGCCAGCGAGGGCACCCCGAGCGAGCGCGTGCTGACCAGCGATGCGCTGGCCGTCCACGATCACGCCGCGGCCCGACATCCCGGCCCCGTCGACGTCTTCGGTCGCAGCCTCGGCAGCGGGGTGGCCGTACAGGTGGCGGTACGCCGCCACGTCGAGCGGCTGGTCCTGGTCACGCCGTTCGACAGCCTGGTCGCCACCGGAGCCGACCTCTTCCCTCGCCTACCCGTGAGACACCTGCTCCTCGACCGGTGGGACTCCGCCGGCGTGGCTCACCTGCTGCAGGCTCGCGTCCTGGTCGTCCGGGCGGGTCGAGACGCGCTCGTCCGGCCCCCGAGGACCGACCGCCTGCTCGAGGTGCTGCCCGACGACACCCTGGTGGTCGACCTGCCCGAAGCCGCGCACGGCACGCTGCACGAGGACGCGGCGTACTGGCCGGCGATCGTCGGCTTCCTGACCACTGACCAGCTGGCGGCGTCGGACCCGATCACGGGCTCGGACTGAGCATCCAGTCCACGGCGGCATCGACGTGGATCTCGGTGGAGTCGAAGACGGGCACCGTGGTGTCGTCCCGACCCACCAGGAGCCCGATCTCGGTACAGCCCAGGACCATGCCCTCGGCACCGTCGGACACCAGGTCGGCCATGATGCCGCGGTACGTCGTGCGGGACTGGTCGCGCACGACGTCGAGGACCAGCTCGTCGTAGATGATCCGATGGGCCTCGGCACGCGCGGCGGCATCGGGCACCACGGTCTCGACGCCGTGGCGGGCGAGGCGGTCGACGTAGAACGCGTCCTCCATCGTGAACGCGGTGGCCAGCAGCCCCACGCGACGAAGGCCGGCGTCGAGCACCGCCCGAGCGGTGGCGTCGGCGATGTGGAGGAGGGCCAGCCCGGAGGCTGCCTCGATCTCGTCGGCGACCTTGTGCATGGTGTTGGTCGCCAGCAACAGGCCGTCGGCACCGCCCGCGGCGAGCCCGTGCGCCGCCGCGCCGAGGATCTCGGCCGTGCCCGCCCAGTCGCCGGAGTGCTGGCGGGCGGCGATGTCGTCGAAGTCCACGCTGTGCAGGAGCAGCCGCGCGGAGTGCAGCCCCCCGAGCCGGGCGGCGACGCGGGTGTTGAGGAGGCGGTAGTAGGCCTCGGTGCTGGTCCAGCTCATGCCGCCCAGGACGCCGAGCAGCCGGGGCGCGGCATCGACGCTCACTCCTGCGGCCGCTCCTCGTCGGACCGGATGTCGATGCGCCACCCGGTGAGACGGGCGGCGAGGCGGGCGTTCTGGCCCTCCTTGCCGATGGCGAGCGACAGCTGGAAGTCGGGCACGATCACCCGCGCCGAGCGTGCGTCGGCGTCGACGATCTCCACGGCGGTGACCCGCGCCGGCGAGAGTGCGTGGGCGACCATCTCCGCCGGGTCGTCGGAGTGGTCGACGATGTCGATCTTCTCGCCGTGCAGCTCCGACATGACGTTGCGCACCCGCTGCCCCATCGGGCCGATGCACGAGCCCTTCGCGTTGACCCCGGGCGCCGTCGAGCGAACCGCGATCTTGGAGCGGTGGCCAGCCTCACGCGCGATCGCGGTGATCTCGACGGTGCCGTCGGCGATCTCGGGCACCTCGAGCGCGAACAGCTTCTTGACGAGGCTGGGATGGGAGCGCGACAGCGTGATCTGCGGCCCGCGCATGCCCTTGCGCACCGAGATGACCAGGCACTTGATCCGTTCGCCGTGCTGGTAGCGCTCACCGGGCGCCCGCTCACCCAACGGCAGCAGCGCCTCGAGCTTGCCCAGGTCGACCATCACGTCGTCGGGGTTGCGGCCCTGTTGGATGACCCCCGAGATGAGGTCGCCCTCCTTGCCGGAGAACTCGCCGTACCGGACGTCGTCCTCGGCGTCTCGCAGCCGTTGCAGCATGATCTGCTTCGCGGTCGTCGCGGCGATCCGGCCGAAGCCCTCGGGGGTGTCGTCGTACTCCCCCAGCTTCGTGCCCTCGTCGTCGAGCTCCGCGGCGAACACCGTGACGTGCCCGCTCTTGCGGTCGAGCTCGACACGCGCCTGCTCCACCGCCCCCGGGGTCTTGTGATATGCCGTCAGCAGGGCCTGCTCGATGGCCTCGACGAGGACCTCGAACGAGATCTCCTTCTCGCGCTCGAGCGTGCGCAGGATCGTCAGGTCGATGTCCATCAGCCCTGTCCTTCCTCGGAGGTGCGTCGATTGAACTCGATCTGCACCAAAGCCTTGGTGATCGTGGGGTACTCGAGCCGACGGGGCTGACCGTCGATGTCGAGCGTCACTCCGGTGGCGTCGCTGTCGCCGACACGTCCCGTCACCTGGGTGCCGTCGGTCAGGCTGGCGCGGACCAGCCGGTCATGGTTGCGGCGCCAGTGGCGGGGCTCGCTCAGCGGCCGGTCGACGCCACGGGAGGTGACCTCGAGCGTGTAGGCCTGCTCCCCCATCAGGGCCGCGCCGTCGAGCTCCTCGGAGACCGCGCGGGTGGCCTCGGCGATGTCGTCGAGGGTGACACCGCCGTCCTTGTCGACCGCGACGCGCAGCACCCGTCTCTTGCCGGCGGGGGTGAGCTCCACCGCCTCGAGGTCGAGGCCGAGACCGGACAGCGACTCGCGGAGCGCGTCGGAGATCCGAGAGCTGTCCGGGCTGAACGGGCTCACGACTCGACCTCCTGTGCTGTTGTCGGTTCTCACGATAGCGAACCTCGGGCCCAGCCTTCGCGGGCGTCTCGGAGGGGTTCGACGTACCCGGCGATAGGGTCACGGGCGTGTCGGGCTCGCGTGGATCGGACGCCGTCTCTCGCCGCGCGCTGCTGCGGTGGGGCGGTGCCGCCGGCCTCCTCGGAGCCGGCGTGCTCGGCGGCTGCGATCTCCACCCGGGCTCCTCGTCGACGCCGGCCGCGGTCGCTGCCCCGGACCCGGACGAGCACATCGTCGACGCGGCGCGAGCCGAGCTCCGCGGGCTCCTGGTCCGGCTCTCGGCGACGTCGGGTGCCGCCGCGCTCGTGACCTGTCACAGCACCCAGCTGACGGCGCTCCAGGGAGACCCCCCGCCGGCGACGCGACGCGCTCGCGGGCTCACGCACGCCCAGCTGCTCGCCCGGGAGCGAAGGGCCGCCGAGCGCTTCACCCACTGGGCGCTCACCTGCGAGAACGGGGACCTGGCGCGAGTCCTGGCGTCCGTGGCAGCCGGCATCCGAATGCTGCCCGTGCTCCGGGAGGCGCCATGACGACGTCGGGCCTCGACGCCCTCCAGCGCACGCTGGCCGGCGAGCACGCGGCGGTCTTCGTGCTCGCGGCGCTCGGTGGTCGCGCGTCGGCACTGACTGCCCCTTCGCTCCGCACGGCCCTCGACGCTGCCTACGACGCACACCTGCAGCGTCGCGACCGGCTCCGAGTGATGGTCGTGGCCGCGGGCGGCGATCCGGTCGCGGCGGAGCCGGCGTACCGGCTGCCCGGGTCGTCGACGGGCTCATCGACAAGCCCATCGACACCCACCGCGGCCCAGATCCAGGACCAGGCGCTGCAGGTCGAACGCGGGTGCGCCACGGCGTACGCCGCGCTGGTCGCGGCCACCGCGGGTGCCGACCGCCGGTGGGCCGTCGATGCGCTGGTCGAGACCGCGGTCGGCGAGGCCGCGTTCGGCGGGACTCCCGAAGCCCTCCCGGGAGTCGGCACCCCCGACCCCTGACCAGGTGGGGCCGTGGGTGACGCCTGGTGCTCCGAGGAATTCCCGAGACATTCCTCGAAGCACCTGACGCCAAGACCGATGGGGGGATCGGCCGGCAGGGAAACCTAAGGGGGGTGGTCCACACCTGCGTGCACAATCATGCAACCTGCGACGCCCGAGCGGGGTGTGCTCCGTGCCTCATGTTTATGCAATGCCAAAACATGAAGTTCACAGGTTCTTGAGCACATCCGGGAGCTCGGAGAGGGCGTGGACCACTGCGTCGGGGGTTCCGAGGCTATGACCGACCTGGGCGGGCGGGATCGAGCTGAGGGGAATGTGGACCGCTCGGAGCCCTGCCTGCTGGGCGCCCCAGACGTCGTCGAAGAGCCGGTCGCCGACGTACACACAGCGCGCGGGGTCGGTGACACCGACGGCGTCCATGGCCGCTCGGAACGCGTGCGGCGACGGCTTCGTCCACGGGATCTCGCTGGTGTAGACGTCGCCGTCGATCAGGTCGTAGACCCCGTCGCGCTCCAACATCGCGACATGCCACTCACGCGGCCAGATCGTGTTCGACAGGACGCCGACCCGCAGGCCGTCGGCCCTCAGCCGCTCGAAGAGCGGACGGACCTCGGGGTCGGTGCCTGTGTGCGGCTCCCAGAACTCCCGGTACGCCGAGAGCAGCGCCGGGTCGTGCTCCAGACCCGCCTCGGTGAACAGGTCGGCGATCGTGGCGCTCTGCTGGTGGTCGCGTGACCGTCCCCACACGACGCTCCCGGCCTCGTGCAGCGCCGCCCGCGACTGCTCCGGGTCGTGCCCTTCTGTCGTCACGGCGGCCGCGAGGGCCAACGACTCGGCATGGAAGTCGATGTCGTGCCAGCGGGTCAGGGTGCCGCCCCAGTCGAAGATCACCGCGTCGAGGTCCACGAACCCAACCTAGGTCCACCGGACGTCATACGTTCCGTGGGCTATCAGCCACGAAACGTATGACGTCCCGGGCACTCAGATCTTGACCAGACGCACCAGGTGGTTGACGGACTCGCCGACCGGGACCTCCGCGCGTTCTCCGGTCCGCCGGTCGCGGACCTCGACCGTGCCCTCGGCCAGGTTGCGGCCGACCACGACGATGGTCGGGACACCGATCATCTCGGCGTCCTTGAACTTCACGCCGGGGCTCACCTTGGGCCGGTCGTCGTAGAGCACGGTGACCCCGTCGGCTGCCAGCTCGGTGGCGATCCGGTCGGCCGCCGCGAAGATCGCCTCGTCCTTGCCGGTGGCCACCAGGTGGACGTCGGCGGGCGCGACGTTGCGGGGCCAACACAGGCCCAGCTCGTCGAGCGTTCCTTCGGCGATCGCGGCGACGGCGCGCGAGGGGCCGATGCCATAGGACCCCATCGTCACGGTGACCAGCTTGCCGTTCTCGTCGAGCACCCGGAGGTCGAGCGCGTCGGCGTACTTGCGGCCGAGCTGGAAGATGTGACCCATCTCGATACCGCGGGCCGAGACGAGCGTCCCGTCCTCGCAGTTGGGGCAGGCGTCGCCGTCCCGGACCTCGGCGGCCTCGATCGTGCCGTCGGGTGTGAAGTCGCGGCCGACCACCAGGTCGAGGACGTGCTGCCCGGCGACGTCGGCACCGGTCACCCACCGGGTGCCTTCCGCGACACGGGGGTCGACGAGGAACCGGATGCCCGTGGCCTGCTTCTCGCCGAGCACGCCGGGCCCCATGTAGCCCTTGACCACGGCGGGGTACGCCGCGAGCTCCTGCTCGGTCATCGCCTCGACCTCGATCGGCTCGAGCTGGCCCTCGAGCCGCTTCTGGTCGACCTCGCGGTCTCCGGGGAGCCCGATCGCGATCGGCTCGCGGGTGCCGTCGGGGTGCTTGAGCACCATCAGCACGTTCTTGAGTGTGTCTCCCCCGGTCCACGCCCGGTCGTCGCGGGGGTACCTCTCGTTCAGCAGTGCCACCAGGGAGTCGATGGTGGGGGTGTCGGGGGTGACCTCGGCGTGTGCCGCGGGAGCGTCGTCGTACGCGACGGGACGAGGTGGGCGCACGTGCACGGCCTCGACGTTGGCGGCGTAGTCGCAGTGGGTGCAGCGGACGTAGGTGTCCTCACCGACCGAGGCCCGGGCCAGGAACTCCTCCGACTTCGAGCCGCCCATGGCCCCGGAGGTCGCCTTGACGATGACGTAGTCGAAGCCCAGCTGGTCGAAGACCCGGCGATAGGCGTCGCGGAACCGTTGGTACGCGGCGTCCAGCCCGTCGTCGTCGATGTCGAAGGAGTAGGCGTCCTTCATCACGAACTCGCGGCCACGCAGGACGCCCGCCCGCGGACGCGCCTCGTCGCGGTACTTGTTCTGGATCTGGTAGAGGGCCAAGGGCAGGTCCTTGTACGACGAGTACAGGTCCTTGACCACCAGGGTGAACATCTCCTCGTGGGTGGGGCCGAGGAGGTAGTCGGCACCCTTGCGATCCTGGATGCGGAAGATGCTGTCGCCGTAGTCGGTCCACCGACCCGTGGCCTCGTAGGGCTCGCGGGGCAGGAGTGCGGGGAACATCAGCTCCTGCGCGCCGATGCCGTCCATCTCGTCGCGGATGATCGCCTCGATGCGGCGCAGCACCCGCAGCCCGAGGGGCAGCCAGGTGTAGATGCCCGGGGCGTTGCGTCGGATGTAGCCGGCGCGGACGAGCAACCGGTGGGAGGGCACCTCGGCGTCAGCCGGGTCGTCGCGCAGGGTGCGGACGAAGAGGCTGGACATGCGCAGAACGGTGCTCATGTGCGCCAGCCTACGGTCGGCCCCGCCGTCGAGTCGAAAGGGTTCACCGCCGACCACCGCTGGTCGACGAGGCCGGCCTGAGCCTTCTCCAAACCCGGTGACGATCCCGGCGTCATGACGGGGATCTCGGTCAGAACATCACGGTGGCGAAGGTGCCGGACTGCTGGAAGCCGACGCGTTCGTACGCCCGTCGTGCGGGCTCGTTCCAGATGTTGGCGTAGAGCGACACCACCGGTGCGATGTCGCGACGGCACGCCTCGACCACCGCGGCCACGCCGCGGGCGGCGAGGCCCTGCCCTCTGCGGTCGGGCACCACCCAGACCCCCTGGATCTGGGCGGCGTACGGCGTCGCATGGGCGACCTCGGCCTTGAACACCACCCGGCCGTCCTCGACCCGGGCGAAGGACCAGCCGAGCCCGATCAGCTGGCGCACCCGCGAGCGGTAGATCGGGGCTCCCCCGTCGGCCTCGGGGTCGACGCCGACCTCCTCGGTGTACATCGCCACGCAGGCGGGGTACAGCATCGCGAAGTCGTCGGGGGTCGTGCGGCGGACGAGCGGGTCGGGCTCGACCAGCGGCGGCCCGCCGAGCTCGAGATGGGGCTGGTCCCACCTGGTCTCGCGGGCCGGCCCCCAGGCATCGCTGACGCAGTCCCACAGCGGCCAGACCTGGTCCTGCAGGCCGACGATGGTGATCACGCTGCGCGGCCGGGTGAGCGCCCGCTCGGCGAAGGCACGGGCGTCGTCGGGGGTGCACTCGACCGGCACGAGGTTGGCGCCGACGTGGCACGCCGCGACCAGATGACCTCCGTCGAAGCGGCCCCAGATCTCGCCGGAGAGCAGCCGAGGCTCGAGGTTGGTGCTGCGAGCGCGGTACTCGGCGAACGCGTTGACCACCGGGCTGCGGGCGGTCAGCTCCAGGAAGTCCGAGAGGTCGGCGGGTCCGAGCACGGTGACTCCCTGACGCGCGCGGAAGCGGGACAAGGTCACGTCAGGAGCCTACGCGCGTCGGAGCATCTTGCAGCCGTCGATTCCACGCTTCGAGGACGGCTGGGACCGGTGGGCGGTGGAGGCAGCGGACGGTGTCCGAGCGACGCCGCCTCAGCTGACGGTGACGCTGGCCTCGGCCCCGTCGACCGGCTCCATGCCCTCGGCGATCCGCATGGCCTCCTCGATCAGGGTCTCGACGATCTGCGACTCGGGAACGGTCTTGATGACCTCTCCCTTGACGAAGATCTGGCCCTTCCCGTTGCCGGAGGCGACACCGAGGTCGGCCTCGCGAGCCTCACCGGGGCCGTTCACGACGCACCCCATCACCGCGACCCGGAGCGGGACCTCGAGTCCGTCGAGGCCCGCCGTCACCTCGTCGGCGAGCTTGTAGACGTCGACCTGGGCACGTCCGCAGGACGGGCAGGAGACGATCTCGAGCCGGCGCGGCTTCAGGTTGAGCGACTCCAGGATCTGGATGCCCACCTTGACCTCCTCGACCGGAGGCGCCGAGAGGGAGACCCGGATCGTGTCGCCGATGCCCTGGCTCAGCAGGGCTCCGAATGCCACCCCGGACTTGATGGTGCCCTGGAACGCGGGACCGGCCTCGGTCACGCCGAGGTGGAGCGGCCAGTCTCCGGCCTCGGCGAGCAGCTCGTAGGCCCGCACCATGATCACGGGGTCGTTGTGCTTGACCGAGATCTTGAAGTCGTGGAAGTCGTGCTCCTCGAAGAGGCCCGCCTCCCACACGGCGCTCTCGACCAGCGCCTCGGGGGTGGCCTTGCCGTACTTCTCGAGCAGCCTCTTGTCGAGGCTGCCGGCGTTGACGCCGATCCGGATCGAGGTGCCGTGGTCCTTGGCCGCCTGGGCGATCTGCTTGATCTGGTCGTCGAACTTGCGGATGTTGCCGGGGTTGACGCGTACGGCGGCGCACCCGGCCTCGATGGCGGCGAAGACGTACTTCGGCTGGAAGTGGATGTCGGCGATGACCGGGATCTGGGAGTGCTGGGCGATCTCCGGCAAGGCGTCGGCATCGTCCTGGCTGGGACAGGCCACCCGCACGATGTCGCAGCCGGAGGCGGTCAGCTCGGCGATCTGCTGGAGCGTGGTGTTCACGTCGGCCGTGAGGGTCGTGCACATCGACTGCACCGAGATCGGGTGGTCGCTGCCGACGCCGACCTTGCCCACCTGGATCTGGCGGGTCTGGCGGCGCGGGGCGAGCACGGGCGGGGGCGCCTCGGGCATCCCCAGGCTGACGGCGGTCATGCTGCCAGCCTAGGGCGTGTCTCCATACTCGGGGACGTCGCGAGCGGCGGCCAGGGCGTGTGCTGGCAAGGCGGAGGAGCGAAGGCGATGCTGGCATCGTCGAGTCGACGACAACGCGGCCAGCGCGCGCCATGGGCGCGGCGCAGGGTCACCCGAGCTGCACGGGGACGACGAGGTCGCCGACGATCAGCACCACGCCCATCACCAGCAGGAAGCTGGCGACGACGTAGGCGATCGGCAGGAGCCTGGCGACATCGACGTACCCGGGGTCGGGACGGCGCCGGAGCCGGGAGATGGAACGCCGGACCGCCTCCCACAGGGCCCCCGCGATGTGCCCGCCGTCGAGCGGCAGCAACGGCACGAAGTTGAACAGCCCGATGAAGAAGTTGAAGCCGGCCACCAGCCCCAGCAGGCTGACCAGCTTGTCCTTGAGGGGGAAGTTGTGGGCGGAGGCGACGTCGCCCGCGAGCCGGCCTCCGCCGACGATGCTGACCGGTCCCTTGGCGTCGCGAGCCTTCACCCCGACGATGGCCTCGGCGACGCCCCACACCTTCACCGGAAGGGTGACCAGCGCCTGTCCGGACTGCTTCGCCAGGACACCCATCGACTTGATCGTGTAGAGCGGTCCGCCCGTGGTGAGGGTGACCGTGGGCGAGACGCCCAGGAAGCCGACCGGTGTGAGCTTCTTCGGGTCCTGGTCGTCCGTGGGACGTGGCGTCACCAGCGTGTTGGTGTGCAGGGTCAGCTGCTTGCCGCCGCGATCCACCACGATCGTGGCGGCGCCGTTCTCGTTGTCGCGGATGAGAGTCTGCATGTCGGTCCAGGCGCGTACCGGCGTCCCGTTGAACGACACGAAGCGGTCGCCCGCCTTGAGACCGGCCTGGGCGGCCGGGCTGATCGGGTCGCTGGCCCGACAGGCGCGCCCGTCCTGCGAGGCCGGCACCACGCAGTGCTCCACGCGCGAGATGGTGGCGCTGATGACCTGGTCGTTGGGGTTGCCGTAGGTCGCGAAGAGGCCGCCGAAGATGAAGAAGGCGATGAGGAGGTTCACGGTCGGCCCACCGGCCATCACGACGACCTTCTTCCACCAGGCCATCCGGTAGAACAGTCGGTCCTCGTCGGCAGCGGTGATCGTCTCCCACTCGGCTGCCCGAGCGTCGGAGACCAGCTGGGCGAAGAGTCCGGTGTTGGACTTCCGCACCGTGACCACGCGGTTGCCCTCCGCGTCGTACTCGACCTTGCCCGCGTGGGCCTTGTCGGGCGGGAGCATCCCGACGATCTTCACGTAGCCCCCGAGCGGGATGGCCTTCACGCCGTACTCGGTCTCGCCCTTGGTGCGGCTCCACACCGTGGGGCCGAACCCGATGAAGTACTGCGTCACCTTCCCGCCGAAGGCCTTCGCCGGGATCATGTGGCCGAGCTCGTGGAGCCCGATCGACGCCAGGATCGCGAGCACGAAGACGACGACTCCGAGCAGGTAGAGGAGGGCGGTCATCGGTGTCTTTCGCTCAGGTGCCGATCAGGCGGGTGGCCTCGTCGCGAGCCCAGGCGTCGGCCGCCAGGACGTCGTCGAGGGTCAGGTCTCCGTTCGAGGGTACGTCGTGCGCCCCCAGGACGTGGGCAACCGTGTCGATGATCTCCACGAAGCCGAGCCTCCCCTGCCGGAACGCGTCGACCGCGACCTCGTTGGCGGCGTTGTAGACAGCGGGCGCCGTCGCCCCCGTCCGCCCGGCCTCCCGAGCGAGCCCGACCGCAGGGAACGCCGTGTCGTCGAGGGGGAAGAACTCCCAGGTGTTGACCCGGGTCCAGTCCACCGGCGGAGCCGTGTCGGGCACCCGGTCGGGCCAGGCCAGGCCGAGCGCGATCGGGATCAGCATCGTCGGTGGGCTCGCCTGCGCCAGGGTCGAGCCGTCGGCGAACTCCACCATCGAGTGCACGACGCTCGTCGGATGGACCACCACCTCGATGCGGTCGTAGGGAATGCCGAAGAGCAGGTGGGCCTCGATCACCTCGAGGCCCTTGTTCACCAGGTTCGCCGAGTTGATCGTCACCACGGGGCCCATGTCCCACGTCGGGTGCGCCAGCGCCTGCTCCACGGTCACCTCGAGCAGCTCGTCACGGCTCCGTCCGCGGAAGGGGCCACCGGACGCCGTGAGCACGAGCCGGCGTACCTCGTCGGGAGACCCGCCGCGCAGGCACTGCGCCAGGGCGGAGTGCTCGGAGTCGACCGGGACGATCTGGCCCGGCTTCGCCCGCTCCAACACGAGGGGGCCGCCCATGATCAGCGACTCCTTGTTGGCCAGCGCCAGCGTGTTGCCGGCGTCCAGCGTCGCCAGGGTCGCGCTCAGGCCGACGGCCCCGGTGATGCCGTTGAGGACGACGTCGCACGGGCGGGACGCCGCCTCCGCCGAGGCATCGGCCCCGAGCCCGCTGAAGGCAGGTGCGAACTCCGCCACCTGCGCGTCGAAGAGGTCCCGCTGGCTCCCCCCGGCGGTCAGCCCGACGACGCGGAAGCGGTCCGGGTTGGCCCGCACGATGTCGAGGGCCTGGGTGCCGATCGAGCCGGTCGAGCCGAGCACGACGATGTCGCGGCGAGGGTTCACACCTCCATTGTCCACGGGCGGCCGGTCAGCCGCCCCTGGACCGGGCGCGTCAGCGACTCCGGATCTCGAGACGCGACCCACCCTGGTAGCGCATGATCCTCGTCGTGGCCTCGACCCGCGAGTACGACTGATGGAGCCGCGACCCGTGAGCGAGGTGCCGCGGCTGCTCGAGCTGCGCCGGTACGCCGAAGCCGTGGACGCCGCCCATGAGCTGGTGGCCCGCCTGCCGGACTCAGCAGCCGCCCATCGTCTGCTGGCGCGTGCCCTCAACGGGGTCGGACGTGCCGACGAGGCACTGGAACACGCCCGCGTCGCGTGCCGGCTCTCGCCCGGAGACGGCACCTCGTGGCTGATCCTGAGCCAGTGCCAGCGAGGCGTCGGCGATCGGCTGCAGGCGGTCGAGGCCGCGCAGGAGAGCATCCGGCTCGCGCCCCACGACTGGAGCACGCACTACACGCTCGCCCACGCACACCTCACCGGTCACGGGGCGATCGGCGCACGGCCCGCGCTGGACGCGGTCGACGAGGCGGTCCGGCTGGCCTCGGCCAACCCAGAGGTCCACAACATGCGGGGCATGGCACTGGCCCGTCTGGGCCGCGAGGACGAGGCCCGCGCGGCGTACGAGCGGGTGCTGGCGCTCGACCCCCACCACACCCACGCGCTGAACAACCTCGGCGCGCTCGACGCACGGCGTCGCCCGGTGCGGGCGGCACAACGGATGGCGGCCGCGGCGAGTCTCGACCCGCAGCGTGAGCTCTTCCGCAACAACGTCGGCCTGGTGGCGGGCAACATCCTGACCCGGCTGATGCAGGGTCTGATCGTCGCCGGCGTCGTGATCGCGCTCGCCCGTGTGCTCGGCGCCCCGCTGTCGGTGCGGCTCGCCCTGGTCGGCGTCACGGCCGTAGCCTTCGTGTTCGGGCTGTACCGCGCGACCCGGTCACTGCCGCGCGGTCTGCGCCGCTCGCCGAGGTCGCTGTGGGGCGGGCTGTCACCGCGGGCCCGTTGGTTCCTGGGTCGGTCGTCGGCCGTCGTCGTGCTCGACCTGGTCATCGCCTTGGCACCGGTCCCGCTGGCGGTCGCGGCATGGGTCGCACTGCTGGCGGTGCGGCTGCTTCCGCGCTGGCGCAGGCCCCCGGCCGTCACCCGCTGACCACCTGTCGCCCCCCGGCACAAGTCGGCCGCAACCCGTGGAACCCACGGACAGACGGCCACCCGGGAGGCATGATCCTCCTGTGTCCGAAGATGCGTTGATCTCGAGCCTGGGCGCAGCCGTCGAGGCCGCACCCGAGGACGTGCCCCTCCGGGTGCACCTGGCCGAGCTGCTGCTCACCGCTGGTCGCTCGGACGAGGCCATTCAGCACGCGGCAGCGGCTCTCGCCGTCGACCCCGGCGCGCGGGCGGCACGTGACGTGATGCAGCGCGCCATGAGTCCCGGTGCCGGAGGCATCGAGCCGGAGCCGAGCCCGGGGTCCGCGGTCCCCGGGAAACCGCCCGCGCAGGGCGGCGCCGGCTTCGACTGGAAGGAGGCGGAGCAGGAGCTGGGTGAGGTCGCCCCGCCGATGTTCGCCGACGACTCGCAGGACGACACAGAAGAGCCGGCGTACGACGTCGAGCGGGTGGGCGTGCGGCTGGCCGACGTCGGCGGCCTCAAGCAGGTCAAGGACCGGCTGAACGCCAGCTTCCTGGCACCGCTGAACAACCCGCAGCTGCGCAAGCTGTACGGCAAGTCCCTGCGGGGCGGGCTCCTGCTCTACGGCCCGCCGGGCTGCGGCAAGACGTTCCTGGCCAAAGCCGTCGCCGGGGAGCTGGGCGCGCAGTTCCTCCACGTGTCGGTCGCCGACGTCTTCGACATGTACATCGGCAACACCGAGCGCAACCTCCACGAGCTCTTCGAGACCGCCCGGTCCTCGGCACCATGCGTGCTGTTCCTCGACGAGCTCGACGCCCTCGGCGTGAAGCGCACGCTGACCCGCAACTCCGGCACCCGCACCAGCGTCAACCAGCTGCTCACCGAGCTCGACGGGGTCGGCAGCGAGAACGAGGGCGTGTACGTCCTCGCCGCGACCAACCACCCCTGGGACGTCGACCCGGCCCTTCGCCGACCGGGCCGCCTGGACCGGATGCTGCTCGTGCTGCCGCCCGACCAGGAGGCTCGAGAGGCGATCTTCCGCACCCACCTCCGCGACCGGCCGATCGCCTCGATCGACACCAAGAAGCTGGCCAAGCGCACCGACGGGTTCAGCGGCGCCGACATCGCCCACGTCGTCGACTCGGCGTCCGAGGTGGCGTTGCTGGACTCCGTCAACACCGGCGTTCCCCGGATGATCACGATGGCCGACTTCGAGCAGGCGCTCGGCGAGATCCGCCCCTCGATCGGCGCCTGGATGGAGACCGCGCGCAACGTCGCGCTCTTCGCCAACGCCAACGGCGAGTACGACGAGCTGGCGGCGTACATCCGCAAGCGCGGGCGGGGATGACCGACCCCGAGGAAGAGCACATCTGGAACCTGTCCGAACGTGGGCGTTGGTCCGAGGCGGAAGCAGCAGCCCGGTCGCGTCTGGTCCGCCACCCGGGGTCTGCATGGACGTTCCAGGCGCTCGCCTATGCCCTGCACAACCAGTCGCGCCTCGACGAAGCGGCCGAAGCCGCGGACCAGGCATGCCGTCTCGGACCGGGAAACCCCTGGAACTTCGTGATCCGTAGCCGGATCGCCGTCTCGCGTCGAGCGGGCGACGAGGCGGTGGAGTCTGCGCGACGGGCCGTCGAGCTGGCGCCGTCGATGTGGAAGGCGCATCACCAGCTGGCCAACGCACACCTCACTCACCTCGACGCCTACGGCAACCGCCACTTCCAGCCGGCTGACGCCCTCGCTCCGGCCCGCGAGGCGACCCGTCTCGCTCCTACGTCCGTGGAGGCGCATCACTCCCTCGCCCATGCGTTCAGGGCGCTCGGACTGCGCCGCGAGTCCAGGGACGCCTACCTCACCGTCCTCTCACTCGACCCGCACAGCGCGGGTGCGCTAGCGGGCTTGGCCAACTACTACAACAAGAGCCGCCCGGGCACAGCGGCTCGATACCTGACGGCCTCGCTCGAACAGCGACCGGGCTTCGACGGGGCACGGCGGAGCCTGACGTGGGTGATCCACACCTGGATCCGTCGCATGACCTCGATCTGGCTGGTGGGTGGAGCCGCCATCGTGGTGGCCAGGTGGTTCGCAGCCCCTCCGCTCGCCATCGTGGGGGTGGTCGTCCTCGCGGCACTGTGCCTGATCGGCACCTCGAACATCCTTCGCAACCTGCCTCCCAGAGCGCTGCCTGATCTCTGGCGGCAGAGCCGATACCCGTCCGGCTCACGGGTGGCCGTGCTCCTCGCCACCGCCGTGGTGGTGTCCGCGGCCGCTGTGTGTCCCGTCCGGATGACAGTGCCGGCAGCACTCGCCCTGGGACTGCTCGGCCTCGCCGAGTGGAAGGTGAACTTCACCAACGTCGATCGGAAGCTCATGACCTGGCTGCGCCGTTCATGACCCCCGACCCTGACAACGTCCCGCTCACCCGAGCCCGACAGCTCCACCAACAGGGCCGGAACCAGGAGGCGGAGGTCCTGGTACGTCAGTCGTTGGCCGCCCGCCCGGATGACGAGTGGGGCCTGCGGCTGCTGGCCGCCACCGTTCTTGCGCAGAACAGGCCCGACGAGGCCCTCGTGGCCGCGCAGGCGGCCTGCGCGGTGGCGCCGGAGGAGCCACGGACCTGGGCCCAGCTGTCCTCGGTGCACGTAGGCCGCAGCGACGCAGCCGCGGCGGTGACCGCCGCTCGACAGGCCGTCCAGCTCGCGCCGCTGCAGGCCTGGGCACATCTGGCACTGGGCCGCGCCCACCTGTCCCGCACGGTCCCCGATGACGCGACGTCCGCCTCCGACCCCGCATCGGCCCTCGAGGCGGCTGACGAAGCGGTCCGCATCGACCCGACGAACGTCGAGGCCCTTGTCATGCGCGGGCGGGCCCTGCACGGCCTGGGCCGGCGTAGAGAGGCAGAGCGTGTGTACGCCACCGCCAGCGGGCTGGACCCCACGTCACCCACCCCCCTCAACAACATCGGGTGGATCCACATCAAACGACGCCCGCTCCATGCGGCGCGCTACTTCTCGGCCGCCATCTCTCACGACCCACAGAGCAAGATCTACCGGCTGAACCTGACCGGAGTCATCGTGATGTGGATCTTCCGCATGGTGTGGATCCTGCTCTGCGGTGGTGTCGCGCTAGCAGCCCTGAGGTGGGTCCTGCCCACATCCGGCCGCGGAGCGATGCTCACGGGGCTCGCCGCAACCTGCCTGGTCGGCAGCGCGATCCTCTATCGCAGACTTCCCAGCAGATCATTCCGCGTGCTGTGGGCCCCTCGGCGGCTGAGTCTCTGGATGCTGGTGGCACGGATGGTCGCCGCCCTCGTTCTCGTGGTCTCGGTGACGTTCGGAGGCAAGACGGTCTGGTCGGTGGCCTGCGTATTGCTGTTCGTGTCCGTCCTCGTGGAGTGGAAGGTGAACTTCAGTGCCGTCGCACGTCGGGTCAGCGCATGGCACGAGGGGCGCCGGCGGACCGTCGGCGGCGTCGGTTCGTCACCCTAGACTCCGGCCATGCATGCTCGCCGCGCCCTGGTCCGCAGGCCCTCGTCTCGCCTGGCCGAGGGGCTCGTGACCCACATCGAGCGACAGCCGGTGGACGTCAGCTTGGCGTTGCGCCAGTGGGAGTCCTACGTCGACGCGCTCCACGGCGCCGGGTGGGAGACGGTCGAGCTGCCCCCGATGGAGGAGTGTCCGGACGGGGTGTTCATCGAGGACGACGTGGTGATGTACGGCGACCGCGCGGTGGTCGCACGTCCTGGGGCCGACGAGCGGAAGCCCGAGACGGCTGCCATCGCCGACCTGCTCGACGTGCTCGGCTACGACGTCGTGTCCATCGAGGCGCCCGGCACCCTGGACGGCGGTGACGTGCTCAAGTTCGACGGAACGGTCTGGGTCGGCCTCGGCGGCCGCACCAACCAGGCGGGGATCGACCAGCTGACGTCGTACCTCAAGCCCTACGGCGCGCACGTCGTACCTGTACCGATCAGCAAGGTGCTTCACCTCAAGTCGGCCGTGACCGCCCTGCCGGACGGGACGGTGGTCGGCTACGAGCCGCTGGTGGATGACCCCACGGTCTGGCCGGCGTTCCTGGGGGTGCCCGAGGAGTCCGGATCCCACGTGGTCCTGCTCGGCGACAACACCGTCCTGATGGACACCAGCGCGCCGGCCAGCAGAAGGCTGTTCGAGGAGCGTGGGCTCGATGTCATCGCGGTCGACATCAGCGAGTTCATCAAGCTCGAGGGCTGCGTCACCTGCCTGTCGGTGCGGATGCGCCACACGCCCTGACGAGGCTCCTAGTCGGTGAAGGCGCAGAACTCGTTGCCGTCCGGGTCGGCCAGCACGGTCCAGGCGATGCCGCCCTCACCCTTCGGTCGGAGCACGGTGGCGCCGTGGGCGACCAGCGCGTCGAGGTCGTCGGTCGTCACGTCGATGTGGAGGCGGTTCTTCACCGTCTTCGGCTCGGGGACGCCGTCGAAGTCGAACGACTCCCAGGGACACTCCGGGATCTGGTCGACGTAGGAGAACCCGTGCTCGTGGTCGCCGGCCCGGGCACCGAGCACCTCGTCCCACCAGGTGGCGATGGTGTGGCCGGGCTGACCTCCCTCGGAGGTGTCCCAGCCGAGCTCGTAGGCACGCTGTGCGATCGGCTCCTCGCGCACGAAGAGGCAGAACTCATGACCCTCGGGGTCGGCCAGCGTGGTCCAGCGCTCGACCTCGTAGAGCACCCGAGCGCCCTTCTCGACGGCGAGGTCGACGGACTCGGCGTTCACGTCGATGTGGACGCGGTTCTTCACCGTCTTGGGCTCCGGCACCTGGTTCAGCCAGACCTGGATCCGGCCTTCGTCGTCGCAGAGGTGGGCGTCGCCGTCGTCGTGCATCTCCAGCCGCCAGCCGAGCATGGTCGACCAGAAGGCGCCCTCGACGCGGGCGTCGGTGACGTCGATGCACAGGTCCTTGTACGTCGCGAGCGCCATGGCCGGATCGTACGGCCAGGTGGGACATCGTGGGCGGCGACGGAATCGGTGGAGAACGGCGTCCGGGCCGGTGGAATCAGCGGCTGCTGCGGCCGTAGGCTGACGGCATGAGCACCACCCTTGAAGGCCCCACGGACCTGACCCAGCAGCGCAACCTCGTCACCGAGATCCCGGGCCCCCGGTCTGTGGAGAGGCTGGCCCGCAAGCAGCAGTACGTCGCAGACGGGGTGGGCACCACGCTCCCGGTCTTCATCGAGGCAGCAGGCGGCGGTGTGCTCCGCGATGTCGACGGCAACACCCTGATCGACCTCGGCTCCGGCATCGCCGTCACCACCGTCGGCAACGCCGCGCCCGAGGTCGTCTCCCGGGTGCAGGCTCAGGTGGCGGCCTTCACCCACACCTGCTTCATGATCACGCCGTACGACGGCTACGTCGATGTCGCCGTAGCACTGTCCGAGCTGACGCCGGGAGACCACGCCAAGAAGTCGGCGTTGTTCAACTCCGGCGCCGAAGCCGTCGAGAACGCCGTGAAGATCGCCCGGGTCGCGACCGGCAAGGACGCCGTCGCGGTCTTCGACCACGCCTACCACGGCCGCACCAACCTGACGATGGCGATGACCGCGAAGAACATGCCGTACAAGAACGGCTTCGGACCGTTCGCCGGCGAGGTCTACCGAGCACCGATGTCCTACCCGTTCCGCGAGACGGCCGGCATCAAGGGCGAGGACGCCGCCCGCCGCGCGATCGACCAGCTCGACAAGCAGGTGGGTGCCCAGAACCTCGCCTGCGTCGTGATCGAGCCGATCCTGGGTGAGGGCGGCTTCGTCGTCCCGGCCGACGGGTTCCTGCCCGCACTGGCCGCGTGGTGCAAGGACAACGGCGTCCTGTTCGTCGCCGACGAGATCCAGTCCGGCTTCTGCCGCACCGGCGACTGGTTCGCCTGTGACCACGAAGGCGTCGTGCCCGACCTGATCACCACCGCCAAGGGCATCGCCGGCGGGCTGCCGCTGGCAGCCGTCACCGGGCGTGCCGAGGTGATGGACTCCGTGCACGCCGGCGGCCTCGGCGGCACCTACGGGGGCAACCCGGTGGCCTGCGCTGCGGCGCTGGGCGCGATCGAGGCCATGCGCACCCACGACCTGCCCGCCCGCGCTCGCGCGATCGAGGCCATCATCCGACGCCGGCTCGAGACGATCGCCGCCGACCACCCCGTGATCGGCGACATCCGGGGCCGTGGCGCGATGATGGCGATCGAGCTGGTCAAGCCCGGCACCCTCGACCCGGACGCCGCCCGCGCCGGCGCCGTGGCGGCGTACTGCCATCGTCAGGGTGTCGTCGTCCTCACCTGCGGCACCTGGGGCAACGTCTTCCGCTTCCTGCCGCCGCTGTCGATCGGGGACGACCTCCTCGAGGAGGCCTTCGACGTGGTGGCGGAGGCCTTCGCCGCCACCGCCTGACCGTGTGCTCGAAGTTCTGACGTGCCTGGTACGACGGAACTTCGAGTCACAGTGAACACTCGGGACCGCACCGCCGAGGGAGGCCCGACCACCCGCCACGTCTGAGTACTTGGACCAGGCGTGATGTGGTCAGGCACGGACGGTCGAAGACCTGACCCCAGCCCAGCCGGACGGTGCCGGATCCGAGCGCTGCGGCATCGAGATCGCGGTCCAGGTCACGGTCGCGTTGTCCCGCGGAGTCGTGGAAGAGGCGCCCGTCGAGCTCGACGTCCAGCCCGAAACGCTCGTAGGTGACGTCTCGTAGAACCATCCCCTGGACGGTGACTCGCCCGGCCTGCCGATGCCCCCACGGCAGACCGTGGGCGCGTTCGATGTCCGTCAGATACCTATGCTCGAGCACCGAGCAGGTCCCCGCTGCGAGGTCGGTCAGCACGCTGTCGATCCAGGCCCGATCGCGGACGCGCGGGGTGGCATGGAGCGCGCGCAAGAGCCGGGACGGGGTGGTGCGCCGCGCCTGCCAGAGATCGGCGAGTACGGCGATCCGACGCATCGGGTCCGAGATGGCGGCGACGACCGAGATGGCGGCGACTTCGGTGCGCAACCGGGGCGGTGCGCTGTTCCACAGGACCACCTCGTCGAGCTGGGTGACTCGCACAGGCCGCAGCCAGGACTGGGGTCGCACCGTTCGGGATACGTCGACCGCCACGTCGACCGGGCCCTCGTCGTCATGGTGGCGCCACCCTGGACCAGCGACGGCGCGCAGCGCTGTGCGCCCAGCCAGAGCTGCGGGCCAGGCGTACAGCACTCCGGCCCACGCCCGCTGCAGCCAGGTGGGCTCACCGGTGTGGTCGAGGAAGACGCCCGGCAGGATGCGCGCCAGCTCTCGACGCCGTAGGGCACGCTCGATCCCGGCCGGGCCGACCCCGTGCGCCAGGAGTTGGCGGCGAGCGATCACGCCTGACTGCAGCCACCGGATCCGCTCCACCTCGTCCACGACACCATCGTGTCTCCCCCTTGCCACTCGTCGCCGAGCCGTTCGACGGACCTGTGGACAACGGCGTACTCGAAGTTCCGACGCATCTGGTACGACGGAACTTCGAGTGCGGCTGCGGTGCCCGACGACGGGGTCGCTACCGTCACCTGCGTGACGAGTCCGGCCGAGATGCTGAGCCAGCGGGTGGGTGCGGCGCTGGGCGCCGCCTTCGGTTCGGAGTACGCCGATGCCGACCCGCTGATCCGGCCCAGCCAGTTCGCCGACTACCAGGCGAACGTGGCGATGTCGTTGGCCAAGCGACTCGGCCGCTCGCCCCGAGATGTGGCGGCGGTCCTGGTGGAGCATCTCGAGGTCGACGACGTGTGCGAGCCGGTCGAGGTCAGCGGGCCGGGCTTCCTGAACCTGAGGCTGCGCGACCCGTGGCTGGCCGGCGCGGCCGACGCGCTGCGCGACGACCCGAGGCTCGGCGTCCCGGTCCAGGAGAGGCAGGTCGTGCCGGTCGACTACTCCGCGCCCAACGTGGCCAAGGAGATGCACGTCGGTCACCTGCGCACCACCGTGGTCGGTGACGCACTCGTGCGCACCCTCGAGCACCTGGGTCACGACGTGATCCGGCAGAACCACGTCGGCGACTGGGGCACGATGTTCGGGATGCTCATCGAGCACCTCCTCGACGTCGGCGAGGAGTCACCCGACGCGCAGCTGATGATCTCGGACCCCAACGCCTTCTACGCCGCAGCCAACGCCGAGTTCCAGGCCGACCCCGAGTTCGCTCAGCGCGCACGCGCGCGCGTGGTCAAGCTCCAGGGCGGCGACGCCGACACGCTGCGGCACTGGCATGAGCTGGTCGACCTGTCGAAGCAGTACTTCAACCGCATCTACGCG
>DATBBE010000254.1:0-21953 GCA_036271155.1 Nocardioides sp. | reverse complement strand
GGCGTGTCGTCGGAATTCGTCCGCGTTTTCCCCAGCAGTGCCCGGCCGGCCGGGGCCGGCCGGGGCCGGCCGTCGTTCACAGCACGCTTTCCGGTGGTCGCTTTCCACAGGTGGGGATCAGACGCCGTGGGGGAGGTCCGGGCTCGGCCAACGCTTTCGGCATGGAGGAGCGCATCCATCTCGACAACGACCCGGGCCCTGGCTGGACGCGATTGACCAGGGGTGTCTACCTACGTGACGGAGTGAGCGATCTGGCCACCCAGCTCCAGGCCTGGCAGTTCGTGATGCCGTTCTGGGCTTCGTTCACGAGCCTGACCGCTGCGCGCCTGCGGGGATGGTGGCTGCCACCCACACCAGGTTTGCTCCCGCTCTTTGTCGCCTCGGGACCAGCGGACCGGATCGCTAGACCTGGCCTGCACGTATGTCGTCACGACGTGCTGCCTCCGTGGGAGCTCGTCCAGGGTGTCCGGGTGCCGAGCGCAGCCGAGACCGTCCTGTCCTGTGCTCGATACCTGGCACTGCTCGACGTCATCGTGATCGGCGACGCCGCGCTCCATGCGGGAGATGTCACGCTCGATGAGCTGATCGGGGTCTCCCGGCTCCGGCGCCGCGGCTCGCCACTTCTACGGCAGGCGATCCCTCTGATGTGTGGGAAGGCAGAGTCCATCTTCGAGGGACTTCTGCGCATCTTGCACGAGATCTGCGGGATCAGCGTTCAACCACAATCACTGCTCTTCGACGCCGACGGCACTTTCGCCGCCCGAGCCGATCTTCTGCTGACCGGCACGCACACCTTGCATGAGTTCGACGGCGGTCACCATCGCACACCGCATGAACAAGGGAAGGATCTCAGGCGCGAACGACGTCTCATGCGTGCCGGCTACCAACGTCGCGGCTTCACCGCTCGGGACGTGCTCACGTCACCGGTCGACATCATCAAGGATGCCGAGGCCAGCCTCGGGTGGGAGCACGATCCAGCCCGAATGCAGGCGTGGTACGCCCTGTTCCGCGAGTCGCTCTTCTCGTCCTCCGGCCAGCGCCGGTTGGAGATCAAGCTCGGACTCTCGACGGAAAACGCGGACGAGTCGCTTGGGTGACCGGCGTGTCGTCCGAATTCGTCCGCGTTTTCTCCAGGGGTCGACGTCAGCCCCGGGAGATCGGGAGCCAGTCGATGACATCGGCGATCATCGCGTCCCACAACGACCACTCGTGGTCGCCCGGGCGGAGGTCGGTGGTGACCTCGGCGCCGGCCTCCGCAGCCGCGTCGACGAAGCGCTGGTTGGCCGGGAGCAGCCCGTCCTCCGTGCCGCAGCCGACGTAGAGCGGCGGAACCGACGGCGCCCTCGCCAGCAGGGCGAAGAGGTCGGCCTCGTCGCCCGGGCTCCCGTCGAACGCGCGGTGGTAGATCTCCGCGCGGTCCGGGCGGTCCGCCATGTAGGTGATGTCGAGCGTCCCGGACAGGGACGCGGCGGCGGCGTACCGATCGGGGTGGCGCAGGGCGAGCTTGAGGGCGCCGTAGCCGCCCATCGACAGCCCGGCCGCGAACGTGTCCTGTGCGCGGCCGGAGAGCCGGAAGAGGCTCTGCACCAGAGAGGGCAGCTCCTCGGACACATAGGTCCAGTAAGGATGGCCGTGCACCTCGTCGGTGTAGAAGCTGTCATGCACCGACGGCATCACGACCGCGAGACCCGCCTCCTCGGCGTACCGCTCGATCGAGGTGAAGCGCGTCCATCCCATGTGGTCCTCGCCGAGGCCGT
This sequence comes from Nocardioides sp., assembly GCA_036271155.1. Classification (GTDB taxonomy): domain Bacteria; phylum Actinomycetota; class Actinomycetes; order Propionibacteriales; family Nocardioidaceae; genus Nocardioides. Next base: position 20,196 of record DATBBE010000254.1, on the reverse strand, counting down.
GCAGGAGATAGAGCACCGGCGGGTTCGGTGAGGCCTGGGGGAGGATGACGGTGATCGTCGTCGCGACGCCGAGGGTCTCGGACTCGAGGTGGCAGGTGATCAGGGCCATGTCAGACGAACTGGGTCGGGATCACGGGCTCGCCCTTCGACATCTGCTCGGCGGTGTGGGGGAGCTCACCGCGCGCCGACAGGTGACGATCCCGCGCCGCGTCCAGGGGTTCGTGGCCGACCACCTCGCCGGCCCGCACGAGCGGGACGAGCAGCTCGCGGTCGTCGCCGTCGTTCTCCGGCGGCTTCCCGATCCCGATCACCTCGGCCTCGGCGACGCCGGCGGACGACAGCCTGCGCATCGCCCACTTGCGCCCGCCGATCGAGATCTTGTCCTTGCTCTTCTTCGCCACCGCGACCATCGCGCCGTGGTCGTCCTCCCGCGCCACGAGCTTGTAGACGAACCCGCACGTCGGGTGGCCGGAGCCGGTCACGAGCTGGGTGCCGACGCCGTACCCGTCGACCGGCGCCGCGGCCAGCGCGGCGATCGAGAACTCGTCGAGATCGCTGGTCACGACGATCCGCGTGCTCGTCGCGCCGAGAGCGTCGAGCTCGGCACGCACCTGCTGGGCGAGCGCCCCCTGGTCACCCGAGTCGATGCGCACAGCGCCGAGATCGGTGCCCGCCACCTCGACGCCCAGCCGCACTGCCTCACGTACGTCGTAGGTGTCGACGAGGAGGGTCGTGCCCTTGCCGAGTGAGGCCACCTGCGCCCGGAAGGCATCCGCCTCGGAGTCGTGGAGCAGGGTGAAGCTGTGAGCGCTGGTGCCGGTCGTCGGGACGCCGTAGCGCTGGCGCGCGGCGAGATTGGAGCTCGTGGTGAACCCAGCGATGTACGCCGCCCGCGCGGACGCCACGGCGGCCTGCTCGTGGGTACGCCGTGAGCCCATCTCGATGCACGGGCGGCCGGCCGCCGCCTGCGTCATCCGGGAGGCCGCCGAGGCGATCGCACTGTCGTGGTTGTAGATCGAGAGGAGGACGGTCTCCAGCAGCACGGCCTCGGCGAAGGTGCCCTCGACGATGACGACCGGTGAGAAGGGGAAGTACAGGTCGCCCTCGGCGTACCCCCACACGTCGCCGGAGAAGCGGTGAGTGGCCAGCCACTCGCGCGTCTGCTCGTTCACGACGCTCTCGAGGGCCTGCAGCACCTCGTCGTCGAAGCGGAAGTCCTCGATGGCCTCCAGGGCCCGGCCCACCCCGGCTACGACGCCGTACCGTCGGCCCTCGGGAAGTCGGCGTGGGTAGAGCTCGAAGACCGATCGCCGCCCCGCCATCCCCGACGCCAGCGCGGCCTGCAGCATGGTCAGCTCGTAGTGGTCGGTCAGCAGGGCCGTCGACGAGCGCACGAGGTCAGCGTAGGCCAGTGGACGCCCCAGCCGGGCGCTGCCGCTGTGCCACGATGGGCCCATGGCGACGACGAGCCCGGTCGAGGTCGAGCCGGACCTCACGCCGGACGAGATCACGCTCACCGCAAAGCCGTGGGTCACCCTCGTGTGGAACGACCCGGTGAACCTGATGAGCTACGTGACCTACGTCTTCCGCAACTACTTCGGCTACGACCAGAAGAAGGCCGAGAAGCTGATGCTGGAGGTTCACCACGACGGGAAGTCCGCGGTCAGCAACGGCAGCCGTGAGGAGATGGAGCGCGATGTCCAGGCCATGCACGAGTACGGCCTGTGGGCGACGTTGGAGAAGCAGTAGATGAGCGGGTTCACCCGTCACCGGCGCAGTGGCCGGCTCATCGCGACGTTCTCCGGCTTCGAGGCCGACCTGCTGCGCTCGCTGGCCTCGCAGCTGGTCGAGCTCCTCCGCAACGAGACGGCCGTCCCCCACGAGCACGCCGACCCGCTCGAGGCGATGCTGACCTTCGACGGTCCGACGACCGCGCCGGAGGACCCGGTGCTCGCCAGGCTGTTCCCCACGGCGTACGCCGAGGACGAGGAGGCCGCGGCCGAGTTCCGCCGCTTCACCGAAGGCTCCCTGCGCGACGGCAAGGCGGTCGGCGCCGCGACGGTCATCGACACCCTGGAAGAGGCAGGGCTCCCACCGGTGCTGGGCGACCAGAGGGTCGTGATCGACGTGGAGCTCGAGGAGGCCGCCGCCCGGGTATGGCTCAAGACGTTCACCGACCTGAGACTCGCCCTGGCGACCCGGCTCGAGGTGGAGCAGGACGACGAGGCCTTCTGGAGGTCGCTCCCCGAGGACGACCCGCGATCCCAGGCTCACGACATCTACGAGTGGATCGGTGCTCTGCAGGAGACCATGGTCGACGCACTGCGGTGAGTGGGCCGCGGCCCTTGTCCCGCTTGGTTCTTTCGTGTTTGGGTGAGGCCACCTTTCACCCACTTCGGAGGAATCTCGTGAAGCTCTCCCTGCACTCGCGACCGGCGCGAACCGCCGCAGTCGCGATCGCATCAGCCGCGGCCGGCATTGCGCTTGCCGTGCCCGGTCTTGCCATCGCGGCCCACGGACACCACTCCGTGTCCGCGCCACCGGTCCACCCGACCAGCGCGAGCCAGATCCAGAACATCGACCAGGTCAAGACCGCGATCAAGGCCTACTACGGCGACACCGTGACCAGCGTCCCCGACCCCGTTCCCAATGGGCAGGACGCCGCCGTCCTGGGTGACTCCGCGACCACGATGCTGCACCAGTTCAGCCCGGACAGTGCCTACGCGCACGAGGTCGAGCGGATCGCCAACCGTGCCGGACGGGCCCTGGGTCACCCCAAGCCGAGCGCCCACAAGGCCGTCCTCTTCGACATCGACGACACGACGCTGAACACCTACAGCTACGAGATCTACAGCAACTTCGTCTACAACCCGACCACGAACGGCTACTTCGTGAACGCCGGCTCGGCCAGCGTCTTCCCGGCCGTGCCGGGCATGGTCAGCCTCGAGAAGAAGGCGATCCGCAAGGGCTACACGGTGTTCTTCCTGACCGGCCGTCCGACCTCGCAGGTCACCGGCACCCTGGCCAACCTGCGCGACGCCGGCTACACGGTCAACGACGCCAACGTGTTCCTCAAGGACGCCTCGGCCGCGACGGAGCCGTGGCTCGCCTCCTGCGTCGACCACTCGACGACGCCGGCCACGTTCACCTGCAACACCATCCAGTACAAGTCGATGACACGTCGCTACATCGAGAAGAAGCTCGGCTACGACATCGTGAGCAACTTCGGTGACCAGTTCAGCGACCTCAAGGGAGGGTTCGCGAACCGCACGTACAAGATCCCGAACCCGATGTACTACCTGCCCTGAGCAGGGCCAGCCAGCTGACGGTGCCCCGGGACCACACGGTCCCGGGGCACCGTCGCGCTTCTGGGTGACCGAGGGCGGTTCCGTGGGTAGCGTTGCGGGATGCGCGACCCGCACGTCAACGTGGCGACCGTCCTGGTCGACCCCGGCGTGCTGCGCGACCTCGAGCTGGAGCTGGCCGCTCTCGACCTGTGGGTGTGGCCCATCGCGACGACGCCGAACTGCCCCGACGGGCCGCGGATGGCCTTCCAGATCAGGCGCCGACTCGTCGAGGCCCGGCGCGGCGCCTGGGACTGCGCGGGCGACTGGGCCGCGGTCTGGATCTCCTTCGGCGAGAGCTGGTACCGCGGGGCGGAGCCGCTGCCCTGGTCGGCCCACACGACGCTGTGGGACACGCTGGCGGAGTACGCCGACCACACCCGCTACCGGCTCGGGCTCGGGGGCGTGCCGACCCAGCTGGTCCAGCGGCGGGCCGAGATCTGAGCGACGCGGCGCCCTCTGGGTCCCGAGCCGTATCCTGAGCCGGATGATCACCCTCGACCGCGCGACGTACGACGGGATCGTCGCCCACGCCAAGCGCGACCATCCCGATGAGGCCTGCGGCATCGTCGCCGGCCCCGAGGGCAGCGACCGGCCGCAGCGGCTGGTCGAGATGGTGAACGCCGCCGGCAGCCCGACGTTCTACGAGTTCGACTCCACCGAGCTGTTCCAGCTCTACAAGGAGATGGACGCCCTGGACGAGGTACCCGTCGTGGTCTACCACTCCCACACCGCCACGGAGGCCTTCCCCAGCCGCACCGACATCGACCTGGCGATGGAGCCGCACGCCCACTACGTGCTCGTCAGCACGCGCGACCACGGGAATAACGCGGGCCAGGTGGAGTTCAGGTCGTATCGGATCGTCGACGCGACCGTGACCGAGGAAGAGGTCGTGGTCGTGGACGCACTGCCGCCGTTACCCAGCCTGCCACCCACTGAGCAAGGAGACCCTGATGGCCGTTGAGGTCAGGATCCCTACCATCCTGCGCACCTACACCGGCGAGCAGAAGTCGGTCGAGGCCAGCGGGTCGAGTCTGAGCGCGGTCATCGAGGATCTCGAGTCGAACCACCCCGGCATCAAGGACCGCCTGGTGGAGGACAAGGACGGCTCGGTGGACCTGCGCCGCTTCGTCAACGTCTACGTCAACGACGAGGATGTCCGCTTCCTCGGAGGGCTGGACGCTCCGGTCAGCGACGGCGACCAGGTCGTCGTCCTCCCGGCCGTCGCCGGCGGCTGAGCATGAGCGAGCGTCGTACGTTCCTGCTGATCGACGGCGAGAACATCGACGCCACCTTGGGGACGGCGCTGTTCCAGCGCCGGCCGCAGCCCGAGGAGCGACCCCGCTGGGAGCGGCTGACCGCGTTCGCCGAGTCCACCTGGAACCAGCCGGCCGTCGGGCTGTTCTTCCTCAACGCGACCAACGGTCAGATGCCGCTCTCGTTCGTCCAGGCGCTGCTGGCGATGGGCTTCCGTCCGATCCCGCTGGCCGGCGGAGCGGACGAGAAGGTGGTCGACATCGGCATCCAGCGCACCTTGGATGCCCTGAAGACCCACGAGGCCGACGTGCTCCTGTGCAGCCACGACGGTGACTTCGCCCCACAGCTCCGGGCACTCGACGACGGTCGCCGGCTGGGGCTCCTCGCGCTGCGCGAGTACGTCAGTGGACAGCTCACAGCGCTCGAGATCCCGGTGTTCGACCTGGAGGACGACGTGGGCGCCTTCAATGCCACGCTGCCGCGCACGCGGATCATCTCCCTGGACGACTTCGACCCGGAGAGCTTCCTGCGCTGACCGAGTCCGAAAGGATCCTTCCACCATGCGCTACGACGACCTGCTGGCCTCTGTCGGCGACACCCCGCTCGTGGGGCTGCCGACGCTGTCACCCACGCCCGACGTACGCCTGTGGGCCAAGCTGGAGGACCGCAACCCCACCGGCTCCATCAAGGATCGCGCGGCCCTGGCGATGGTCGAGCACGCCGAGAAGGACGGCCTGTTGCGGCCGGGCTGCACGATCCTGGAGCCGACGAGTGGCAACACCGGCATCTCGCTGGCGATGGTGGCCAGCCTCCGTGGCTACCGCCTGGTGTGCGTGATGCCCGAGAACACCTCCGAGGAGCGCCGACAGCTGCTGCGCATGTGGGGTGCCGAGGTCGTGTCGTCGCCGGCGGCCGGCGGTTCGAACGAGGCGGTGCGGGTCGCCAAGGGCATCGCCGCGGATCATCCCGACTGGGTCATGCTCTACCAGTACGGCAACCCGGCCAACGCGCTCGCACACTACGAGGGCACGGGACCCGAGATCCTCGCCGACCTTCCGGACGTCACCCACTTCGTCGGTGGTCTCGGCACCACCGGCACCCTGATGGGGGTCGGCCGCTACTTCCGTGAGCACCGGCCCGAGGTTCGCATCGTCGCCGCGGAGCCGAGGTACGGCGAGCTCGTCTACGGGCTGCGCAACCTCGACGAGGGCTTCGTCCCCGAGCTGTACGACGAGTCCTTGATCGACGCCCGCTTCTCGGTGGGCCCCCGGGACGCCGTACGCCGCGTGCGCCAGCTGCTCGAGGCCGAAGGCATCTTCGCCGGCATCTCCACCGGGGCGATCCTGCACGCGGCTCTCGCCCAGGCGGCGAGGTCCGTGAGCGCGGGCGAGCGCGCCGACATCGCCTTCGTGGTGGCCGACGGTGGCTGGAAGTACCTGTCGACCGGGGCCTACGAAGGCACCGTCGACGAGGCCGAGGAGCGGCTCGAGGGGCAGCTCTGGGCGTAGGGGAGTCCGAGGCCTGACGAGGCCCTGTCTCGTCGTCGGGGGTCCGGGTTACTCTGTGCCCGACTGACCGGCCCAGCTCCTGGAGTGCCCGTGCCCGACCCACGCGTCGTCGTCTTCAGTGGCTCTGCCCACCGTCCGCTCGCCCAGGCCATGTGCGACGACCTGGACGTGCCCCTGTCTCCGGTCGAGATGACCCGTTTCAGCAACGACTGTCTCCAGGCCCAGCTCCAGGCCAACTGCCGGCAGCGAGACGTCTACATCGTCCAGCCGCTGGTGCCCCCCACCCAGGAGCACCTCATGGAGCTGCTCCTCATGATCGACGCGGCCCGGGGAGCCAGTGCGGCGTCGATCACCGCGGTGATCCCCTTCTACTCCTACGCCCGGTCCGACAAGAAGGACGCCAGCCGCATCTCCATCGGGGGCCGGCTCGTCGCCGACCTGCTGGCCACGGCGGGTGTCCACCGGGTGATGACGATGACGCTGCACGCTCCGCAGGTGCACGGGTTCTTCTCGGTCCCGGTCGACCAGCTGACCGCCCTCGGCATCCTCGCCGAGCACTTCCTCAGCCAGGACCTCAGCGACGCGATCGTGGTCTCGCCCGACTTCGGCAACGCCAAGACCGCCACCCAGTTCTCCCGGCTGCTCGGCCTCAACGTCGCGGCCGGCTCGAAGCGGCGCCTGGCCGACGACCGAGTGGTGATCGACTCCATCGTCGGCGACGTCGAGGGCAAGCGGGCGATCGTGCTGGACGACGAGATCGCGACCGGCGGCTCGATCGTCGAGCTGCTCGACCGTCTGGCCGACCAGGGCTGCACCGGCGCCGCCGTGGCGTGCACCCATGGCCTGTTCGTGGGCAAGGCCGTCGACCGGCTGCGCCATCACCCGATGATCACCGAGGTCGTCACCACCGACACCGTGCCGGCGCCGCTGGACTGGCCCGAGCTCAAGGTCCGCAGCGTCGCCGGGCTGTTCGCCGAGGCGATCGCGCGGGTGCACGCCGGCGAGTCGGTGAGCAGCCTGTTCGACGGGGTGGACCCCCAGTTCGGCCCGCCCCAGGCCAAGCTCTTCGGGTAGTGCGTCACAGCCTGATGCGCGACGGGCCTTCGACCACCTACCCTGTGCGACTGTGTCCCGCGCCGCGCTCGATGCCCCCGTGGGGATCTTCGACTCCGGCTTCGGGGGACTGACCGTCGCACGGTCGGTCATCGACCAGCTGCCGCACGAGTCCCTGGTCTATCTCGGCGACACAGCCCGGCAGCCGTACGGCCCCAAACCGATCGGCGAGGTGCGTGAGTACGCCTTGGAGTGCCTGGACCACCTCGTGGCCGAAGGCGTCAAAGCGCTGGTGATCGCGTGCAACTCGGCGAGTGCGGCGATGCTGCGCGACGCCCGCGAGCGCTACGACGTCCCGGTCGTCGAGGTGATCCTGCCCGCGACGAGGCGGGCCGTCGCCGCCACCCACAACGGCCGGATCGGCGTCATCTGCACGCGTGCGACCGCCGACTCGCTGGCCTACGACGACGCCTTCGCGGCGGCACCCCAGGTCGAGCTGTCGACCCGGGCGTGCCCGCGGTTCGTGGAGTTCGTCGAGGCAGGGGTGACGGGCGGCAAGGAGCTGGTGGCGGTGGCCCACGAGTACCTCGACCCGCTGGTCGCCGCGGGCGTCGACACGTTGATCCTGGGATGCACCCACTACCCGCACCTCACCGGCATCATCTCCTACGTGATGGGCGACGCGGTCACCCTGGTGAGCAGCGCGGAGGAGTGCGCGAAGGACCTCTACAAGCTCCTCGCGACGCGCGACCTGATGCGGCCTGGCGGGGACCCGGCGTACCGGTTCCTGACCACCGGGAAGCCCGACGACTTCGAGGCGATCGGCCGACGCTTCCTCGGTCCCGAGCTGGCGATGGTCGCTCAGTTCTCCGGCGGCCTGAGATGAGCATCGGGATGAAGCTGACCGTCATCGGCTGCTCGGGCTCCTTCGCCGGCCCCGACTCCGCGGCGAGCTGCTACCTGCTCGAGGCCGACGACGCCGATGGCCGCACCTGGCGGATCGTGCTCGACCTGGGCAGCGGCGCCCTCGGGCCGCTCCAGCGGTTCGCCGACGCCGAGAACCTGGACGCCGTCTTCTTCAGCCATCTCCACCCCGACCACTGTCTCGACCTCTGCGGCCTGTACGTCCTGCGCAAGTACCACCCGGCTGGAGCGTTGCCGCGCATCCCGGTCTGGGGGCCGGCCGGCGTCGCGCAGCGGATGGCTCGGGCCTACGACCTGCCCGCGCCCGGCATGACCGAGGAGTTCGCCTTCCAGGAGTACGCCGATCCCAAGCAGGCCGGTCCGGTCGAGCTCGGGCCGTTCCGGGTCGAGCCGCTCGCCGTCGAGCATCCCGTTCCGGCCTACGGCCTCCGGGTGACAGCGGGCGGCCGCACCCTCGCCTACACCGGCGACACCGGGCTGTGCGACGCGCTCGACGAGCTCGCCCAGGGGGTCGACCTCCTGCTGGTCGAGGCGTCGTTCCGGCACGGCGACGACAACCCCGCCGGCCTGCACCTGAGCGGCCGCCAGGCGGGCGAGGTGGCCACGCGCAACGGCGTACCGCGGATGGTGCTCACCCACGTGCCGCCGTGGTTCGAGGTCGGCGACATGATGATCGAGGCCGCCGAGGTCTACGACGGTCACCTGAGAGCGGCGGCACCCGGCGCGACCTATCGCGTCTGAGCCCGTCTGAGCCCCGTCTGAGCCCCGTCAGGCCTGTCCCGCGTCGTGCACGACGATCGCGATCTGGACACGGTTGGTGACCTCGAGCTTCTCGAACAGCCGTGAGACGTGCGCCTTGACCGTGGGCACGGAGAGATACAGCTCAGCCGCTATCTCGGCGTTGCTGAGGCCGCGCCCGACGGCGAGGGCGACCTCGCGCTCACGGTCGGTCAGGCAGCCGAGGCGCTCCTGGGCGCGGCTCGAGCGCGAGGTGTCCGGCGGCGCTACCTGCTGGATCAGCCTGCGGGTGACCGACGGCGACAGCATCGGGTCACCCTCGACCACTCGGCGGATCGCCTCCAGGATCTCCGGTGGTGGGGTGTCCTTCAGCAGGAACCCGTCGGCGCCGGCAGCGAGTGCCCGGAGCACGTAGTCGTCGGCGTCGAACGTGGTCAGCACGATGACGTGGGGAGGGTCCGGGTGGCGACGCAGCTCGATGGTGGCCGCCAGCCCGTCGAGGACCGGCATCCGGATGTCCATCAGGACGACGTGCGGGCGCAGGTCGCGGGCCGCGCTGATGCCGGCGCGGCCGTCGGACGCCTCGCCGACGACGCGGACGTCGGGCTGTCCGCCCAGCATCAGGCTCAGGGCCGAGCGCACCAGGGGGTCGTCGTCGACGACGAGGACGTCGATCATGCCGGCATCACGCTGCCCTCATGCTGCCCACGGGATCCAGCCTCGCAGCACCCACGCGCCGTCCTCGCGGCGCCCTTCGAGGCGCCCGCCGCGCAGCTCGGCGCGCTCGGTCAGGCCGACCAGCCCGAGCCCTGAACCTGGCGTGGAGCCACGGCGGACCCCCAGGGGGTTGCGCAGCTCGACACTGATGCCCTCGTCACGGGAGCCGCTGACGACGATCAGCAGGGAGGTGCCCGGGGCGTGCTTCGCGGCGTTCGTCATGCCCTCCTGGACGATCCGGTAGACCGTGCGCCCGATCACGTCCGGCACCTCGGCGCTGCTGGGGCCGAGCCGGTCGTCGTAGGTGACCTTGAGTCCTGCCGAGCGCACCGTCTCCACCAAGGGGGCCAGGTCGCGGTACGTCGGCTGCGGGGCCTCCAGCGGCTCGCCCGACTCCGGGTCTCGGAGGACCCCCAGGACGCCGCGCAGGTCCGCGAGGGCCTGGTGGGCGGTGTCCTGGATGATCGTGGCGCTGGCCCGCATCTGGTCGGCGTCCAGGTCGGTGCGGAACGCCAGCGCGCTGGCGTGCATGGAGACCTGCGAGATCCGGTGGGCGAGCACGTCGTGCATCTCGCGGGCGATCCGCGCTCGCTCGTTGGTCCGCGCCTGCGACGTCCGCAGCTCCTGCTCGGCCTCGGCCCGCTCCGCCCGGTACTTCAGGGTCCACAGCAGCTCACGGCGCGAGCCGATGTAGGCACCCCATCCCAGGATCGCCCCGGTGATGACCACGACGATGACGAGCTCGACCCACCACGGCCCGTTGTCGGGCGTCGGCACGATCATGTTGTAGACGTACGAGGACGCGACGTTGGCCAGCCCGATGACGGCGAGCTGCCACCACCTGCGCCGGGTGGCCAGCGACACGGCGGCGAGCACACCTGCGCCGGCGGCTGTCGCGCTGAGAAGGCCGAACGCGGTGATGGTCGAGGCGATCGCCATCGGCCAGCGGCGGCGGTACCAGACCAGCACGTAGGCGACGAGCCCGAGCGTGAGGTCCACGAAGACCAGCGGATGGTGCTGTCGCCAGGCCGCGGGGAGCGGGGAGATCGACGTCAGCAGAGAGACCGTGAGCATGGCCACGAGTCGCCACGCGTGCCCCCACCGCGTCAACGACGGCTGGTAGAGGTCGGGCGAGGTGTGCTCCACGGCTCGATGGTAGGAGCCCAGGTCGGTGTCGGCAGCCGCCGTCGGGAGGTCGCGGCCCCTACTTTCGTCGCTGTGGACGAGCCCGGCGATGCATGTGGCGGGTGAGGTGGGGTGGCAGGGTGGTGCCCATGATCAAGGTGGAAGGGCTCACTCGGGCCTATGGGAGCTTCATCGCAGTAGACGACGTCAGTTTCGAATGCAGGCCTGGCACCGTCACCGGCTTTCTCGGGCCCAACGGCGCGGGCAAGACCACGACCATGCGGGTGATGGTGGGTCTGACGCCACCCACCCGCGGAGATGTCACGATCGGCGGGCTGCACTACAAGCAGATCCCCAACCCCGGCCGGCATGTCGGCGTCCTGCTGGACGCCTCCGCGCAGCACGCCGGGCGCACCGGCCGCGAGGTCCTCGAGCTGGGGGCCCGCACGATGGGCCTGCCCTCGACGCGGGTCGAGGAGATGCTCGACCTGGTCTCGCTCGATGCCCGCGAGTCCAAGCGCCGGGTGCGCAACTACTCCCTCGGCATGCGCCAGCGGCTGGGCATCGCCCATGCTCTGCTCGGCGACCCGAGCGTGCTGATCCTCGACGAGCCGGCCAACGGTCTCGACCCGGCCGGTATCCGCTGGATGCGCGGACTGCTCAAGGGGTACGCCGACCAGGGCGGCACCGTGCTGCTCTCGAGCCATCTGCTCCACGAGGTGGAGCAGATCGCCGACGAGATGATCCTCATCGGCAACGGCAAGATCGTCGCCCGAGGCACCCGTGAGGAGCTGCTCAAGGACGCGACCGGCGGGGTCGCCACGAGCCTCGTCACGGCACTGGACAACTCCGTCCTCTCGCAGGCGCTGACCGAGAAGGGCTACGCCGTCCACCCCGCGGGCTCGGGTCTGCGGGTCACGGCCGAGCCGGTCGACGTGGGACGGGTGGCCGCCGAGAGGCAGATCGTGCTGACCGACCTTCGGGCGGGCAACGAGGGCGGCCTCGAGGATCTCTTCCTCGAGCTCACCGCCGACACCCAGCGCGAGTCCGTCCCCGGCCAGGCCCCGACGGAGGTCCCGGCATGAGCACCGCCACCGCCCCCGTAGCGCTCGACGTCGCGCAGACCTCCCGAGTCCCCTTCGGCCGGCTGGTCCGCGTCGAGCTCCGCAAGCTCTTCGACACCCGCGCCGGCCGGTGGCTGCTGATCTCGATCGCCCTGGTCACGCTCATCGTCCTGGCCATCCAGCTGGCGGTGGTCGTCGGTCAGAACGTGGATGCGAAGTACACCGACTTCATGCAGGGGGCCAACGCGCCCATGGCCATCCTCCTGCCGGTGCTGGGGATCATGTCGGTGACCAGCGAGTGGAGCCAGCGCACCGGGATGGTGACCTTCACCCTCGAGCCGTCGCGTCTCCGGGTGATGGCTGCCAAGTTCGCCTCCGTGATCCTGGTGTCCTTGGGCGCGTTGGTGGTCGGCCTGCTCCTCGGAGCGCTCGCCAACGTCCTGTATGGCGCGTTCACGGGCGACACCCTCGTCTGGGGGAGCTTCGGCAAGATCGTCGTCACCTACTTCACCGCCTGGGTTCTCGGGATGGCGACCGGCTTCGCCTTCGGCGCGGTGTTCCTCAACTCCGCAGCCGGCATAGTCCTGTACTTCGTCTACTCGTTCGTGCTGCCGACGATCTTCGGGATCGGGGCGGCCCTGATGGACTGGTTCCACAGCCTGCAGCCCTGGATCGACTTCAACTTCTCCCAGCAGCCGCTGCTCGACGCCAGCATCCACGGCGCGAAGGAGTGGGGACAGCTGATGACCTCCGGGTTGATCTGGCTGGTGCTTCCCCTGTTGTTCGGGCTCTGGCGCATCCAGCGCGCGGAGGTGAAGTGAGCTCCCCGGCGGCCCCGGCCACCCTCGACGTGGCCGGTACCCCCGGCATCCCGTTCCTACGGCTGTTCAAGGTCGAGCTCCGCAAGGCGTTCGACACGCGCGCAGGCCGCTGGCTGGTCGGGGTCACGGCGGGCATCGCTCTCGTGACGGACCTGATCATCGCGATCGTGCTCGCCGCCAAGAGCCAGGACCTTGCGTACGGCGACCTGGTCGGTGGGGCCGCGTTCGTGTGCTCGATCCTGCTACCGGTGCTCGGCATCATGCTGGTCACCAGCGAGTGGAGCCAGCGCACCGCGATGACGACGTTCGCGCTGGAGCCACGGCGGATGCGGGTCATCATGGCGAAGATGCTGGCGGGCATCGCCCTGACGGCGTTCGTGATCGTGTTCGCACTCGTCGTCGGCGTCCTGTGCAACCTGCTGTACGCCGCCTTCGGGGGAACGCTGGACTGGACCTTCGGCTGGACCGGCTTCTTCGCCTTCATCGCCACCCAGACCATGGCCATGCTCGGTGGGTTCGCCCTGGCCGCCCTCCTGCTGAACACCCCGGCCGCCATCGTCGTCTTCTTCGTCTACAAGTGGGTGCTGCCCGGGCTGCTCGCGCTCGGGGCGGCCCTGATGTCGTGGTTCAACAGCCTGCAGCCGTGGATCGACTTCCAGGCCGCCCAGAACCTCCTCTATGACGGCGGGATGAGCGGCAGGGAGTGGGCCAACCTCGTCGTCAGCGGGTTCATCTGGCTGGTGGTGCCGATGGCGATCGGCCTGTGGCGGATCCAGCGGGCCGAGGTGAAGTAGGCGTAGCGGACAGCACTAAGGTCTGCGCCATGAACACCCCCCGAACGTCCGCTCCCGCGCGCAGCGACGGCCGCGCGGACGACGCCCTTCGTCCGGTCACGATCACCCGCCACTGGCTCGACCATGCGGCCGGGTCCGTCCTGGTGGAGTTCGGCCGCACCCGCGTCCTGTGTGCGGCGTCCGCCTCCGAGGGCGTGCCGCGGTGGCGCAAGGGATCCGGACTGGGCTGGGTCACCGCCGAGTACGCCATGCTCCCGGCGTCCACGAACACCCGATCGGACCGTGAGTCCGTGCGCGGCAAGATCGGCGGCCGCACCCACGAGATCTCGCGGCTGATCGGCCGGTCGCTGCGGGCCGTGATCGACTACAAGGCGCTCGGTGAGAACACCATCGTTCTGGACTGCGACGTACTCCAGGCCGACGGCGGCACCCGCACGGCCGCCATCACCGGGGCTTACGTCGCTCTGGCCGACGCAGTGGCCCACCTGCGGTCCCAGGGCGCGCTGGCAGGCGAGCCGCTGACGGGCTCGGTCTCGGCGGTCAGCGTCGGGATCATCGACGGCACGCCGCGGCTCGACCTTCACTACGACGACGACGTACGCGCCGAGACCGATATGAACGTCGTGATGACCGGCGACGGGCGCTACGTCGAGGTGCAGGGGACGGCCGAGGGGGCGCCCTTCGACCGGGCCGAGCTCGACACGCTCCTCGCGCTGGCGGAGAAGGGCTGCGACGAGCTCACCGCTCTTCAGCGCCGGGCTCTGGAGAGCTGAGCGTGCGCGTCTTCCTGGCCTCGCGCAACCCCAAGAAGCTCGTGGAGATGCGCCGGATCCTCGCCGAGGCGATGTCCGAGATCGGTGGCACCGACGTCGAGGTGCTCGGCCTCGACGACGTGCCGGCCTATGACGAGCCGGTCGAGGACCAGCCGACCTTCGAGGGCAACGCGCTGCTCAAGGCCCGGGCCGGCTTGGCCGCGACCGGCCTGCCGTCGGTGGCCGACGACAGCGGCCTGTGCGTCGACGCGCTGGGCGGGATGCCCGGCGTGCTGTCCGCGCGGTGGTCGGGTCGTCCCAAGAGCGACGACCGCAACAACGACCTGCTCCTGCAGCAGCTGTCCGACGTCCCGGACGAGCGCCGAGGCGCCCACTTCGCCTCGGCCGTGGCCTTCTGCGCCGTCTCCGGCTCCGGTGAGCCGGTCGAGCTCGTGGTCGAGGACCGGATGGACGGCCGAGTCATCCGCGAGACCCGGGGGAGTGGCGGGTTCGGCTACGACGTGCTCTTCGTGGCCGACGAGTTCCCCGACCTCACCACGGCCGAGCTCGAACCCGCCGACAAGGATGCGATCTCCCACCGGGGCCGCGCCCTCCGCACGATCGCGCCGCAGATCGCTGCGGCGTTGCGATGAGTCGAGCGGGCTGGTGAGTGCGCTCGGAGAGATTCGAACTCTCACTGGTCAGGACCTAAACCTGAGGCCTCTACCGATTGGGCTACGAGCGCGTGGGCGCCAAGTCTAGGGATGCCTTGCGCGAGCCCAGACGTGAGAGCACGAGGAGCCCGGCGACGACGTAGCCGACGCCCTGGAGGGCGAGGATCGGCATGATCCCGGTCGGCCCACCCAGGAAGCCCGCGACGGTGGACCCGATCACGACGCTGACCGCCTGGGCCAGCGAGAGCAGGCTGAAGACACGACCCCGGCGGTCGTCGGTCGTGTGGCGCTGGAAGAGGGTGATCGAGCCTGCGACGACCAGGGCTCCGGGAACGCCCACCAGGATCATCCCGCCCACCGCCGGCCAGGGCGTCACCCACAGCAAGGGGTAGAGGAAGATGGCCAGGTCGATGAGGCCGAAGACGAGGGAGCCTGCCCAGACCATGGTCACCGGTGACCAGCGCTCGGCCAGGACCGCGACCACGAAGCCACCGATGACGCCACCGATCGCCTGGACACCCGTGATCAAGCCGTAGATCTGGCCACTGCCGTGCAGCACGTGGCGGACGTACGGCGCGAAGAGGGTCCCCATGATCCCTTCACCGGTGCTGGTGATCAGCATCGCGAGCAGCAGGGTGCGCACCACGTGGCTCTCGCCGACGGCACGCAGGCCTTCCCGCCACTCCTCGACCAGGGCCTCCACGCGGCCGCGGACGGCATCGGTCGCATCTTCTTCGCTGACCACGACCCGGCCGGCGGTCCGGATGCGGGCCACCAGCACCGCCGCGACCACGAAGGTGACGGCGTCGACCACCGCGATGGCCCGGATGCCGCCGGCGGCTGCCACGACACCGCCGACCCCGGAGCCGACCAGGCGGGCGATGTTGCGGATCTGGGCGTTCAGACCGTTGGCCGCCACGAGGTCCGCGTCGTCGACGACATGTGGCAGGAACGCCTGCTCGGCCGGCGAGAAGAAGACCTCGAGGCACGACTGGACGGCGAGGACCACGTAGACCAGCCAGATCCCGTCGACACCGGACACCAGCAGGAGCGGGGCCAGGCCGGCGGCGAGCAGGAGGTTGGTCACGACCATCGTCCGCTTGCGGTCCCAGCGGTCCACGAAGATCCCCGCGACGCTGCCCACCACGAGCTGTGGGACGAACGCCGAGAGTAGGGCTGCCGCAGACGCCAGCGTGGAGCCGGTCAGCGCGTACACGGAGTACGCGAGCCCGACGGAGAGCACGTAGTCGCCGGTCAATGAGACGAGTCCGGCGCCGAGAAGCAGCCTCAGGTCCGGCGTGCGCCCGAGGAGCCGCGCCGGGGAGCGAAGATCGAGTGACGGCATAGCGACACCGTAGCGACATCATAATGATGTCGCAATGGTGTCGGAGCAGTGTCGAAGTGGTGTCGCGGTGTGGTCGTGGTGTGGTCGGGGTGTGGTCGTGGTGTTTCCGGGCTAGTCGATGCCGAGGTCTCGACGCAGCTTCGCCACGTGTCCGGTCGCCTTGACGTTGTACTGCGCGAGGAGGATCCGACCGTCCTCGTCGACCACGAACGTCGATCGGAGCACGCCCTCGACCGTCTTGCCGTAGAGCTTCTTCTCCCCGAAGGCGCCGTAGCTCTTCATCACCGACCTGTCGGCGTCGGAGAGAAGGGTGATCGTCAGGCCGTCGCGCTCGCGGAACTTCGCGAGCTTGGCCGGGGAGTCCGGCGAGATCCCCAGCACGTCGTAGCCCTGCGCCTGCAGCGACGACAGCGAGTCGGTGAAGTCGCACGCCTGCTTGGTGCACCCCGGTGTCATCGCGGCGGGGTAGAAGTACACGATCGTTCTGCGGCCGCGGGAGTCCGCCAGCGAGACGGTCCTTTCGTCGTCGGTGGGCAGGGTGAAGTCGGGAGCCGGGTCTCCGGTCACGAGGCGAGTCATGCTCCGAACCTAGTGCCCGGCGGCGGTGCCGGCCCTGGCCCGTTGGTAGCCTTCCGGAGTGACCAAGGAGACCACCGAGCTCGAGGCCGAGATGGAGGCCACGCGCGAGCGTCTGGCCGACACCATCGACCTGCTGGTCCACCGTGCGAGCCCCAAGACGATCGCACGGCGCGAGATCACCTCGGTCAAGGGCTACTTCGTCGACCTGAAGACCGGTCAGCCCCGCACGACGAACATCCTCAAGGTCGCCGGTGGCGTCCTCGGCGCCGTCGCGCTCTTCGCCGTCGTGCGCGCCGTAGCCCGAGACTGACCGGAGGGGTCCGCGTGCCCGACCAGCTTCCGATCAAGATGCTCCACGACCGGCTTCTGGTCGAGATCGATCGCGAGAGCGGTGAGCGCCGCTCGACCGGCGGCATCGTGATCCCGGCGACGGCGGCCATGGGCGCCCGCCGTCTGGTGTGGTCGCGAGTGGTGGCCGCGGGACCGCATGCGCGGGCGATCCAGGTCGACGACCGGGTCCTGTTCGACCCCGAGGACAAGTCCGAGGTCGAGGTGCAGGGCGAGACCTACGTCGTGATGCGCGAGCGCGACGTCCACGCCGTCGCCGCTGACCGACTCGGCGACGAGTCCACCGGTCTGTATCTCTGAGCCTCAGCCGGCACCCGCCGTCCAGACCGTGGCGATGTTCTTGCGGTAGTGCCGGCCGGGGACGGCGTTGAGGAAGGCGACGACGGGCGGTGGCATCTCCTGCTTCAGGCCCGTGACGTCGTCCGGCTCGGCGCCGTCGAGCAGCCACGCGACGAACGTGCCGGCCCCTCCCTGGTGGGCCTTTCGGACGGCGACCAGCGCCTGCTTCATCCGTGGGGTCCCGCGCACGGTGGCCACCCACGGCTCGAGGTTCGCCTCCTCGTGCGCGAGGTGCTCGCGGAGCACCTCGCCCAGCTCCCCGATCGCCGCTCGGGCGTTCGCGGCCCGAGCGGAGGACGGGTCGCCCGACAGTCGGCGTACGACCTCGTCGGCGTGGTCGAGGGCGCTCAGCATCTGGGCGTGCTCGCCTCCGAGGTCGCTGGTCACAGCCTCGTCGGCTCCGAGCTCACGGAACGCCGGCCAGAAGATGGTCTCCTCGTCCTCGTGGTGGTGGTGCAGCTGGTGCTGGTAGTTGTCCCACGCGGTGACCAGCTGGTCGGCTCGTTCCTGGGATCCGTCCGGGAACGAGGCGAGCGCAGTGTCGAACCGCGCGAGGTCACGCCTGAACGCCGCATGGATGACGGTGTTCATGGTGATGTGCTCGGTCATGAGCCCCCCTTCGTCGGACGCATTCTGCGCCGAGGAGCCGGCCCCGGCTAGTTTGGGACTTCTCGCACGACGAAAGGACCGAGATGACGCAGTACGCAGTGACCGACCCTCACACCGGAGAGCGGGTCAGCGACGTACCCACCGACAGCGACGAGCAGGTGCTCGCAGCGGTCGCCGCCGCCCAGGACGCCTTCACCACGTGGGGCCGCACGAGCTCGGCGGCGGAGCGCGCCAGGCTCGTACGCCGGGCGGCCGAGCTGCACACCGAGCGTCGTGAGGAGCTCGCGAGCGCGATGCACCGCGAGATGGGCAAAGCGATGGACGACGCCCTCGGTGAGGTCGACTTCAGTGCCGCCATCCACGGCTACTACGCCGACCACGCGGAGGAGTTCCTGGCCGACGAGGAGATCCCGGTGCTCGAGGGCGAGGGCAGCGCCGTCGTCCGCCGTCGTCCGCTGGGCGTGATCCTCGGGATCATGCCGTGGAACTACCCGGCCTACCAGGTCGCGCGGTTCGCCGGCCCCAATCTCGCCGCGGGCAACACCGTGCTCCTCAAGCACGCGCCGCAGTGCCCGGACTCGGCGCGGATCCTGTCGGAGATCTTCCGCGACGCGGGCTTCCCCGAGGGCGCCTACGTCAACATCTACGCCTCGAACGAGCAGATCGAGGAGATCATCGGCGACCCGCGCATCCAGGGTGTCTCGCTGACCGGCTCCGAGCGCGCCGGCTCGGCGGTCGCGGCGACGGCTGGACGTCATCTGAAGAAGGTGGTGCTCGAGCTCGGCGGCTCCGACCCGTTCATCGTGCTCGGCTCCGACGACCTCGATGCCACCGTCGATGCGGCGGTGTCGGCTCGGATGGAGAACACCGGGCAGGCGTGCAACGCCGGCAAGCGCTTCATCGTGGCCGACGAGCTGCACGACGACTTCGTGGCGAAGTTCACCGCCAAGATGCTCTCTGCGGAGACGGGCCCGCTGTCGTCACAGCTGGCTGCGGACCGCCTCGACGAGCAGGTCAAGAGCGCCGTCGCCGGGGGTGCCCACCTGGAGACCAGCGGCGAGCGCAACGGCGCGTTCTACCCGACCGGGGTGCTCACGGGGGTCTCCGAGGACAGCGACGCCTTCCACCAGGAGCTGTTCGGCCCCGTTGCGATGGTGTTCCGGGCCCAGGACGAGGCGGATGCCGTCAGGATCGCCAACGACACGCCGTACGGGCTCGGCTCGTACGTCTACACCAACGACCCGGAGCAGGCGGCCCGCGTGGCCGACCAGATCGACGCCGGGATGGTCTTCGTCAACGGCGTCGGCGCCGAGGGAGTCGAGATGCCCTTCGGTGGCGTCAAGCGCTCGGGCTTCGGTCGCGAGCTGGGTCGCTTCGGCATCGAGGAGTTCGTCAACAAGAAGCTGATCAGGACGGTGACCTGACCGGCTTCGGACGCGACGGCATCGGACTGGTACGCCATCAGGGACTCGAACCCCGAACCCGCTGATTAAGAGTCAGCTGCTCTGCCAATTGAGCTAATGGCGCCTACGGTTGAAACGACCTCAAGGTTAGCAGCGGGGGGCGTGGGCTCCCAATCGGTTCGGTGCGGAATATTCAAGTTTCAACTACCGTTGACGACGGAACCAGTCTTCCCAGGAGGCGCCCGATGCCCGCAGTGACCGTTGACGACCTGACCACGCTGGCGCGACTTGCCGAGCCCGGCCTGGGCGACCAGCCTCGCGCGGTGTGGCAGGTGACGACCGCGCCGCAGGGCTACGAGGGGGAGGGCTTCCCGGTACGCCGGGCGTTCGCCGGCATCGACCTGAGCCTGCTCGACCCGTTCATCATGATGGACCAGATGGGCGAGGTGGAGTACGCGCCCGGTGAGCCGAAGGGCACGCCGTGGCACCCGCACCGCGGCTTCGAGACCGTCACCTACATGATCGACGGCGTCTTCGACCACCAGGACTCCCAAGGTGGTGGCGGGACGATCACCAACGGCGACACGCAGTGGATGACGGCCGGCGCCGGGATCCTGCACATCGAGGCGCCTCCCGAGTGGCTGGTGCAGCAGGGCGGGCTGTTCCACGGCATCCAGCTGTGGGTGAACCTGCCTCGCGACGAGAAGATGGTCTCCCCGAGGTACCAGGACATCCGGTCCAGCCAGGTCGCCCTCCTCACGTCGTACGACGCGGGGTCGCTCGTCCGGGTCATCGCCGGGAC
>DATBBE010000253.1:0-6814 GCA_036271155.1 Nocardioides sp. | reverse complement strand
CAACGCTCCGATCGCGGTCGGCACGGCTCTGGTCCAGGGCAAGCAGGACTACCTCTCCGGCCTGAGCCAGGTCAGCGGGATCGACCAGAAGGCGATGCTCGAGGCCAGCCTGTACGGCCTGCCGATGACCGGCTTCGACGCGCCCAACCGCACGGCCATCGACTCCGACGTCCTGCCCTCCGACCCGCAGCCTGTCGACCCGAGCACGCCGGGCGCGACGTTCGGGCTCAGGACCGACGACCTCCGCGTCGACACGCCGACGACGACGAACACCAAGGACTCCGGGGTGGACCAGTCCGACCCGGGCCAGGCTGGCCTACCGGCCAAGAGCACCTGGCTCTCCGGCCGCGACGGCGTGACCGCCCTGCCCGGGGCGCCGGCGGTGCCCAAACAGATCGAGGACGTCTCGGTGCAGGGCCAGGTGCTCCGCGGGGTCGGGTTCCGTGCCGCCGACTACACCGACACGACCGGGATCCTGCCGGTCACCGGTGCGCCCGCGATCGAGGGCTCGACGGCGAACACGACGTTCGAGTCCGATGCGTTCTGGCCGCAGCGGCTGATCACCCCGAACTACTTCGGCACGCTGAGCGGCACCGGGCGGACGTCGCTGATCCTCACGCCGGGGCAGTACCGCTCCGACGCCGGCGGGGCGCTCACCGACACCCAGCGCGCCTACACCCACATGGACATGCAGCTGTTCTACAGCGACGCCAAGAGCACGTCGTTCGGGCAGAACCAGCCGTCCCTGGCCGCCGCGCCCAGCATCGGCAACGTGCAGGGCACCGTCAGCAACGGGGTCGTGACCTTCTCCACGACCGTCACCGGTGACCCGTCGGCGGGCGTGCAGCAGGTCTGGGTGACCTGGACGGGCACCGGGAGCGACTCCGGCTACGGCCACTGGAGCTCGGTGGACCTCAGCCAGGACCCGAACGACTCGACCCACTGGACGACCACGTTCGCCCTGCCGCAGGGTCAGTCCTCCTCGGGGATGCGGTTCCTCGTGCAGGCCGCGAACGGTGCGGGTGCCGTGGGCATGGACACCGACGACGGCGACGGGTACAGCGTGTTCCCCGCAGGCGTCGACCAGGCCGTGGTGAGCCTGCAGACCGGGCCGCAGACCAGTGCCTCGCCGTTCGGCGTCACGGCCACCGTGAAGGACCCGAGCGGCCCGGTCGCGGGTCGCACCGTCCACTTCACGGTCTCGCAGAACAACACCGAGCTGTTCGACTACGCCGACTCGTCGGCCGCCGACGGCACCGTGGTGCTCCGGCTGCCTCCGGGTCAGGCCCTTCCCTCCGGCACCGTCAACGTGCGGGCCGACCTGATCGGTGCCAGCGGCCAGGTCGTGGGCTCCCAGAGCGTGACGGTCCAGATCGTCAGGACGCTCACGCTCGGCTACAGCTCCGCGACCACGCTGCCGGCCGGTCAGTACCCCGTGCTGAAGGCGACGCTCACCAACGCCCTCGGGCCGGTGGCCGGGGTGCCGGTCACCTTCACGCTGCCGGGCAATGCTCCCGGCGCGGTGTTCCCGGGCCTGAAGATCACCGCGACGGCCACCACCGACGCCCATGGAGTCGCGACCGCGCCGAAGATGACCTCGCGCCTGGTCGTCGGCACCTTCGCGGTGACCGCGAGCGCGCCGAATGCGACGCCGGTGACGGCCGCGATGGCCACGCAGTACCTCGTGAGTCCGTTCGGGGCCCCGGTCAAGCTGATCGGCACGACGTCGGTAGGCCTCACCGCGACCCTGAAGCTCGCCGCGCTCGTGCTGCAGCCCATCCAGCTCATCCCGGACGCCACCGCCAAGTCGCTCGTCGCAGCCCAACGGGTCCAGCTCCGCTGGCGTCCCACGAGCTCGACCGGCGCCTGGACGGCACGCAACGACCTGGTCACCTACGACGCGAAGAAGCACACCTTCAACGCGTCGCTGGTCGGCAAGTCGCTGGGGATGGTGAAGGGCCAGACCTACACGGTCCAGATGCGGATCCTCGTGGGACCGGGCGATGTGAAGCCACCCGGCTACGACGCCGTGAGCGGCTCGTTCGACCTTGGCGGCAACCAGTTCACTCTCAAGCTCACCTGACCTCGCTACCGTGAGGCCATGACCGAGTCGACGATCGCGACCGGCCGCAGCGTCCTCGCCTCACCCGAGCATGTCTTCGACGCCTGGACCGACGCCGCGCAGCTGGCTGCATGGTGGTGGCCACAGCTGGCGGGCACGACGTACGACGTCGACGCGCGTCCGGGTGGCTCATACACGATCACCAGCCCGGCGATCGGGGTGACGGTGCACGGGGTCTACACGGAGGTGCACCCTTCGCGCCGGCTGGCCTTCACGTGGAACTGGGAGGTCGGCGTGCCCGAGCAGGGGGTCCAGGACATGGTCGTGGTGACGTTCGAGCCGCAGGGCGACGCAACTCAGCTCAGGGTCGAGCACACGTCGGTGGCTCACGAGCCCGACGGGAGCACCGAGCAGGGCTGGAACGACGTGCTGGCGCGCCTGACCGAGCTGTTCTCGGGCGAGGCGCCCCGTCAGTCGACGAGCTCGCGCAGCTGACGGATCGTGGCCGCCGGGTCGTCGGAGGCCGGGACCACCTGGAGGTTCGTCACGCCGGCCTCCGCGAAGGCCGCGATCCGCTCCTTGACGTACGACGCGGGGCCGACCAGGTTGCCGAGCTCGAGCAGCTCGGCCGGGACGACCGCCTCGGCGTCCCGCTTGTTGCCGCCGAGGTAGAGGTCCTGGATCTCCTGGGCCTCCTTCTCGTAGCCGTACTTGACCGCGAGGTCGTTGTAGAAGTTCTTGCCGCGCGCGCCCATGCCGCCGACGTAGAGCGCGACCGTCGGGCGGGCGAAGTCGAGCAGCGCCTTGGTCTCGGGCCCCTCGCCGATGGCGACCATGCCACCGGCGCAGATCTCCAGCGGAGCGAGCTCGTCGGACCGCTTGGCCTTGCCGGCCGCGAGCGCGTCGCCCCAGACCTGGCCCGACCTCTCCGGCACGAACAGGAACGGCAGCCAGCCGTCGGCGTACTCGGCGGCGCCCTCGACGCTCTTGGGGCCGAGGGCGGCGATGTAGAGCGGGATGCTGGGGCGCTCGGGCCGGGTCATCAGCTTCAGCGGCTTTCCGAGCCCGGTGCCCTGGCCCTCGGGGAGCGGCAGCGTGAAGATGCCGTCGTGCACCAGCGTCTCGCGACGCAGCCCCCGGCGGATCAGGTCGATGATCTCCTTGGTGCGGCCCAGCGGCCTGTCGTACGGGACACCGTGGAAGCCCTCGATCACCTGCGGCCCGCTGGCGCCCAGGCCGATGATCGCCCGACCCTGGCTGACGTTGTCGAGGCCGGCCGCCGTCTGGAGAAGGGCGCTGGGCGTCCGTGAGTAGACGTTGAGGATCGCGCTGCCGATCTCGACGCGCTCGGTCCTGGCCGCGAGATAGCCCATCAGAGTGGGGGAGTCGAAGCCGTAGGCCTCGGCCACCCACACGGTGTCGAGCCCGGCGTCCTCCAGTGCCTTGACCTGGTCGGCCGCCTCGCGCGGGTTGCCGGCGTACATCAGCTGCGTCGAGAGCTTCACGCTCCGACTGTGACAGAACCACTGTCACGGTTGCAAGATCAACGGGTCAGCTGGGACAGGCGTCGACCGAAGTCGCCTCGGAAGCTCACCGGGTAGAACGCAGGATGGCCGGGCGCGTCGGCGAGCACGGAGACGAGATGGCGCTGGCACTCCACGGTGGCGGTGAACGCGTTGCCCCACGTGTCGACGAGCGTCAGATGCGGCCAGCCCCCGGCCGGGCGCACGCAGGCGCCGTTCGGCTCGGTGGACCCAGCGAACTGGGCGGCCCCCCACCGCTGGACGCTGCGTAGACGGTGGCCGCTGAGCACCTGGCCGGTGTCGTCGCCGGCCGTGCAGGACCGCACCGCGACGAGGTGCCGGATGTCGCCGACGCCGCTCGGACCCGAGTCGGGAGGAGGGCAGGGGGGCAGGTCGGCCGCAAGGCCGTGGGGGAGCAGGCGCTCGAGGCGTACGTCGAGGTCGTGCGGGGCCTGGCGCGTGTACGAGCCGATCGCGAGGCCGCGGCACTCTTCGTCGCGGACGACGCGGGTGCCGGTGGGGTAGCGGAACACGATGGAGTAGTCGCGGAAGCCGGCGATGCCGCCGCAGGCCGCGTTGGGTGGCGTGTAGCTGATCTTGGCGGCGTCGACGAGGGTCACCAGCCGGTCGCTGTCGTCCAGCGAGAGGATCTCGCGCGGTGAGTAGAGGTTGGTGCCGTCGGTGTAGCAGAGCAGGGCGCCGGTCGAGCCCGACGGGAGGGCGTTGCTGACGGTCTCGTCGACGGGGGCGGTGCTCGACGGGCACGCGAACGGCGCGTCACTGGTGGTCGCTCCTCCGCTCCACAGCTCGTCCAGCGTCTGCATGGCCGTGATCGGGGCCGATGTGCCGAGGAACCTGCCTCGCGACACCACCACCGGGGAGCGACCGGGGACCCCCGCGACCACGGTGTACACGCCGGGGGAGCCGTAGAAGAGGCACACGTCCACCGCACGGCCCCCGGCCACCGCGCCGACGTCCGCGGACGAGTGGACGGCGCGCAGCCAGGCGGTCGCCGTCGGGCTGTCGACGACCCGGGTGTCGACGAGATCACCGAGGTCGTGATGACCACTGCCGACGCCGCGACAGGCGGCGTGGCCGGTGCCCTGGATGGTGCCCTCGATGGTGCCCGAGATCGTGGGAGCGGTGTCGTGCCGAGTGTCGACCAACCGGAGGGCCGGCACGCCCACGGCCACGACGGCGGCGACCGCCACCACCGCTCCGACCCGTCGGCGCCGGTTGCGTCGCCACCTTTCCCTTGCGCGCGGGCCGCCGTCGGCGAGGTCGGGGGGCAGGGAGACGGCCGCCTCCAGCCGGTCGTGAAGCCGCTGCTCGTCGGTCACGGTGACTCCTCGGTCAGGTGCGGAGAGGACCGCAGAGCGGCCAGAGCGCGTGATCCGTGGCTCTTCACGGTGCCGACCGAGATCCCCAGGCGCTCGGCCGTCTGGGCCTCGGACAGGTCCTCGAACCATCGGCACACCACGACCGCACGCTGCATCCGGGGCAGGCCGGCCAGGGCCGCGATCAGGTCGTGGCCGAGGTCGGGATCGGCGGCGTCCCCCGCGCTGTCGGGCGGCTGGGCGGTCGGGCGCTCGCCGTTCCACTTGCGCCGCCACCACGCGACGTACGTCGTGAAGAGCGTGCGCCGCACGTAGGCCTCGAACCGCCCCTCCTCGCCGATGCCGGACCACTTCGGCCAGGCCTTGGCGAGCGCGGTCTGGACGAGATCCTCGGCGAGGTGCCGGTCACCGGTGAGCAGCCAGGCACTGCGCCACAGCGCGCCGCCGCGGGCCGCGACGAAGGCGTCGAAGCGCTCCTCGCTGCTCGGGCTGGTCACCGGCCGGGTCACCGCCATTCCGCTCATGGGTCCTCCACCCATGGAGAGCGGGTGGGGGCGCCGTCAGGTTGTCATGGGGACACGAGTCGTGTCAGCGATCCGGCATCCGTGGGATCGTGGCTCGTGCCGCGCCGACGACCCCTGCACCTTGGAGTGCCTGCCGCCATCTTCGGCGCCGTTCTCGCGGTCATCCTCGCCGGCTGCGGCGGCACGTCCGGCCCGCACGTCGGGGCGCCCGTCGCGCACGCCGGGGCGGCCGGCATCGACCTCACCTTCGCCGACGGGGCGTCGTCCCTGGCGAACACCGGGACGTACGGCGACGACATCGACGTCGCCCTGGTGACCGCGGGCGGGGCGAGCGCGAGGACGATCCAGGGCCCCGACGGCAAGGGCATCGGGCTGCCCACCTTCTCCGCCACCCCCGGCTCCCCGGAGGCCGTCGTCAAGATCACCGACCAGGGCTCGTCGGGCTCGTCGGGGGTGGACCGGCTGAACCCGGGCACGAAGGACTTCGCCTTCGGCGCGGCCTTCGAGATGGACCCGGGGCCGACGAGTCAGGAGCCGTCGGACGTCGACGACGGCGACAACCTCCTGCAGCGGGGCCTGTACGGCGAGCGGTCGCAGTACAAGATCGAGCTGGACACCCGGAGCCCGACCTGCACCCTGCACGGTCGAGCCGGCCGGGACGGGTACCGCGGCGTTCTCGACATGCGCACGGCGCCGGGCTTTCCCTCGGCCGGGGTGCGCTCGGGCACGTGGTACCGGGTGCGGTGTGCACGGACCGGGTCGGCAGACGCCGAGCTGACGGTCTCGCAGCTCAGCCGGGACGGATCGGTGGCCCGCACCTGGACCACCCACGACATCGAGCCGGCGATGCCGGCCGGGGCTGCCCTCGACCTCACTCCCGCCACCCCCGGCACCCCGCTGTCGGTCGGCGGCAAGCTCGACGACCAGGGCCACCTCGTGACCGGGGAGTCCGTCGACCAGTTCAACGGCGAGGTCGACGACGTCACGCTCAGCATCGGCTGAGCGGCGGCTGATCTGTCTGTCAGCGGCCCAGCCCCGCGAGCACCTCGGCGCGCGGGAGGTCACCGAGCAGCCGGCCCGGCACCAGCAGCTTGGAGCGGCGTAAGCCGGAGCCGACCACGGTCGCCTCGATCTCCAGGCAGGCCTCGTCGACCAGCAGCCGCCAGGTCTCCGGGAGACCGACCGGCGTGATACCGCCGTACTCCATCCCCGACTCCTCGACGGCACGCTCCATCGACAGGAACGAGCACTTGCGGACATCCAGCGTGCGCTTGACCAGGCTGTTCACGTCGGCGCGGGTGTCGGCACGGACCAGGCACGCGGCCACCCGCTCCTCGCCCTCGCGGCGGCCCATCACGACCACGCAGT
>DATBBE010000252.1:0-12308 GCA_036271155.1 Nocardioides sp. | reverse complement strand
CTTCGCAGCGTTCCGCACCTGTTTTCCGGCGTGTCGAGGTGCCGTTTGCTGCGAACTATCGGTCAGGTCTCGCGGTGCAGCTTGTGCTGGGCGGCCTGGGCTCGCGGCTTGATCACCATCTCGTCGATGTTCACGTGGGAGGGCCGGGTCGCGACCCAGACGATCGCGTCGGCGACGTCCTCGGCCACGAGCGGATGGGCGACGCCGGCGTACACCGCGTCCGCGCGGGCCCGGTCACCCTCGAACCGCACCATCGCGAACTCGTCGGTGCGCACCAGGCCGGGGGCGATCTCGCTGACCCGGATCGGCTCGCCCACGAGCTCCAGCCGCAGGGTCTCGGTGACGACCTGGGTGCCGTGCTTGGCCGCGGTGTAGCCGGCGCCGCCTTCGTAGGCGATCCGGCCGGCCGTCGAGCCGAGGTTCACGATCAGCCCGTCGCCACTGGCCCGGAGCGCGGGCAGCAGAGCCTGGGTGACGTGCAGCAGGCCGAGCACGTTCACGTCGAACATGCGGCGCCAGTCCTCCGGGTCCGCGTCGGCCACCGGGTCGAAGCCGAACGCCCCGCCGGCGTTGTTCACCAGCACGTGGAGGGAGCCGCCGACCTCCGCGGCGAGACCGGCCACCGACTCCGGTGAGGTCACGTCGCAGATCACGGCCGTGCCGTCGATCTCGGCCGCGAGAGCCTCGATCCGGTCGCCGCGGCGCGCGGCGCACCACACGGCGTACCCCTCTCTCGCGAGGGCCCGAGCGGTCGCCGCCCCGATCCCGCTGCTGGCTCCGGTCACGACGGCGGTACGGCGACTCTCTGGCGTGGGCACGTGCCGATTCTGCACGCCGCGACGGTTCGAGGCCGAGGTTGGGGTGTCCGCGATCTCATCCGTCACCCGATCGTGTCCCGGCTGCGGGAATGGGGAGCGGTCGGGAGTGGTTGCAGGCGTTCGGGCCTGCTTTGTGGGCCCGGGGAGGGAGTACGCCGTGGGGCTCACCGAGGACGACGCCGTTCGCCGGGTGGCGATGGTCAGCGTGCACACGTCGCCGCTGGACCAGCCGGGCACGGGTGACGCGGGAGGCCTGAACGTCTACGTCCTCGAGCTGTCGCGCCGACTCGCCGCTGCCGGGATCGAGGTCGACATCTTCACCCGCGCCACGTCGTCCCGCCTCGACCCGGTCGTCGCGGCCGGGGACGGCATCACCGTCCGCAACATCCACGCCGGCCCGTTCGAAGGGCTCGGCAAGGGCGAGCTGCCCGGCCAGCTCTGCACCTTCGCCCGCGAGGTTCTCCGCACCGAGGCGGGCCTGCCGCTGGGCCACTACGACGTGGTCCACTCCCACTACTGGCTCTCCGGCCAGGTGGGCGCGCTCGCCCGCGACCGCTGGCACGTCCCGCTCGTGCACACGATGCACACGATGGCCAAGGTGAAGAACGACGCCCTGGCCAGTGGGGACATGCCCGAGCCGACCGCCCGGATCATCGGCGAGGAACAGGTGGTCGAGGCGGCCGACATGCTGATCGCCAGCACCGACCTGGAGGCCAAGCAGCTGGTCAACCTGTACGACGCCGACCCCGGCCGGGTCGAGGTCGTCCACCCGGGGGTCGACCTCAACGTCTTCCGCCCGCGCGACACCCACGCCGCTCGTGAGCACCTCGGCCTCCCCCTGGACGCCCACATCGTGCTGTTCGCGGGCCGCCTCCAGCCGCTCAAGGGGCCGGACGTCCTGCTCCGTGCCGTAGCGCGGCTGCTCGAGCACGAGCCCGAGCTGCGGTCGCGACTGGTCGTGCCGATCGTCGGTGGACCTTCCGGCACGGGCCTGGAGCACCCGGAGGCACTGGCCGACCTGGCCACCGAGCTGCGCATCGACGACGTCGTCCGGTTCGTGCCACCGGTCCCGCCCGCCGAGCTCGCGGTCTGGGACGCTGCGGCCTCCCTGGTCGCGGTCCCGTCGTACAACGAGTCGTTCGGCCTGGTCGCCGCCGAGGCACAGGCAGCCGGTACGCCGGTGGTCGCCGCGGCCGTGGGTGGTCTCACGACGGTGGTCGCGGACGGCCGGAGCGGGCTCCTGCTCGACACGCACGACCCGGACGAGTGGGCGCACGCCCTCGGTCGGGTGCTGCTCGACGACGGCTTGCGCGCCCAGCTGGCAGCCGGTGCTCGTGCCCGGGCGGGTGCGTTCTCCTGGGAGGACACTGCGGAGCGCACGCTCGACATCTACGAGCGCGCTCGCGCCTCCCTGCGCCAGTCGGTCTGAGCCTGCATCCACACCGGGCTCGTGGCAGGGTCGTCCCATGAGCGACCCCGCCCAGGTCCTGCGCGACTACCTGACCGACAACGACCTCGAGTTCGAGGAGCGCGACGGCTCGTTCAGCTTCGCCCTGCCGGGTGAGCGCAAGCTCGCGACGCCGGTGAGGGTCGACATCGGTCCGCACGCGCTCGGCGTCCACGCGTTCGTCTGCCGCAACCCCGACGAGAACCACGAGCGCGTCTACCGCTGGCTGCTCGAGCGCAACCTGCGCACGTACGCCGTCTCCTACGCCGTCGACCATCTCGGGGACATCTACCTCGATGCCCGGCTGCCGCTGGCCGCGGTCACTCCGGAGGAGATCGACCGGGTGCTCGGCTCGGTGCTGACCCACTCCGACGGCCCGTTCAACACGATCCTCGAGCTCGGCTTCGCCTCGTCCATCCGCAAGGAGTGGGAGTGGCGCAACCTCCGCGGCGAGCCCACCCGCAACCTCGACGCGTTCCGGGGCTGGCTGGAAACAGGGGAGACCCCACACCCCGAGGACGCCTAGCCTCTCGTCGTGCTCTGGCCCTTCTTCGACCTGCGGATCACCTCTGGTGAGGTGCTGCTGCGTGGCGTCACCGATGCCGACCTCGAGGTGCTGACCGAGGCGATGCCCGACGACCTCGAGCTGGACCCCTCGGCGGAGCGCTTCGCGACCCTCTCGCCGGATGACGACCGACGCCGGCACCTGGTCGCCGAGGTCTGGAAGCATCGCGGCACCTGGTCACCGGACGCCTGGTGCCTCGACCTGGCCGTCGAGGTCGAGGGCCGCGTGGTGGGGGTGCAGGCGCTCGAGGGTGAGCAGTTCCCGTTGCTTCGCACCGTCGACTCCTACTCCTGGCTGTCGGCAGCGGTCCGGGGTCGCGGCCTCGCGCACCTGATGCGCATCGGCGTCCTCGCCCTCGCCTTCGACCATCTCGGTGCCGAGATCGCCGTGTCGTCCGCGCGTACCGACAACCCGGCGTCCCTCGCCGTCTCCTCTCGGATGGGGTACGTCGACAACGGGCTCAGTCGGACCAACACCCCGACCGGGCCGTTCGAGCTGCAGCACGTACGGCTGACCCGCGAGGCCTGGCGGGCCGGAGGACGGACGGCCGAGGTGCTCGGGGTCGAGCCCTGCCTGGCGTGGTTCGGGATCAGCTGAGCGCGACCGCGGCCAGCGCGAGCACGGCCGGCACCGCCTGCACCACCAGGATCCGCTTGTTGACCGTGGCCGCGCCGTACACCCCGGCGACCACGACGCACACGAGGAAGAACACGCGGACGTCGGTGTGCCCGGAGACCAGGCCCCAGACCAGTCCGGCGACCAGGAAGCCGTTATAGAGGCCCTGGTTGGCGGCCAGCGCCTTCGACCGCTCGGCGAAGTCGGCGTCCAGCCCGAAGACGCGGCGCCCGGTGGGGGTGGTCCAGAGGAACATCTCGAGGACCAGGAAGTAGAGGTGGAGGGCAGCCACCAGACCGACGAGCACACCCGCGACGACGTTCACGGGGGCAGCATGCCAGCACCGGCGCTACGCCGGTTGGGGCACGACCTTGCGTGCTCGAGGCTTGTGTCGCGCCACGGCGACTCCGACCAGGGCGAGCGCGCCGCCGACGTACGCCATGCCGGGCGGCGTCTCGCCGAGGAACATCCAGCCCAGGACGATCGTCAGGGGAGGCACGAGATAGGTCGAGATGCCCAGCCTGCCGGCGGTCATGTGCTGCAGGGCGAAGGCGTACGTCGTGAAGGCGATCGCGGTGGGGAACACCCCGAGATAGATCACCCACCAGATGTCGGACGCCGAGGCGTCGCGGCTCGCGGACACCAGCTGCCCCGCGAACGGCAGGCAGACCACGGCGCCGACCGTGCACGCGAGCCAGGTGACGTGGAGGGCGGACAGCCGGGAGACCAGCGGCTTCTGCACCACCAGGCTGACGGAGTAGACCAGCGCAGCCAGCAGGCACAGCAGGACGCCGACGAGGTCGTTGTGCCCGCCCGGCTGTGAGACGCCGATCAGCACCACTCCACCGAAGGCCAGGACCAGACCGCCGGCGAGCCAGCGCGTGAACTGCTCACCCAGGAACAGCGTCGCCAGCACCGCGATCAGCACGGGCGCGATCTGGATCAGCATCGCCGACGTGCCGGCGTCGACGTGGTGCTCCCCCTGGTTGAGGGCGACGTTGTAGACCCCGAACCACAGCACCCCGATGGCGATCAGCGCCAGCCAGTCACGCCCGCTCGGACGGGGCAGGCCACGCGGGACCGCGACGGCTCCGAGCGCCAACGAGCCCACCGCCAGTCGCCCCAGCGAGAGCGCGCCGGCCGAGAAGTCGTGACCCAGGTGGCGAATCGCGACGAAAGCCGAGGCCCACAGCAGCAGCGTGACGGCAATGGCGGCGATGGGGAGCCACGAACGATCGGACGACGGCATGCGCCCAGCCTAGGCAGCGCCACCGACAGTCCTCACGCGGATTTCGGACGCGGCGTTTTCGACAGTACGGATCACCAGGCACGAAATCGTCGGCATGTCGGCGGCAGGGTGATCTGTACTACCGGCCGGGGCGACGTGACGGAGGTCATGGGGACGCGGTGCCTGCTTCAGAGCGTCAAGAAGGTGTGGCTACCGAGAGACCCTCTGCGCCGCCGCTGACCGACCTTGAGGTCCTGCGGCTGCTCGCGGACGGCCTCACCGTCGACGTCGTCGCCCGCCGCGTCGGCATGTCCGAGCGCACCGTGCGCCGCCGGCTCCGGAGGATGGCGGACGAGGCGGGCGTGGGCACCACCGTCGAGCTGATCGTGCACGCCGTACGGCTGGAGCTGATCTGACACGGCCTCCCTATCGGGCGGTCCGAGGGCAGGCAGATGATGGGAGCGTGCCGGAGACGAAGCGGGTCGCGTTGATGGTCACCTGCGTCAACGACGCGATGTTCCCCGCCACGGGCCGCGCGGTCGTCGACCTGCTCACCCGGCTCGGGGTCGAGGTGGACTTCCCGGAGGCCCAGACCTGCTGCGCCCAGCCGATGGTGAACACGGGCTACCTCGACGAGGCGGTCCCGGTCGTGCGCACCTTCGTGTCGGCGTTCGAGGGGTACGACGCGGTGGTGACTCCGTCTGGGTCGTGCGCCGGGTCGGCGCGGCATCAGCACCGACTGGTGGCCGATCGCTCCGGAGATGCCGGCCTGGCCGAGGCCGTCGCCCGGCTCGCCCCGAAGGTGTACGAGCTCAGCGAGTTCCTGGTGGACGTGCTGGGCGTGACCGACGTCGGCGCCTCCTTTCCCCACCTCGTGACCTACCACCCGACCTGTCACTCGCTCCGGCTGCTCGGCGTCGGAGACCGGCCGCGCAGGCTGCTCGAGGCCGTGCGCGGGATCACCCTGGTCGACCTGCCGGACGCCGAGCAGTGCTGTGGCTTCGGTGGCACCTTCGCGACGAAGAACGCCGACGTGTCGGTCGCGATGGGCTCGGACAAGGCGCGGCACGTGCGAGAGACCGACGCGGAGGTCCTGGTCGCCGGCGACAGCTCCTGCCTGACGCACATCGGCGGCTTGCTGTCGCGGCAGAGATCCGGCGTACGGGTGATGCATCTGGCGGAGATCCTCGCGTCCACCGAGGGGGACGGACAGTCATGAGTGCGACCTTCGTCGGGATGCCGGCGTTCCCGGTCGCCGCCCGCGAGGCGCTGGACAACACCCAGCTGCGACACAACCTCGCCCACGCGACCCGCTCCATCCGCGACAAGAGGGCGGGCGTCGTGGCGGAGGTGCCGGAGTGGGAGGCCCTGCGTCAGGCCGGCGCCGACCTCAAGGACGCGGCGCTCCTGCGGCTGCACGAGCACCTCGAGCAGCTCGAGGAGTCCCTGACGTCACGGGGAGCCGTCGTCCACTGGGCCCGCGACTCCGCGGAGGCATGCCGCATCGTCGCGGACGTGGCGAAGGCGCACGGTGCCGACGAGGTGGTCAAGGTGAAGTCGATGGTCACCCAGGAGATCGGGCTCAACGCGGCGCTGGCAGCGGAGGGCATCGCTGCCTGGGAGACCGACCTCGCCGAGCTGATCGTGCAGCTCGGTGACGACCTGCCCTCCCACATCCTGGTGCCCGCGATCCATCGCAACCGGGCGGAGATCCTCGAGATCTTCCGCACCCGGATGGCGACCTCGGGCAGACCCGCTCCCGACGACCTGACCGACGATCCCGGCGAGCTCGCGAACGCCGCTCGCCTGCACCTGCGCGAGAAGTTCCTGCGCGCCCAGGTGGGAGTCTCCGGGGCGAACTTCGCGGTGGCCGAGACCGGCACCCTGGTCGTCGTCGAGTCCGAGGGCAACGGCCGGATGTGCCTGACCCTGCCCGAGGTGCTGGTCTCGGTCGTGGGCATCGAGAAGGTGGTGCCGACGTTCGCCGACCTCGACGTGTTCCTACGTCTGCTGCCGCGCTCGTCCACCGGAGAGCGGATGAACCCGTACACGTCGATGTGGCACGGAGTCACCCCCGGTGACGGCCCGCAGGAGGTGCACGTCGTACTCCTCGACAACGGTCGCACGCGCGCACTGGCGGACCGGGTCGGGCGTCAGGCCCTGCGCTGCATCCGCTGCTCGGCCTGCCTGAACGTCTGCCCGGTCTACGAGCGCGTCGGCGGTCACGCCTACGGCTCGGTGTATCCGGGCCCGATCGGGGCGATCCTCAACCCCCTGCTGCGCGGTGTCGGGGTCGATGCCCAGCTCGACTCGCTGCCATACGCCTCCACGCTGTGCGGCGCGTGCTACGAGGTCTGCCCGGTGAAGATCGACATCCCGTCGGTGCTCGTGGAGCTCCGGTCCCAGGTGGTCGACGCTCGTCGCGGGCAGCGGGTGCCGAAGTCTGAGGCCCTGGCCATGAAGGCAGCGGCGTGGATGTTCTCCGACTCGCGCCGGTTGGCCCGCGCCGAGCACGCCTCCGGCCTGGTCGGTCGGCTCTGGGGCCGGCTGGGTCGTACGTCGCTCCCCGGGGGGCGCCGTGCTCTCCGGCGCCTGCCCGGGCCGGGTGCCGCCTGGACGAGGGCGCGCGACCTCCCCGCGCCTCCCCGCGAGTCGTTCCGGGCCTGGTGGAAGCAGGCTGGACGCGAGGGGCCACGCCGGTGAGCGCCCGCGACGACATCCTCGGCCGCGTGCGGTCGGCCCTGGCCGGCGCCCCGGAGCCTCCGGTCGCGACCGTGCCCCGACGTACCCCTGAGCCGACGACCGACGTCGTGGCGCTCTTCTGCGAGCGCGTCGCCGACTATCGCGCCGAGGTCGAGCGCTGCGCCGTCGAGGATCTGCCGCACCGCCTGCGTGCCGCGCTGTCCGAGGGCTCGCGGGTCGTCGTACCACCGGATCTCGCGCTCGACGTCCCCGGCGCCGTGGTCGATGACGGCCTCTCCGCCGCCGTCCTCGACGGCCTCGACGCGGTCGTCACCCGCGCCCGCCTCGCCATCGCCGAGACCGGCACGGTCGTGCTCGACCACGGCCCTGGTCAGGGACGCCGTGCGATCACACTCGTGCCCGACCACCACGTCTGCGTGGTCGAGGCCGCCCAGGTCGTCGCCGACGTCCCCGACGCCTTCGACCTGCTCGACGCCGCGCGCCCTCTGACCTGGATCAGCGGCCCCAGCGCCACCAGCGACATCGAGCTCGACCGCGTCGAGGGCGTCCACGGCCCGCGCCGACTCCACGTCATCGTCGTCGGCTGAGGCGGCGGGGCGGCCGGAGGGGCCTAGGCTTTTCCGATGACCCCCGACGAGGTCGGTCGGTACGCCGAGTCCCTTGCGCAGGTCAAGCGCAAAGGGACCGAGTCGGCACCCGCTTGGTACGTCCACGACCGGCTGGTGGCGCGCGTGCAGGACGAGAACACGGTCGTGATCCGGGTCCCGCTGAGCCGGCGGGAGCACCTGCTCGAGACCTACCCGGACAGCTTCGGCGTACCGCCTCGGATGGAGGCACACCACAAGGTGGAGGCCTACCTCGATCGGGCCCAGCCGCGGGCGGTGCGCGCGGCGATCGACCTCGCCTGGGAGATGCAGCGACGCTGAGCCGCGCCGGTAAGTCAGGCGACCGCCGTGCCACTCGCTGGCTAGCCTCGTCGGATGCCTGAGCTCCAGCCGCTCCGAGCCGATCACGGGCCGGCGATCCTGGCCTTCGAGTCGGAGAACCGCGCCTACTTCGCGGCCTCGATCTCCGATCGTGGCGACGAGTACTTCGAGCACTTCAGCGAGCGACACCAGGCGCTGCTGGCCGAGCAGGAGACGGGCACCGGCGCGTTCTACGTGCTCGTCGACGGCGACGGCTCGGTGCTGGGCCGCTTCAACCTGCTGTTCGGCGACGAGGGGACAGCCGATCTGGGCTACCGCGTCGCCCGACGAGTCGCCGGCCGGGGCGTTGCCACGGCGACCGTAGGGGAGATGTGCTCGGTGGCGGCCTCGCGGCACGGCGTCAGAACCCTGCGCGCGGCCGTCTCCACCGGCAATGTGGCCTCGCAGCGGGTGCTGGTGAACGCCGGCTTCGCGGAGGTCGGCCCAGCCGACCCGTCAGAGCTGGGTGGAAAGCAGGGCTCCTGGTACGAGCGGGACGTCGTTCCAGGCTCGGGGCGCGATGCCTGAAGGGAGCCGGATGCTGGTGGCTCAGGCGGCGTCGAGGAAGGCGTGGACGCGGGCGAGGGCCTCGGTCCGGCTCTGCACGCCGAGGCGGAGGAAGACGTTCTCGAGGTGCTTGCGCACGGTCGCGTCAGAGAGGCCGAGCGCGCGAGCGATCTGGCTGTTGCTGGCGCCTGTCGCCACCTGGCGCAGGACCTCCCACTGCCGTGGCGTGAGGTTCGGCTCGCCACGAAGCTCCCGGTCGCGGCGGGTGTGCAGCTCGGCGATGTGGGGGCGTGCCAGGGCCAGCATCGCCGTCTCACGCTGAGTGAACAGGGGGGCGTCCTCCCCGCGGAAGAGCAGGAGGCGTCGGTCGGTGCCTCCCAGGGGAGTCATCGGCACGAGCATCTCGTCCTTCATGCCCTCGGTCGCGTACGCCGAGCCCAGCGGCGTGTTCGCCCACGTACGGGTGCTCCACCGCTCCGAGTGATGAAGGAGCGTGGAGTAGTCGCCGGTCGCCAGCGGCCCGTGGCAGCCGTCTTCCTCCCAGAACTCCTGCCAGAACAGCTGGGTGAACTCGTCGTGAGCGCCGACGGACTCCTCGCGCTGCACTCCGTCATCGGTCACGCACAGCAGCCTGATCCGTTGTTCGGCCACATCCATCAGCTGGAAGGTGATGTCGGTGCAGGGAATGAGCTCGCGCAGGCCGGTGAGCACGTCGGCGTAGAAGATGTCGTCCTCAGCGGCGGGCGTCCACCGCTCGAACACGCCGAGCAAGGCGTGGATGTCGGTGTCGGTCATCACCCAGGTACCCGGCATGGCACTACCTCCGTCTTCGGTGGTGCCAGGCTACGGCGAGCGGGCCGCCTGAGACATACGCCTTAAGGCGTACGCCGATTTTCCAGCGCAGAACGTCGCATTCCGCTCGGGCGGTGCGCCGACCACAGTCGAGACATGACTACTACATCGATCAACCACCGTCCCGCCTCCTTCCTCGCCGCGGCAGCCGCCGTGGCGGTGATCGCGGCCGGATCCGTGGCCCTGTCCCTCTCGCACCACGCCAGCACCTCTGGCCAGCAGCCGCAGCCGACCTCCGTCGTGCACGCGCAGCGTGCAGACCACTTCCACCCCACGACCAGCGGCGGACGCGTGATGCTCGGGCAGTGAGCTCGGCCGCGGCGGGGGCCCCTCGAAGCCACCAGACAGGCTTCGGGGGCGAGGAGCTGAAGCGCGTTGGCTCGCCCCGCAGTCATCGGTAGGGAATACTGGAGCTGATGACAACTCCAGCAGCACCACGGCGACACCTGGCCAGCAGCCCGTTCAAGCCCGATCCGGAGCCCGTGATCGAGCAGTTCGACGTCGATGACCTGGTGTCCCACGATGCCTACGGCATGGGTCGCGTCCTGCAGGTGGAGGCGCACGCTGTGACAGTCGACTTCGGCTCTCGCAACGTCCGCATCACCAGCCCCTTCGCGCAGATGTCCAAGCTCTAGGAGCCTTCACGGCTGGGCCGGCGGGCGACAGGCCGCCGGCCGGGATCCGCTTTCGCTCAGGTGCGCCAGCGGAGCACGTAGGTCGGGTGCGCTCGGTCGAACCACGCACGGCTGACATGCGTCAGGGTGATCCGCTCGATGAACGCCCACGACCGCTCGAAGACGTTGCCGCCCTTCTCGCCGAAGTGGAGGCCGTGCTCCTCAGGCAGGGCGCCCGCCCGGGGCGGCCGGAAGCTGGGGTCGAAGCGGCGGACGTTCGACCCGTCACGCGCGACCTTCACGTAGGTGTCGAGGTCGACGTCGGTGATGAACGACGCCAGGCTGGCGTGTCGAGTCAGCTTATGGGAGTGGAAGAACCCGCGGTCGGACACGGGCTCGTAGACGACGACGGAGTGACCCAGCCGGCTCACCTGCACGACGGTCGGAGTGCTGTAGTCCGAGGTGTCCAACCGGTCGAGCGCGTAGTCCGTGGCCCTCTGATAGGTCATCGCGCCGAGATCCTTGCGGACCTGCCCGAGTCGCCGGAGCGCCTGACGTACGGTCAAGCCCCGCAACACCGTGATGTCGTAGGTGTCCGCGGGCCTCAGCCCGGTCGCCCAGTGGTACGCCGTCGGCTGGACGTGCTTGCTGCCCATCCAGGACGGCTTCGACCCGGCGTCCGCGGACGACGTCAGCACCGCCGCGATCGCCACGGCGAGGACCAGGGCACCGGCGAGGCGCAGCTTCGAGACCATGCACATGGCGGAATGGTGCCACGGCGGCCCCTCACGCCGTACCCAGAACGTCATCCGAAGGGTGGGGTGCTGCCCACGATGCGTAGGACGTCCTGACGGGGTCTGCGATCAGTCGTCGACCGCCACCGCGGGCTCCACGTGGGAGTGGGACGGCTGCACCCGGAGCAGCCGGGCGACGGAGTCGGGGAGCTTCCAGTTCCAGGCCCCGAACAACGAGATGAGCGACGGCACCAGCACCGACCTCACGATCGTGGCGTCGAGCAGGATGCCGAACCCCAGTCCGGTCGCCATCAC
The DNA here is from genome assembly GCA_036271155.1 of Nocardioides sp. Classification (GTDB taxonomy): domain Bacteria; phylum Actinomycetota; class Actinomycetes; order Propionibacteriales; family Nocardioidaceae; genus Nocardioides. The sequence continues at coordinate 945 of DATBBE010000252.1, read as the reverse complement.
CTTGAGGTCTGTCCCGGGGCCAGAGGCCAGGGCGGCGAACGCCAGGAAGAGGATCAGCGCTGCGCTGGTCACCAGCCGGCCCGTGCGACCGATGCCCAGGATCACGGCTTCGTCGGTGGACGCGCCGGCGTCGTACTCCTCACGGATCCGGGACAGGATGAACACCTCGTAGTCCATGGACAGACCGAAGAGGAACGCGAAGACCATCAGCGGGATCCAGAACGTGACCGCGCCGGTCTTCGCGATGCCGAAGATCGCGTCGGACCCGTAACCCTCCTGCCAGAAGAGCACCATCAGCCCGAACACCGCCGTCAGCGAGACCAGGTTGAGGATCACTGCCTTCAGGGGCAGCAGCAGCGAGCGGAACGCGCGCACCAGCAGGATGTAGGTCAACCCGGTGATGATCAGCAGCACCAGGGGGAAGTTGCCGTAGACCGCGTGCAGGAAGTCGACCTGCGCGTTCCCGAGACCGGCGACCCCGATCACTCCGTCGGTGTCGTCCGCGACGCCGGTGACGTCGCGCACGACCTGCACGCTCTGGGAGTTCACGGTCTCTCGGTCAGGGAACACCAGGACGACGGTCTTGCCGCTGACCGAGGAGCCGGGCCCCGTCGGCACGACGGCGCGGGTGACCCCGTCGACCTTGGCCAGGGTGTCGGCGACCGACTGCGCCTTGTCGGACTGGGTGAGGACCTCCATGGGCGTGAGCACGCCGGTGGTCACACCGCCCTTCTCCAGTGTTTGGAAGGTGTCGTACGCCGCTCCGCTGTGCGCGAGCGACGAGGAGTCCGCGGCCCCGATCTTGATCCCGAGGAAGGCCACGAACAGGACCGCGATCGCGGCCAGGGCGGACAGCGCCGCGATCCACCGGCGACGGACGATGAGCCGGGCCCACGCCGTCCAGCCGCGGCTCGGCTTGTTCTCGTGCCGGATCTTCGGCCAGTC
>DATBBE010000251.1:0-12836 GCA_036271155.1 Nocardioides sp. | reverse complement strand
CCACGACAGGGCGAAGTCGACGAAGGCCTGCGAGGACAGCATGTCGTCGTCGAACGCCTCGCGCCCCCGCTCGCGGCCCCGCTCACCGCGCACCTGGCGCCACATCACGTCGAGCAACGACGAGGCGACCCGCGGCAGCTGGCGGTTGCGCTGGCCCTGGCTCATCAGCTGACGCCGCAGCTTGCCCAGGACGCCGCGGTCGAGCTGGATCACGTCGTCACGCCAGAACACCCGGAACTCCTTAGGAGAGCCCGGCGCCTGCTGACGCGACGTACGTCGCATCAGCTCGGCCATCCGGCCGGAGCCCTTGACCACGGCGACTGCCGGAGCGTCGTGGCGGGTGGCACGCAGCCCGCCCACGACCTCGCCCAACGAGCGCAGCGCCACCGCGGTCTCACCCAGCGACGGCAGGACACGCTCGATGTAGCGCATGAAGACGCCCGAGGGCCCCACGACCATGACACCGCCGGTCTCGTAGCGGCGGCGGTCGTTGTAGAGCAGGAACGCCGCGCGGTGCAGGGCGACGACCGTCTTGCCGGTGCCCGGTCCACCGCTGATGGCGACAACCCCTTTGGCCGGAGCCCTGATCGCGCGGTCCTGCTCGGCCTGGATGGTGGCCACGATGGAGTGCATCGACCGGTCGCGCGCTCGCGACAGCTGAGCCATCAGCGCGCCCTCGCCGACGATCGGCAGATCGGTGTCCGCCTCGGCGTCCAACAGCTCGTCCTCGACGCCGACGACCTGGGGGCCGCTGCACCGCAGCACTCTGCGGCGTACGACGTCGTGGGGCTCGGCGGCGGTCGCCTGGTAGAACACCGCGGCGGCCGGCGCCCGCCAGTCGATCAGGAGGGAGTCGCGCTGGTCGTCGCGCAGCCCGATGCGCCCGATGTAGCGCGGCTGCGGGTCGAGGGACGGCAGCAGATCGAGCCGACCGAAGACCAGGCCCTCGTGGGCGGCGTCCAGCTGGGCGATCCGGCGGGCGGCCTGGAACACCATCGCGTCGCGCTCGACGAGGCCGCCCTCGTGACCCAGCGCACCTCGACCGTGCCCCTCGCGGGCCAGCGCCTGGGCGTTGCGTGCCGACCTCTCCAGCTGGACGTACACCCGATCGACGAAGACCTGCTCAGCGGCGAGCTCAGCGGCCAGCACCTCGTCTGCCAACGAACGCATTCCCCTCGGACCCCGGCCGTCAGGTCGACGGCTCCAACACCAGCAAGCAAGTTGACTATCGTAACCCCCGCGTCGTGCGGGCGCGGCTTTCCCACTCACTCGCCGGAACGTGTTGCGCGTGCTGGGTCAGTCGACCCGCTCGTAGAGGGCGACCCCGAAGGTCCCGGTGCCGTGGTCCAGTGAGGCGCGCACGGCACCTCCGGCCGGGACCCAGAGGTCGGGGAGTCCCGCCCGACCGCCACCGAAGTGCCCGCCCTCCGGTGCCTTCGACGAGCCGGCACCGAACGTCACCTCCGTGGAGCCGTGCGTATGCCAGGCCATGGCGGCAACCCGGTCGCTCGACACCGCGGGCAGCCGGATCGGCGCACCGTCGGAAGAATGTACGGACGTGAGTCGCCAGGTGTGGCCACCGTGCTCGACGACGGTTGCCACGAAGTTGCCGGCGATGGGTTGCTGCGAGACGGGCCCATAGACAGCCACGCCCATGCGGAGGGACGGCACCGAGGACGCCGGCAGGGGGGTCGGGTCGTGGAAGCCCGCGCTGACCCAGACCCGCACGTGCACCTGGTGCCCGGGGCGGCCGGCACGCGTGACGTAGCCGCCGCTGGAGCCGGGATCGAAGGTGCCGGCAGAGTCGCAGTCGCCACCCCCGATGCGCCCGTTGTGGTTGATGGAGACGTTCACGACGTCACCCTTCGGCAACCCCGTACACATGTTCTGCACGCTCACCTGCCCGCGTGGAGCGACGAAGGAGATGCGCAGTACGGCCTGACCGACGTCCCCGATCCTGGCGGTCAGGAGCGGCACACCGGCCACCGTGTCGCGGTAGGTCACCCCGGCCTTGGTGTACCCCGCCGGGGCGGCGTCGGTGAGGACGTACGACGCGAGCCCCACGTGGCCGTGCGACACCCGCACCGTGAGCCTGCCGCTCTCCCCGGGTGCGACGACGGCGAAGTCGTGGAAACCGACACGAGCGGAGTGGACGACGTCGCCGTTCGGCAGGGTGACGCTCACCTGACGGGCCTCGTCGGTGGTCCACGAGTAGAGCTGCGGCTTCGTGGACGCGCTCACGTGGATGGCGCCACGGAGTCCGAAGGCCTCACCGTCGCCGTCGGTGACGTAGGTGTAGCCCAGCGAGCCGATGGTGGTCGGAGCCCGCTGGCCGAGGACGACCGGTGCGGCTGGCGCCGCCCCTTGCGGGTCTCGTGGCCATACGGCTGTCGTGACCCCCGCTGCGACGACGAGCGCCAGGGCGCCGGCGCCGAGCGCCGTGCGACGACGGCGTACGACGGCGACGCGGTGGTGGACGGAGGCAGCGCGCGCGACCGCTGCGGGGTCGGCGACGTCCCCGGCGTGCTGGTCGAGGGTGCGACGCAGGTCGCTGAGGGTGTTCATCGCGCGTCTCCTTCCGTGGAGGAGGGGTCGGTGGTCTCGGAGACCTCGGCCAGCGCAGGGTCGATGCGCAGCTTGGCCAGGGCCTTGCTGGTCTGGCTCTTGACCGTGCCGACCGAGCAGCCGAGCAGGTCGGCGGTCTGCGCCTCGGTGAGGTCCTCGAAGTAGCGCAGCACGACCACCGCGCGCATCCGGCGTGGCAGCCGCTCCATGGCGGTCCAGAGGTCGGTCGGCTCGGTACGGTCCTCGACGCCGGCCTCGGGGAGCGACTCCGTCGGCTGCTCGCCCTTCCACTTCCGCCGCCACCAGGAGGCGTAGGTGTTCACCAAGATCTTGCGGACGTAGGGCTCCGGCTCACCCTCGATGCGCTTCCAGGCGAACCACGCCTTGGCCAACGACGTCTGCAGGAGGTCCTCGGCGAGCGCGTGGTCGTGCGTCAGGAGGTACGCCGTCCGCAGCAGCGCCCGGGACCTCGCGCCCACGAACTCGTCGAACGTCGTAGCCGGCCCTTTGTCGCCCCTCGTGCTGCCAGGGTCCACGCGTCCTCCCGGGTCGGCTGCGGTCGTGGCGGTCATGTCTGGTCCTACCCAGCGGGACACGGAGAAGGTTGCCTACCTCTTCCGGTTCATGAAGGCCGTCATGGCCGTGCGTGCCTCGTCGGAGGCGAACAGCCGAGCGCTGAGAGTGGCCATGTCGTCGCCGAGGTCGTCGATCCTGCGCAGCAGGTCGGCGTTCAGGATCCGCTTGGACTCGCGCAGCCCCTGGGCCGTGCCCGTCGCGAGCTCGGCGCAGACCCGGGCAACCGCGTCGTCGAGGTCGGTGGCCGGGACCGCCTGGGTCACCAGGCCGTACTCGGCCGCCTGCGTGCCGGTGAACACCTCTCCGCCCAACGTGGTCAGGGCGGCGGCACGTGGGCTCATCCGGGCGTGCACGGTCAGGGAGATGATCGCGGCGGCCAGGCCGAGCTTGACCTCGGTCAGGGCGTACGTCGCGTCCTGCGCGCTGACCGCGAGGTCGCTGGCGGCGACGATCCCGATGCCGCCGGCGCGCACGGCGCCCGCGACCCGGGTGACGACGGGCTTGTCCATCGCGACGATCAGGCGTTGCAGGGCGACGATGCGCCGCGCGCCCTCCTGCATGCCGACGCTCGTGGCCTCGGACAGGTCGGCCCCCGAGCAGAAGACCTTGCCCTCCTGCCGGACGAGCACGACCTTCACCTCGCCGTCGGCCTCCGCTCGCTCGAGACGCTCGAGCAGCTCGGTCACCAGCTGCTGGGAGAGCGCGTTGCGGTTGTGCTGGGAGTCGAGGGTGACGGTCGCGACGCCGTCGGCGACGGCGTAGTGGACGAGCTCATCCGGCATGGGCGCATCCTCCCATCCGGATCGCGAGCGGCCACGAACCAAGGGAGATACACACCGGGCCCGGTCCCTGCCGTCAGGTGTCGCTCCTCACGTGACCCGCGAGAACCCATCCGACTGCCGGCCGGTCCCGAACCACCTGTGGACCGCGAACGAGCCATCCGCGAGGCAACACACACGCAGTCTCATCGTCGCCAGACGCTGACAGCCGAGTCACGACAGGTAAGGATCGAGCCGTGAGCCACCTGAGGCCCGTGCCGAGCGACCCGCCCCCCGAGGGGGACCGGTCGCCCGGCGCACACCTGGCCGAGCTCCTGAGGCGGGCCAGCAGGGGCGACGAGAACGCCTTCGCCCAGTGGTACGACGCCACGTCGTCGCGGGCGTTCGGACTCGCCGTACGCGTGCTGCGCGACCGGGCGCAGGCAGAGGAGGTCGCCCAGGAGGCGTACCTGGACTGCTGGCGTCATGCCGCGCGGTTCGACGAGAGCAAGGGCAGCGCGATCTCGTGGCTGCTGACGATCGTCCACCGCAAGGCCGTCGACCGCGTCCGCTCCGCCGAGGCCTCCACCCGCCGCGACGCGGCGTACGGCCACCGCGAGGTGTCGGTGGAGCACGACGAGACAGCCGAGGCGGCCACCGCCTCGCTCGAGGCGACCCGAGTCCGCACGGCCCTCGCGGACCTCACCATCAAGCAGCGCGAGGCCGTCCAGCTGGCGTTCCTCGGCGGGTACACCCACACCGAGGTGGCCAAGATGCTCGACCTCCCGGTCGGCACGGCGAAGACCAGGATCAGGGATGGCCTGATCCGCATGAGAGACGCTCTGGGCGTCGGAGAGGTAGCGCAGGCATGAGCGACATCCACGCGCTTTCGGGTGCCTACGCCGTCGACGCCCTCGACCAGACCGAGCGGGCACAGTTCGAGAAGCACCTCGGGGTCTGTGCTGCGTGCCGTTCCGAGGTCCAGTCGTTCCGTGAGACGGCCGCCATCATGGCTGTGACGGAGGCGGAGGAGACGCCACCGGCGTCACTCCGGGCGACTGTCCTCGCTGGGATCAGCCAGGTGCGCCCGTTTCCTCCGGAGACTCCTGAGATCACGTCTCCGGAACCTGTCTCCACGGTGGTGACCCTGCGTCGGCGGATGCTGCCGACGCTCGTCGCCGCGGCTGCGGTCCTGATCCTCGTCACGGCCGGCGCGTTCGCCTGGCACCCGTGGAAGTCGAACCAGACGTCGGTGGCCGACCAGGTCCTGAACGCGCCCGACGCGGTGAAGATCGTCGAGAAGGTGCCCGGCGGGCACGGCGAGCTCACGTTGGTGCGCTCGGCCTCGTTGAAGCGTGCGGTGATGGTGGGCCATGACGTCCCGGAGCCGGCCAGCGGCAAGACCTATCAGCTCTGGCTGAAGCAGCCGGGTCAGGGCATGGTCTCGGCCGGACTGATGCCGGACTCCGACCAGGCGACGGTGCTGACCGGCGATGCGGCGACCGCCACGGCCGCCGCGGTCAGCGTCGAGCCGGACACCGGCTCGGCCCATCCGACCGGACCGGTCGTCGCGGTCTTCCCGTTGAAGTCGCTGTCCGGGGGGAACGACTCGGCATGACCACCAGCGCTCGCCGCCGGATCGCGGTGATCGGGTCCGGTGTGGCCGGCCTGACGGCTGCCCACGTCGCGGCCCGCACTGCGGACGTCACGCTGTACGAGGCCGACTCGCGGCTCGGCGGTCACGCCGACACCCACGAGGTGGACGGCCTGGCGATCGACACCGGCTTCATCGTGCACAACGAGCGCACCTACCCGACCCTGCTCCGCCTCTTCGCGGAGGTGGGCGTCGAGACCCAGCCGTCGGAGATGTCGATGTCGGTACGCGACGAGTCGGCGGGCCTGGAGTACGCCGGCGCCCTCGGTCTGCGCGGCCTGTTCCCCACCACTCGCAACCTGCGGAGTCACACCTACCTGCGGATGCTGGGCGAGGTGCCGCGCTTCCACCGGCGGGCCCGGGCGCTGCTCGAGGAGTCTTCCCACACCGGAGATACGACGTTGCGGGAGTTCCTCGCGGACGGCGACTTCTCGGCGTACTTCTGCCGGCAGTTCATGGAGCCGCTCGTCGCGGCGGTCTGGTCCTGCGACCCCGCGGTGGCCCTGGACTACCCCGCGCGCTACCTCTTCGAGTTCCTGTCCCACCACGGCATGCTCTCGGTCACCGGCTCCCCGCAGTGGCGCACCGTCGTCGGCGGGTCCCGCGAGTACGTCGCGCGGGTCGCGGCCGGGCTGTCCGACGTACGCGTCGGCACCAAGGTCACCTCGGTCCTCGAGACCACGGACGGCGTGCGGGTCACCGACGGCAACGGCCGAACCACGACGTACGACGGCGTGGTCGTCGCGACGCATCCCGACCAGGCGCTGGCCATGTTGGACGAGCCGACCCCGGCGCAGCGACGTGCCCTCGCCGCCATGCCCTACTCCGACAACGTCGCCGTCCTGCACACCGACTCGTCGGTGCTGCCGAAAGCCGAGCACGCGCGGGCCTCCTGGAACTTCCTGCGCCCCCGCACCGGCGGCGCCGAGCGTGCTGCGGTGACGGTCACCTACGACCTCACCCGCCTCCAGCGGCTCCCCACCGACACCCACTACCTGGTCACTCTGGGCGGCGAGGACCTCGTCGATCCCGGCAGGGTGATCGCGCGGATGGAGTACGCGCACCCGATCTACACACCGGAGTCCGTCGCAGCGCAGCGGTCACTGCCCGAGGCGAACACGACCCGCCTGGCGTTCGCCGGCGCCTACCACGGCTGGGGGTTCCACGAGGACGGCGCACGCTCCGGTGTCGCCGCAGCCGCGCACCTCGGGCTGCCCTGGGCGGCGCCGGCGCTGCCCGCGCTGCCGGCCCCGGGCATGTACGAGTCGCGCATCAGGCACACCCGGCGCAAGCCCTTCACCCAGAGCTTCGAGCACCACGCCCAGACCTGGCTGGTCGACCTGGACCGACTGCCCGACCACGGCCTCCTGGGCACCTTCGAGGCTCGTGACCACGTGGGGTCGCCCGACCGGACGCTGCGTCAGAACGTCGACGCGCTGCTGGCAGAGCACGGCATCGACCTGACCGACGGGCGCGTGCTGATGGCAGCCAACGCTCGCGCGTTCGGCTACTGCTTCAACCCGATCAGCGTCTTCTGGTGCTTCGACCGCACGCGGGAGCTGGCCGGAGTCGTCGTGGAGGTGCACAACACCTACGGCGGACGGCACGCCTACCTCGTCCATCCCGACGAGCACGGAAGAGCGAGGGTCGACAAGCGGCTCTACGTCTCGCCGTTCCACGGCACCGACGGCTGGTACGACGTGCATGTGCCGGTGCCGGGCGACGACCTGCTCGTGGCCGTGAACCTGCACACGGACGACGGCGCGACGTTCAGCGCCTCGCTGGCCGGACGGCGTACCGCGACATCGCCGCGGCGTGCCGCCCCGGCGGCCCTGCGCGGGTCGGCACTGATCCGGGCCCACGGCGTCGCGCTGTGGCTGCGCCGACTGCCCGTGCGATCCCGTCCCGCGGGACACGACACCGAGCTCGCGAGACCAGAGCCGAGCGGGACGCTCGAGAGGAGCGCCCGATGACGACTCTCGTCAGTCGCCCGGCGATCGACCAGTGGCCCGACCTCGGCCAGGTCCCGAACGGCCCGCGCGCGGCCGTCTCGGCGTACGTCGCGCGCCGGCTGTTCGAGGCCGGCGTACGCCGACTGCCGGTGACGGTGCATCTGGAGGGCCGCACGATCGGCGGCGGTGGGCCCGAGATGACCGTGCAGCGACCTGAGGAGTTCTTCGCCAGGCTGGGTCACGGCGCCCTGATCGGCTTCGGCGAGGCCTACCTCACCGGGGCCTGGGACGCACCCGACCTCGGTGGGTTCCTGACCGTGCTGGCGGCCGAGATGCCCCGGCTCGTCCCCGACGGGCTGCAGCGGCTGCGCGCGCTCGCCGTACGGCGTCCACCGCGCCGCGAGCGCAGCACGCGCGCCAACTCTCGTCAGAACATCGCCCACCACTACGACCTGTCGAACGACCTGTTCGAGCAGTTCCTGGACGACAGCCTGAGCTACTCCTCGGCGCTCTTCGCGGGAGAGGAGCGCGGCCTCGACGGGTTCTCGCAGATGGGCCCACCCGAGCAGGGTGCTGACCTGGCCGACGCGCAGGGCCGCAAGATCGAGCGCCTGCTCGACGCCACCGGCGTCGGGCTCGGGACCCGCGTCCTGGAGATCGGCACGGGCTGGGGCGAGCTCGCGCTGCGGGCTGCCGCTCGGGGCGCGCTGGTGCACACGATCACCCTGTCCACCGAGCAGCGGGACCTGGCCGAGAAGCGGATCGCCGCCGCCGGGCTGGCCGACCGGGTCACCGTCCAGCTGCTCGACTACCGCGCGCTGGTCTCGACGAGCCCGACCGACACGGCGCCGACGTACGACGTCGTGCTGTCGGTGGAGATGATCGAGGCGGTCGGCTACGACTTCTGGACGGAGTACTTCTCGATCCTCGACCGGGTGACCGCGCCGGGCGGGCGGGTCGGCATCCAGGCGATCACGATGCCCCACGAGCGGATGCTCGCGACCCGGCGGACGTACACGTGGATCAACAAGTACATCTTCCCGGGCGGCTTCCTGCCTTCGGTCGAGGTGATCGACCAGATCACCTCGCGCCACACCGGTCTGCGCGTCACCGACCGGCTCTCCTTCGGCTCGCACTACGCCGAGACGCTGCGCCAATGGGACGCGCGGTTCCTGGGCGCCCGCGACCGGGTGCTCGCGCTCGGCTTCGTCGAGACCTTCGTGCGGATGTGGCACTTCTACCTGGAGTACTCCCGCGCGGGCTTCGCCTCCGGCTACATCGACGTCAACCAGATCGTGCTCACCCGCGAGGAGACCCGATGACCGCGACGCTGCCCCGACATACGTCGTACACCGCGGGCGGTGTGGCCGCCGAGCTCGTAGCGGCCGCCGAACCGTTCGCCGGCGGCGAGCTGCCGGTGCGGCTGCGCGCATGGGACGGCTCGGAGGCCGGGCCCGCGGACGCGCCGCTGGTCGAGCTGCGCTCGCCCGACGCACTCCGGCGGCTGCTGTGGCACCCCGGCGAGCTCGGTGCTGCGCAGGCCTACGTGACCGGCGAGCTGGAGGTGCACGGCGACCTCGAGGCCGCACTCACCCACGCCTTCGCCGTCGGGCGCGACCGCGGCGTCACCGGGAGGCCGAGTGCGGCGGCCTTCGCGCAGGGGGTCAGGACGCTGCGCCGGCTGGGGGTGCTCGGCCGGCCACCGGTCCCACCGGCTTCCCAGGCGCGGGTGCGCGGGCGGCTGCACAGCCCGCTGCGAGACCGCCACGCGATCAGCCACCACTACGACCTGTCGAACGAGTTCTACGCCCTCATCCTCGACCCCGCGATGGCCTACTCGTGCGCCTACTACGGCGACGACCCCGACCAGACCGTCGAGTCCGCGCAGCGCGCCAAGCTCGACCTGGTCTGCCGCAAGCTCGACCTCGGACCCGACCGGACCCTCCTCGACGTCGGCTGCGGCTGGGGCTCGCTGTCCCTGCACGCCGCCGAGCACTTCGGTGCGCGAGTGGTCGGTGTGACCATCGCGACCGAGCAGAAGCGGTTCATCGACCAACGGATCGCCGAGCGCGGTCTGGCCGATCGTGTCGAGATCCGGCTCCAGGACTACCGAGAGGTCCCAGAGCGGGACCACTTCGATGCGGTGGGATCCCTGGAGATGGGCGAGCACGTCGGCGAGCGCAACTACCCGGCGTACGTCGACGTCCTGACGCGATCGGTGCGACCGGGTGGTCGCGTCCTGGTGCAGCAGATGTCGCGGACCGGCCGGCATCCCGGGGGCGGGCCGTTCATCGAGTCGTTCATCGCGCCGGACATGCACATGCGGCCGGTGGGCGAGACGGTCGCGTACCTCGAGCACGGGGGTCTCGAGGTGCGCGACGTCCATGCCCTGCGCGAGCACTACGTGCGCACGGTCGCGGGGTGGCTGGAGAACTTCGAGCTGAACGTCCCCGAGCTGACCGCGCTGGTCGGCGAGGAGGTCGTGCGGGTCTGGCGCCTCTACCTGGTCGGTGGCTCGCTCGCGTTCCGCGATGGGCGGATGGGCGTCGACCAGATCCTGTGCGTCCGGCCCGGCGCGGCACACACCCTGCCGCCGGGGCGTGCCTGGTGATCTCCACCTGGTGGGGGCTCGCCGTCCTCGCCGTCGCGATCGCCGCGGTCGCCATGCTCGTGACGGCGCTCGTGGCCAAGGCCGTGGGCCGGGTCTCGGTCGTGGACGTCACGTGGGGGCTCGCCCTGGTCGCGATCGGCCTCGGCACCGCCGTGGCCGGCACAGGTACGCCGTGGCGCCGCTGGCTGGTGCTGGTGCTGGTGGCGATCTGGGGTTGTCGTCTCGCCTGGCACATCCTCCGGAGGTCGCAGGGCAAGGGTGAGGACCCCCGCTACGAGGAGCTGCTCGCCGGAGGCGGCTTCGGCACGGCCATCCGCAAGGTGTTCGTGACCCAGGGACTGGTGGTCTGCCTGATCGCGCTGCCGGTCCTCGCGGCGGGCCACTCGGACGTCGCCTCGTCGCCCGTGGTCTGGCTGGGCGTGCTGATCTGGGTGGTCGGGGTGGTCTTCGAGACGGTCGGCGATGCCCAGCTGGCGGCGTACAAGCGGGACCCGGACCGCGGCCCGGTCATGGACCGCGGCCTCTGGGGCTGGACCCGCCACCCCAACTACTTCGGCGACGCCTGCCTCTGGTGGGGCATCTGGGTCGCCGGCGGCCTCGCGTCGGGCTGGCTCCCCGCGTTGGTCTCGGTGGTCTCTCCGATCGCCATGACGTACTTCATCCGCAACGTGACCGGCGCCAAGCTGCTCGAGAAGACGATGTCGCAGCGGCCCGGCTGGGACGCCTACGCCGCCCGCGTCCCCCTCTTCTTCCCCCGCCCACCCCGCCGCCCTTCCCGATAGTCCCCGACGTTTGGGTTGGTTCTCGCGCCGAAAACCAACCCAAACGTCGGGGACTATCCCTCCAGGGCGACATAACGTGGCGGGATGGCGGGGGTGGACCGGGTCGCGGAGGCGTTCGCCTCGACGCCGCGCGCGGACTTCCTGCCCGAGGGCCAGCGGGCGAACGCGGCGTACGACGGACCGCTGCCGCTCGGACACGGCCAGACCTGCTCCCAGCCGAGCACCGTCGAGGCGATGCTCCGGCTGCTCGACGTGCGACCGGGGAACAAGGTGCTGGACGTCGGCTCGGGATCGGGCTGGACCACTGCTCTGCTGGCCCACCTGACCGGCCCGACCGGGCGGGTGATCGGCCTCGAGCTGCAGCCGGAGCTGGTCGACCGTGGCACCGCCAACCTCGACCGGGCGGGGATGCCGTGGGCCAGCATCCACGAGGCGACACCCGGCGTCCTCGGCCGGCCCGACGCCGCGCCGTACCACCGGATCCTGGTCTCGGCGATGGCTCGCCAGCTCCCTGACGCGCTGGTGGCACAGCTCCACACCGGTGGGGTCATGGTGGTGCCCGTGGCCGGGACCATGCTGCGGGTGTCGTGCTCGATGCGCGACGTGGGTGTCACCCGGCATGGTGCCTACCGGTTCGTGCCGCTCCGCTGAGCCCGGAGAGCTCGCCAGACCCTCTCTAGTCGCGACGCTCGGGCACACCCCAGAGGGCGGCGACGTGGCGGGCGTCGGTGCCGCAGCAGCCACCGACGACGTCGAGCGCCGGCAGCTGCCGCTCCAGCTGTCGGTGAGCAGGGACGAGCACCCCGAGGTCCCCCTCGTCGAGGGTCTCCGCCTCGTCCAGCTCCGCGTGGGTCTGGGTCGAGGCGTTGCTGCGGACGCCACGCAGGCGCTCCTTCCACACACCGTCGCCCTCGACGGCCGGGAGGATGTGGCGCGGATGCGCGCAGTTGACCATGAAGTACGCCGGCGGCGCGGCCCCTTCGATCCCGTCGACCGTCAGCACGGCATCCTGCAGCGAGGTGCCGTCGGGCAGGCGACCATCGGTCTCGACAGTGAACGAGATGACGGCCGGAATGCCGGCCGCGTCAGCGGCCCGCACGACACCCAGCGCCTCACGGGTGTCGGTCAGGGTCAGCGCGGCGACCTCGTCCGCCCCGGCCGAGGCGAACGCCGCCGCCTGGGCGGCGTGGTACTCCGCGGCCTCGTCGGTATCGCTCGTGCCACCCGCGGCGTAGCCGTCTCCGCGCGGTCCGATGGTGCCGATCACGCGGATGCCGACCGCCCGGTCCGACCACTCGTCGGCCAGGCTGCGGAGCAGCTCGACGGCGGCACGGTTGGCGGAGTCCAGCGCGACGGCGTCGTCGCCGAGCCGTGCGCCCCACTCGGGGTTGGCCCGCCACGTGGGCGTCTCGAGCCGCAGGCCGGCGCCGACGGCCTCGGCGATCGCGGCGTACTCCTCGTAGTACGTCCTCAGCGCAGCGCGTCCCTCCGCTGTGCGGAGCAGGGGGTACGCCGCGAACTCCGGCAGCTCCAGTCCGTGATGGAACATCAGGTCGGTCTCGATGCCGCCGTCGGTCACCCAGCCCCAGCTCCGGTCCGCTCCGCCTCCCATGACCTGCCTCCTCCTGGTCCTGCCCGAGGATTCACCTGCACGAGATTCACGCAGTGTTCACGTGAAGTCACGCGGCCGCAAACGAGCAGGGGCAGGCTGGGCGCATGACCGCGGCCACGCCCTCCGAGATCTCTGCCCCTCCGCGCACCCGCACCCCCGACGCCGCGGCTGCCGCCCGCGACCGCGAGCTGCGCTCGGCCAGGGGTGTGGCGGACCTGCTGGCCCGGCGACCCGAGCTGCGCGGCGTCCTGCGCACGGCTGACTGGCTCGAGGAGGCGACCCTCTGGTCGGCGTAGCGGGCCAGGAGTAAGGGGCCACGCCCTAGT
>DATBBE010000250.1:0-4800 GCA_036271155.1 Nocardioides sp. | reverse complement strand
CCGTAGAAGAAGATCAGGTCGCCGCGGTGCATCCGGCTGCGCGGGATGCGTCGCACGAAGTGGGCCTGCCCCGCCGCGGTGCGTGGCATCGCGCCGAAGCCCGCGTGGTGGAAGGCGAACGACGTCAGGCCCGAGCAGTCGTACGCGCCGGGTCCGGCCGCCCCGTAGACATAGGGCTTGCCCTTCTGGGCGACGGCGATCCGCATGGCGTGGGACTCCCGACCGGCCGAGCGACCGAGATGCGCACGGTGCTTCCGGTGGTGGTGCTGGTGGTGGTGGGCGCGAGGTGGGTGGCGGTGGTGGAGGCGGGCGTGGCTGCCGGGTGACGTCGTCGCCCCGGCCGGCCCGGCCGGCGCGGCCGCGAGGGCACCCGCGGTGCCGATCACGAGCGCGGGCAGGACGACGAGACGGACGGCGGCCCGTCCCGCGCTGCGCAGGCCGGAGGCGTGCGCCATCGAGGTGCTGGACATGGGTGTTCCTTCCCACGCCTGTGAGGTGAGCTGTCGGGTTCGGGCCTGGAAGGTGCCCGGCCGCCGGTCGGCGGCTTCACCCCGAGGAGTCACGAGGACCCCGAAGATGGTTCCCCCACTCCTGCCCCTACGAGGGACCGGATCGGTGCCTCGAACGTCTGGAACGATCACCCGGGGGGCAGGACTCGGCATACCGGAAGACCGTCGATGCTGGTTGCAATCTCGATCACGACGGTAGACATATCGGCGCCGGAAATTCGAGTCCCGAGAGGGATCCTGACCGGATCCGGACGGAGTCCACGCCTGAGAGCGCGCCTCCTCTGGGACCGAGGTCACAGCGACCGCCCGCCCTATCGAGTGGAGCTTTCGACTTCCACGGGTGTACCGTTTGGTACACAAACGTTGCACAGGAGGAGCCATGAAGTACGAGACGAGCACCACCACGGCCGCGGAGCCCGCACGGCTGTGGGCCGTCCTCTCCGACGTGGAGAGCTGGCCCGAGTGGATCGAGGTCTACGAGGAGGTGCGCCGCTCCGAGCCCGGCGACCTGGCGGTCGGCGCCTCGACCCACGTCAAGCAGAAGGGCCTGGCCGCCGGCGACTGGACCGTGACCGAGCTCGAGCAGGGCCGGGCGTTCGCCTGGGAGTCGCGCCAGCCCGGCGTCCGGATCGTCGGGCGGCACGTCGTGTCTTCGGAGGAGGGCGGCGGCAGCCGGCTCACCCTCAGCCTCGAGATGAGCGGCTGGCTGTCCGGACCGATCGGTGCGCTGCTGGGCCGCAGGTCGAGGTCGTACGTCGACCTCGAGTGCGCGCGTCTGGCCGCTGTGGCCGCGGAGCCAGCCGCCGCGTGACCGGCTGGGTGAGCGCCGGATGAGCGCACCCGCGACCGGCCGAGACGCCCTGCTGACCAGGGCGATCGGGCACTTCGCCGAGCATGGGGTCGGCGACACCAGCCTGCGCGCGCTCGCCGAGGAGATCGGCACCAGCCACCGGATGCTGATCTACCACTTCGGATCACGCGAGGGGCTGCTGGCGGCCGTCGTCGACACCGTCGAGCAGGGCGCCCGCGACACCCTCGCCCGGATGGTCGAGGAGGCGCGGGCCGAGACTGACCCGCTGGAGGCGGGGCTGCGCTACTGGCACATGGTCACCGACGACGCGCTGGTCTACGGACCGCTGTTCTTCGAGCTGTCCAGCCACGCCATGCTGGGGCTCCCCCATGCGGCCGAGCTGCGTGAGCGGCTCGTCACCACGTGGCTCGGCGCCCTCGAGACGATGTGGACGACCCGCGGCGTCCCGCCTCTCGCGGCTCGCCAGCAGGCCCGCCTCGATCTCGCCGTCGCGCGGGGGCTGCTCCACGACCTGCTGCTGACCGGAGACCGCCCCGCGGTCGACGGGGCGATGCAGGCGTACGCCGCCGACACGGTGGCGAGGCTCCTCCCGTGAGCCTCCGCCTGCCTCAGCCGGCGGACGTGCGCCGGGGCAGTGGGGCCGCCCAGCCGTCCTGGCTCCAGGTCATGGTCAGCCCCGTCCCGGTGCCGGTGAAGCTCAGCCGCGCGAACTTCAGGCGCATGAAGTACTCGTCCACCCCGATCGAGGTCAGCGGGTGGAAGCTCTCCCCGGCACTGACCTCGAGCCCCGCGGCGCCGACGCGGATGGTCAGCGGCGGGGCGGCGGGTCCGAGGTCGTAGTCGCCGACGAGCCGCGCGCCGGCATCCGCGTCGTACGGCAGTGGCTCGGGCAGCGGCTCCCAGGGCACCGGATCCCGCCCGAACAGCAGGTCACGCAGGTCGTCGCGCAGGCGGCCGAACAGGCCCGTCTCGACGTTGGCGAGCATCACCACCTCCGCGTCGAGGTCGGGATAGCGGTCGCAGTAGGCGGCATAGCCGTTGCCGAGGCCGTTGTGCCCGAAGCGTCGGTCTCTCCGATCACCCACGGGCTCGGCCTGGTCGTCGTAGGCGCGCAGCGAGCGCGCGAAGGCCCAGAGGTCCATCGGTGTGGTGAAGAAGGCGCCGGCCCCGGGCTCGTTCCGCACGTTGAAGTACGCCGCCCGGCGCAACGTGCCGAAGCCCGGACCGGCCAGATAGCCCGGCGCGAGGCGTGGGACCACGTCGAGCAGGTCGGGGCAGGTCGTGGCCCGCATGCCCCGCGGCTCCAGCACCACGCGGCGCATCGCCTCGTCGTGGCTCTCGCCCGAGACGACCTCCAGCACGCGGGCCAGGACGACGTAGCCGTTGTTGGAGTACGCCTCAGCCTCGCCGGGCCGGCCGAGCCTCGGCAGGTCGGCAATCCGGTCGACCAGCTCGCGGGTCGGGTGCGGCTCGGTGCGGTCAGAGCCGAGGACGAGGTCTCGGGCGAGGCCCGAGGTGTGGTCGAGCAGGTGCGCGAGAGTGATGCCCTCGACCTCCGGGAAGTCCGGCAGGTACGTCGCCAGTGGGTCATCTCGGGAGATCGTCCCCGCCGCGGCGAGGGCGTCGAAGGCGACGGACGTCATCAGCTTGGAGATCGAGCCGGCCCAGTAGCGCGTGTCGGCGGTGTGGGGCACCTCGAACTCCCACTGGGCCCACCCGTACCCGCGGGACACGACGATCTCACCGCCGCGCGCCAGCAGCACGTAGCCGGAGAAGTCGCGCGACTCGACGAACGGGGCGAGGTGCTCGTCCAAGCGCGCGCCGACGTCGTCCGCGGGAGCCCGGTCGCTCACCCGCGTCAGCTCTCGAGGCGGAAGCCGACGCCACGCACGGTGACGACGCGGTCTGCGGGGGCGGCCCTCTCCAGCTTCTGGCGGAGACGGCCGATGGTGACGTCGAGGGTCTTGGTCGAGCCGTACCAGCCCTCGCTCCAGACCTCTGACATCAGCTGCGAGCGCGAGACGACCTTGTTCCGGTTGGCCACGAGTACGGCCAGGACGTCGAACTCCTTGCCGGTCAGCGAGATCTCCTTCTCGCCGACCTGCACACGGTGGGCGGCCAGGTCGACCTCGAGTGACTGGCCGTCGACGCGGCCGGACGCGCGGGTCGTCGTACGTCGGAGCAGGGCTCGCAGCCGGGCCAGCAGCTCGGCAAGACCGAACGGCTTCGCGAGGTAGTCGTCGGCGCCGGCGTCGAGCCCGACCACGCGGTCGACCTCCTGCGAGCGTCCGGTCAGCATCAGGATGGCGCCTTCGTACCCCGAGCCGCGGAGCCGTCGACAGACGTCGAGACCGTCGATGTCGGGGAGCCCCAGGTCGAGCACCACGATGTCGTGCCCATGACGCGCGACGGCGGCGATGGCGTCGCGCCCCGTCGCTGCCTGGTCGACGACGTAGCCCTCGCGCTCCAGCGTCTGCACGAGCGGCGAGACGATGTCGGTCTCGTCCTCCACGAGAAGCACACGATGCGGCACGCCAGGAGCATAGGTCGCCTCAGCTCTCAGGGCGCGCTCCTGGCCCAGGTCGCATGCACGCGAAGGCCGGTCACCCGTGGCGTGGACCGCCCGCAGCGGGGACTACGGGCGGACCCACGGGCACAGTCGACCCCACCCCCCGGCGGTCGACGGCCTCCGGTCCACACGGGTTGGAGCTCGCTGGAACCGGGCACCTCCAACCTACGGACATCGAGGCAACAAGCGAGTCACAGAAGTTCCACGGAATCGCAACGAGGCGGCGCGCCAGCCGCTCGCAGGTGTCAGAAAACGCTACGAGGTGGCCCCGCAATGCGGGACCACCTCGTGAACGCCGGCCGGGCCGGACGGAGCGTGTCAGCAGACGGCTCCGCGATGGATCACTTGACGCCGAAGTACAGGAAGAGGTTGGTCGGGATGACCGGGGTCGTCTTCCCGGCCTTGACCTGCTTGAGCATGAACTTGGCCGACTTGTGCTTGGTGATCGACTGGTACTCGGCCTTGCTCGTGACGCCGACGATGCGGACGTCCCACCACTCAGGCTTGCCACCGTTGCGGTCGGTGATGAAGTGCTGGTGGCCGGGCACCGCGAAGTTCCGCAGCGCCTTGGTGAGCTGCTTGTCGGTCAGAGTGGGGTAGAGCGGCTTGAGCGCCGGCTCGAGGCGCCGCAGGTCGATGGTGCCGGGGTGGTCGACGCACACGAGGCCGTTGGGGCACTCCATGCTCATCGGCTTGACGGAGAAGCCGAGCGGGACGGTGATGTAGAGCGGGTCGTGCTGCTTGGACGGCGCGTGCTTCCACTTCGCCCCGGCCTCGCACTTGGAGGACGCGGTCGACTTCACGCTCTTGTCGCAGAAGAAGCCGCGGCTGTAGGTGAAGCTCGTGGTGTGGCCCTTGAAGAAGGCCTTGGTCATGCCGAACTCGTTGATCCCGCGACCCATGTGCATCGC
>DATBBE010000249.1:0-12007 GCA_036271155.1 Nocardioides sp. | reverse complement strand
CGACCTCGTGCTCGACGCTGTGCTCGCAGGTGACGCCACCCATGTCGTGGCCGGCCTGCCCGGCCTGGAGGACTCGGTCGGCCTCGGCCGTGCGCTCGCCCAGATCCGGGTCGGTGGCGCTCCGGGCTTCGGTCTGGCCCTCCCCGAGCCTGGAGACCCGGTCGGTATCGGCGGACCACGCGAGCTCAGCACCGCTGCCCTGGAGAGCGGCGAGGCGGTCGTCGCCGGCTCGGTCGGGCTGGTGCCGCGGCGCGTCGGTGCGGCGGTCGAGTGGACGGCGTACGCCGCCGCGCCGCGACAGCTGACCGATGTCGGGGATGCCGATCGCGGACTGCGCGCCGCGCTCAGGGATGCCGCCATGTCGCTCGCCGATCTGGAGGTGGCGCGCTGGCGACCCGAGGCCGCCGACGCACTGATGAACCTGCACCATCCGCCGTCCCTGAAGCCCCCTCCGGGCACGCCCGCGCGCTGCGTGGAGCTGGCGGCCCGGTCTCTGCAGGCGCGCGCCATCGTCGGCCTCGCGCTGGAGGACGACGGCCGGGCGCTCAGTGCCGACGAGATCACCGCGCGCCGGACGTCACTTCATCCGCTGGCCGCGGCGGCCCGGCGGGGGCTGGTCGCGGCGTGCTCCCCCGAGGTGTGGCCGCCCGATGCGTGAGGCGCCGCCCGGCGGATCGCTCAGCTCTGCTGCCAGACCGCCAGCGTGTTGCCCGCCGCGTCGCTGAAGTGGAACCGCCGGCCGCCGGGGAACTCGAACGGCTCCTCGTCGATCGTGCCGCCCGCCGCTTGGACGGCGGCGTACGTCGCGTCGAGGTCGTCGCTGTAGAGGATCACCAGGGGCAGGCCGGGCCCCGCGGGGCGGACCGGGTTGAGCCCTCCCATCTCGCCCTCGCCACCGGGGCGACGGATCCCTGTGTAGTCGGGGCCGTAGTCGGTGAAGCTCCAGCCGAACGCCTCGCCGTAGAACGCCTTGGCCGCCGCAAGATCCGGGGCGGCGAGCTCGACGTAGTCGAAGGAGTGATGTCGTGTGGGTGCCATGTGGCGTCACGGTACGGACGACCACCGACAGTGCCTGGCCCCCCGATAGCCTCGTGGGGCCATGAGCGACCACCAGCCGGAGACCTTGCTGCTCACGATCTCCGGCACCGACCGTCCGGGCGTCACCTCGGCGATGTTCCGGACCCTCAGCCACGCCGGGGTCGAGGTCCTCGACATCGAGCAGATCGTGCTCCGGCGTCGCCTGGTGCTCGGCATCCTGGTGACCGCCCCGCGTGACTGGAAGAAGCTGCGGGCGGCCGTCGAGGCCACCGCCACCGGGCTCGGCATGAGCATCGAGGTCACCCGCGGCACCGGCGACAACCTGGGGCGCCGCGAGGGCCGTTCGCACGTCACGGTGATCGGCGTCCCGCTCAAGGCCTCGGCCATGGCCGCCGTGGCCGGCCGGATCGCCGACAGCGGTGCGAACATCGACCGGATCGAGCGCATGGCCCGCTACCCGGTCACCGCGATCGACCTTCACGTCTCCGGCGCACACCCCGACCGCCTGCGCGCGATGCTGAGCGTCGAGGCCGCGGCCCAGGGCGTCGACATCGCGGTCCAGCCCTCGAGCCTGCTGAGGCGAGCGATGCGGCTCATCGTGATGGACGTCGACTCCACCCTCATCCAGGGAGAGGTGATCGAGCTCCTCGCCGCCCACAGCGGGTACGGCGCTCAGGTCGCCGCCGCCACCGAGCGCGCGATGAGCGGCGAGCTCGACTTCGAGGAGTCGCTCCGCTCCCGGGTCGCCCTGCTCGCCGGCATCCCCGCGAGCGCTCTCGACGAGGTGTACGACGCGCTGGTCCTGGCTCCAGGCGCGCGCACCCTGGTGCGCATCCTGCGCCGGCTCGGCTACCGGTTCGCGCTGGTGTCGGGTGGGTTCAGCCAGATCACCGACCGGCTCGCCGCCGACCTCGGCATCCACTACTCACGCGCCAACGAGCTCGAGATCGTCGACGGCGTCCTGACCGGCCGGATCGTCGGCGACGTGGTCGACCGCGCCGGGAAGGCCGAGGCGCTGCGCTACTTCGCCGGCGAGGTGGGCGTGCCGGTCGAGTCGGTGGTCGCGATCGGCGACGGCGCCAACGACCTCGACATGCTGGAGGTCGCCGGGCTGGGCATCGCCTACAACGCCAAGGCCCTGGTGCAACAGGCGGCCGACACCACCGTCAACGTGCCCTACCTCGACGCGATCATGTACCTCCTCGGCATCAGTCGCGAGGAGATCGAGGCCCTCGACCTCGAGCAAGGCCTGGTCACCCCGTCCCCACCCGTCCCCTCCTGATAGTTCGCAGCGTTCCGCACCCTGTCGTCGGCGTGTCGGGGTGCGGAACGCTGCGAACTATCGGGACATCCGGCTCAGGCGCGGCCTACATGGAAGGCGACCAGGCGGGCGGAGGCGAGGTCGAGCTCGGGCCAGGAGTCGGGTACGTCGAAGACGGCCAGGGCTCCGGTCGGGAAGCCGCTGGCCATCTCCCGGCCGGACGTCGCGTCCCCGCCACCGTCGTCCAGCAGCTGGGCCAGATAGGCCATCGTCGGGTTGTGACCGACCACGACCAGGACGCGCACGTCGCCGGGAGTCTCGCGCACGAGGTCGAGCGCGGTCTCCGGGCTTGCGCTGTAGAGGCCGTCGGAGTACGCCGGCTCGGCGTCGAAGGACCCGCCCTCGGCCAGGGCGAGCCACGTGGACGTCGTCCTCCGGGCCGACGAGACCAGGGCCGCGTCCGGGGTGATGTCCCGCCCAGCCAGCCAGCGGCCGGCCTCGAGGGCGTCGTTCCACCCTCGCTGCCCCAGCTCGCGCAGGGCGTCGCTCTCACCGCCGGGCTCGGCCTTGGCATGGCGCATCACCACCAGCCGCCGCGAGCCACCCTCCGACTGCACGCTCACACGTGAACTGTGGCACCGGCTAGCCTTCCCTGTCATGCCTCGTCCCGGACCTCTGATGATCATCGGCGGTGCCGAGGACAAGCTCCGACGGCGGACGATCCTCACCGACTTCGCCGCCGCGGCGGGAGGCTCGGACGCCCGGATCGTGGTGATCCCGACCGCGTCCAGCCTCGGCGACGAGGTCGTCGAGGTGTACGACGCGCTGTTCCGCAGGCTGGGAGCCGGTGAGGTCACCGCGTGTCGGCCCGAGAGCCGGGAGGAGGCGCACGACCCCGACCTCGTGAAGGTGGTCGACGAGGCGACCGCGGTCTTCCTCACCGGTGGCAACCAGCTCAAGCTGTCATCGATCATCTGCGGCACCCCGGTCGGTGACGCGGTGGTGCGCGCCCACGAGCGCGGCGCCGTGGTCGCCGGCACCTCGGCCGGCGCCAGCATCCAGTCCTCGCACATGGTGGCCTTCGGACCTGGCGGTGCCACGCCCAAGCAGCGGATGACCCAGGTGGCCGCGGGGCTGGGCCTGCTCGGGTCGAGCGTGATCGACCAGCACTTCGACCAGCGCAACCGCTACGGGCGGCTGCTGATGATCGTCGCCCAGTCCCCGCAGCTGCTCGGCATCGGAGTCGACGAGGACACCTGTGCGACCGTGGCCGTCGAGGCCGGCCACGAGATCCTGCGAGTCTCCGGGCGCGGTGCGGTCACCATCCTCGACCCCAGCCACCTGGTGACGAACGCCTACGAGGCCAAGCGGTCCTCCCCCCTGCTGGCCAGCGGGGTCGTCCTCCACGTGCTGCCGGCCGGAGCGGCGTACGACCTGACCGCGCGGGCGCTCGTCGCGGGCCTGCCGTCGGTGTCGCCCCAGGACGCCGTGGAGATCGCCGAGGCCCAGGCCGACCTGCGCCGGATGGCCCGCGACATCGCCGCCGACGACATCAGCCCCACGCACCTGCGCCGACGGCTGGCCCGCCAGCGCCCAGCCCGCAAGACTGATGCCGCGCGACACGACGAGGAGCAGGACGGAGGACCCCGGTGAGCGAACGCCCGACTCCCGACCTCGAGATCATCGAGACCCGCGTCTACCGCGGGGCGAACATCTGGTCGTACGAACGGGCGATCCACCTGGTCGTCGACCTGGGCGGGCTGGAGCAGTACCCCACCGACAAGCTCCCGGGCTTCACCGAGCACCTGCTGGAGGCCCTCCCCGGGCTGGTCCACCACTCCTGCTCGCGCGGGCGCAAGGGCGGGTTCGTCGAGCGGCTGCAGGAGGGCACGTGGCTCGGTCACGTCACCGAGCACTGCGCGCTGGCCCTCCAGCAGGTCGTCGGCCACGACATCCGCCGCGGCAAGACCCGCGGCGTCAAGGGCGAGCCCGGTCGCTACAACGTCATCTACGGCTACGTCGACGAGAACGTCGGGCTCGCGGCGGGTCGTCTCGCCGCGCGGCTGGTCAACCACCTCGTGCGGGCCGATCCCGAGTTCGACTGGGACGGCGAGCTGGAGAGTTTCATCATCCGGGCCGAGCGCACGGCGTTCGGTCCGTCGACCCAGGCCATCATCGACGAGGCCGTCAGCCGCGACATCCCGTGGATCCGCCTCAACCAGTACTCCCTGGTGCAGCTGGGCCAAGGTGTCCACGCCAAGCGCATCCGAGCCACGATGACCTCGGAGACGAGCTCGATCGCGGTCGACGTCGCCTCCGACAAGGACCTCACTACCAAGCTGCTCGGAGCGGCCGGGCTCCCGGTGCCCAAGCAGGAGTCGGTGCGCAGCGCCGACGCCGCGGCCGCCGCCGCGCGCCGGATCGGGTTTCCGGTCGTGGTCAAGCCGCTCGACGGCAACCACGGCCGCGGAGTCTGCCTGAACCTCCAGAACGACGACGAGGTGCGCGACGCCTTCCCGGTCGCGGAGGAGCAGTCGCGACGCGGCACCTGCATCGTCGAGTCCTTCGTGACCGGCAAGGACTACCGCTGCCTGATCATCGACGGCCGGATGGCGGCCATCGCCGAGCGCGTGCCCGCGTCGGTCACCGGGGACGGCCGGGCCTCGGTGCGCGAGCTCGTCGACCTGACGAACGCCGATCCCCGACGCGGCGTCGGGCACGAGAAGGTGCTGACCCGGATCAAGATCGACTCCGCCGCCGAGGAGGTGCTGGCCGGGCAAGGACACACGCTCGACTCCGTGCCGGCCGAGGGCGAGACGGTCAAGCTGGCCCTGACCGGCAACATGTCGACCGGCGGCATCTCCATCGACCGCACGTTCGAGGCCCATCCCGAGAACGTCGAGATCGCCGAGGAGGCGGCCCGGATGATCGGGCTCGACATCGCGGGGATCGACTTCATCTGTCCCGACATCACCGAGCCGGTCCGCGACACCGGTGGGGCGATCTGCGAGGTGAACGCAGCGCCGGGCTTCCGCATGCACACCCACCCGACCATCGGAGAGCCGCAGTTCATCTCCAAGCCGGTCGTCGACATGCTCTTCCCGCCCGGGGCGCCGTCGCGGATCCCGATCGTCGCCGTCACGGGCACCAATGGGAAGACGACGACCTCCCGGATGATCAGCCACATCTTCAAGGGCATGGGACGCAAGGTGGGCATGACCTCGACCGACGGCGTCGTCATCGACGAGCGTTTGCTGATCAAGGCCGACGCCTCCGGCCCGCGCAGCGCGCGCATGGTCCTGCAGAACCCCCGCGTCGACTTCGCGGTCTTCGAGGTCGCCCGGGGCGGCATCCTGCGCGAGGGTCTCGGGTACGAACGCAACGACGTCGCCGTCGTCCTCAACGTCCAGCCCGACCACCTCGGCCTCAGGGGCATCGACACGGTCGAGCAGCTCGCCGACGTGAAGGCCGTGGTCGTCGAGGCCGTCCCCCGCGACGGGCACGCGGTCCTGAACGCCGACGACCCGCTGGTCCGCGAGATGCGGCGCCGGTGCTCGGGGCAGGTCGTCTGGTTCTCCATGGAGGAGCCGGGCTCCGACGTACGCGAGATGATCGAGGCCCACTGCCGTCGCGGCGGGAAGGCTCTGGTGCTCAACCCGTCCGAGCGCGGCGAGATGATCGTGGTCAAGCACGGCCGCCGCGAGATGCAGCTGGCCTGGACCCACCTGCTGCCCGCGACGTTCAACGGCCGCGCCCGGATGAACGTCCAGAACTCGCTGGCCGCTGCCGCGGCGGCGTTCGCGGCCGGTGCGCCGTTGCACGACATCCGCCAGGGCATGCGCACCTTCTCGACCAACTACTACCTCTCCCCCGGCCGCCTCAACGAGGTCGACGTGAACGGCATGCACGTGCTCGTCGACTACTGCCACAACGCTCCGGGCATGCGCATGCTCGGAGACTTCGTCGACCGGGTGGGCGAGTCCCTGTCGGCGACGTCGGAGTTCGGTCGTCTTTCACGGATCGGCGTCGTGGCGACTGCCGGCGACCGCCGTGACGAGGACATGCGCGAGCTCGGCGCGGTCGCGGCACAGCACTTCGACGTCGTGATCGTCCGCGAGGACGAGCACCTGCGCAGTCGTCAGCGAGGCGAGACCTCGGAGCTCGTCGCGGACGGCGTCAGGCAGGCGATGGCCGAGGGGGCGCGCTGCAGGCAGGTCGAGATCGTGCTCGAGGAGATCGAGGCGGTGCGGCACGCCCTGGCCCGGGCCAACCCGGGCGACCTCGTGGTGATCTGCGTCGACCAGCACGGCCGGGTGATGAGCGAGCTGGAGAACTGGTCCAACCAAGCCCAGGCCGGCTCCGGCGAGAACCCCGACGCACCGGCGGCCGACCCCGACTACACGCCCTAGGAGCGGACCGCCTGCTCGAGGCGCCGCATGGCGTCGGGCAGCGCGTCGGCGTCGATGCCGCCGAACCCGACCGCGAGCCCGGGGCGAGGCGGGCAGTCGCGGAACCTCGACGAGAGCCGGTCGACGCGTACGCCGCGCGCCGCGGCGCGGGCGACCACCGCGCGGTCGTCGGTCGCACGGTCGCCGAACACCGCGCACACGTGCAGGCCGGCGACCGACGTCACCACGTCGAGCACGTCGTCCAGCCGAGCCAGACCCTCCAGGACCATCGCCCGTCGCTCGCGGTAGACCCGCGTGGCACGGCGTACGTGGGCAGCGTGGTGTCCCTCGGCGAGGAACTCCGCGAGCGCACCCTGCGTGGTCAGGTCACCCTCCCAGGTCGTCACCCGCTTGGCCTCGCGGACAGCGGCGGTGAGGGTCTGGGGTGGCACCAGGAACCCGGTGCGGAGCGCGGGCAGCAGCGACTTGGAGAACGTGCCGACGTAGACGACGCGGCCGTCGCGGTCGAGGCTCTGCAGGGGCTCGACGGGTTGGTCGGCGAAGCGGAACTCGCTGTCGTAGTCGTCCTCCACGATCACCGCGTCGTGCTCGACGGCCCAGCGGAGCAGGGCGAGCCGGCGCCCCAGGGACATCGCGACCCCGGTCGGGAACTGGTGGGACGGCGTGACGTAGACCAGTCGGGCGTCGTGCGGGATCTCCTCGACGACCAGGCCCTCGTCGTCGACCGGCACGCCGCGCACGACGGCACGATGCGTCTCCAAGAGGCGGTGGACCACGGCGTACCCAGGATCCTCCACGGCGACGACCGTGCGCGGCGCCACCAGGACGCGTGCGACCAGGTCGATCGCCTGCTGGGCTCCAGCGGTCACCACGATGTCGTCGGCCGCGGCCACCACCGATCGCGACAGGCCGAGGAACCGGGCGATCTCGCTGCGCAGGCGAGAGGAGCCCTGGCTGCCGTACGTCGCCTCCTCGAGCCTCGAACGTCGCAGCTGGGCCGACACGAGCCGCCGCCAGACCTCGAGGGGGAAGAGCGCAGGGTCCGGCAGGCCGATCGACAGGTCATGCAGTCGCCGGCCGCGCGGCTCGCTGGTCTCCTCGGGGACGTCCCAGATCGGGAGTGCACGCACCGCTCCCGCACGGGCTCGGCGCCCGTCGCCCGTTCTGCCACCCTCGCCGTTGCCCCATCGGCCGTCGAGCGACACGTCCGTGACGTAGGTGCCGGAGCCCGGGCGTGCCTCGAGGAAGCCCTCCGCGGTGAGGCGGTCGTACGCCGCGGTCACGGTGCCGCGGGCGACGCCCAGCTGACCGGCGAGGTCGCGGGTGGCGGGCACGCGGTCACCGGGCGACAGCCGCCCGTCCAGCACCGCCTCGCGCAGGGCCTGGTAGATCCGGGCGACCCTCGTGGCCTGGTCGCCCGGCCCCTCGAGCGTCACATGGAGCTCCATCACGGCCCCACCCTCCCGATACTTCGCAGCAATCGGCACCTCCTGAGCGAGAAATCGGGTGCGGATCGCTGCGAAGTATCACTCAGTCGGCCAGCTGGGGCTCCCAGGCCCGGGAGGCGACGGCGAGAGCGTTCCAGGCGTTGATGGTGACGATCAGCGACAGGAGGGCGCCGACCTCGTCGGGCGACCAGTGGGCCGCCACGGCGTCGTACTCCTCCGGTGGGACGTGGGTCTCGGCGACGCGGGTGACGACCTCGGTGAACCGGAGGGCGGCACGCTCGCGCTCGGTGAAGAAGGGCGACTCGTTCCAGATCGCGAC
Organism: Nocardioides sp.; assembly: GCA_036271155.1. GTDB lineage: Bacteria > Actinomycetota > Actinomycetes > Propionibacteriales > Nocardioidaceae > Nocardioides. Next base: position 3,532 of record DATBBE010000249.1, on the reverse strand, counting down.
CGCGTTCACGCGCTGGGAGGACTCGCCGGCGTGCGCCGCGTCCGTGGCGTGCATGTCGACGCAGTAGGCGCACCCGTTGATCTGGGAGGCGCGCAGCCGGACCAGGTCGCGCAGGCCGGCCGGGAAGCCGACCCGATCCAGCTCGCGAGTGGCGGTGGTGTCGAGGTGAGCCATCGCCTTGCTGAACGCGGGTGCCGCGGAGTCGATGTCGAGGCGGGTCGGGATGGAGTGCAGGTTGTCCTGGTGGGTCGTGGTCATGGCTCTACGCTAGACCGCATCAGGACCAGAAGGATGAGCCGATTCGGGTGGGATCGACTGGTCCACCTCAACGCCGGATCAGCAGCACCCGGCTGTCGCCGGGCGGCCTGTTCCGGAAGGCCTGGCGCGGCACCCGCGGCCCGCCCTCCAGACGGTGATGACGTCGCAGCAGGCCGCGCGCGGCCCCCTCGGCCACCACCAGGTCGGCCGACAGCAGGGCGGGTGCGGCGAGCAGGCGCCGGACCAACGCGTTGATGCCGGCGTACGGCGGGTTGGCGACCACGCGGAACGGGTGTCCCGGCCACCGGAAGTCGTCGAGGTCGACCTCGAGCACCGCCACCAGGCTCCCGGCGTACCGCACGCGCAGCGCGGACGCGCGACGCGCATGCAGCTCGACCGCCAGGACCCGGCAGCCGGCCCGTGCGAGCGGGTCGGTGAGGGCGCCTTCGCCGGCGCCGAGGTCGACCACGACGTCGCCGGGGCGGACGGGCGAGGAGTCGACCAGGCGCTGGGCCCACTCAGGCCCGAGCGGATGCCATCCCCACCGCCGCGGTCGTCCCGCGGCCACGGCGGACCGTCACCATGTACGTCACCGTGCACGTCACCATGGCGGTGACCCTAGGCAGCGTCGACCTCGTGCGTCGAGCGGATTTCCGGTGCCGTGGCCACGCGAGCCCGCTCCCCCACCAGCAGCACGACGAGCGCTCCGGCGAGCGAGACCGCGGCCGTGACGAGGGCCGCGCGGTTCCACCCGGCCACGAGCGCGGTGGCGGTCACCGGGCCGGACGGGGCGGCGACCACCGACACGACGGTCACGCCGAGGGCCGAGCCGAGGTAGCGCGCGGTGTTGTTGGCCCCGCTGCCGAGGCCCGCCTGCGTCGCCGGCACGCTCGCCACGCTCTCGCGACCCAGGGCTGCGTTGAGTACGCCGCTCGCGACGCCGGCCAGCAGCAGCCCGGGCACGAAGCGACCGGCACCGCTGCCCGTGCCGATGCCCCAGAGCATGAGCTGCCCCACCGCGACCACGACCAGCGCGCCACCCATCCGCGCCCGCCCGGTCCAGTGGTGCGGGAGCCGTCGGGCGACCAGGGCCGTCACCACGCTCGGCCCGGACCACGCGAGCATCAGCCAGGCCGCTGTCGTCGGAGGCAGGCCCAGGGCCACGCCTGCGAAGCCGGAGACGTAGGACAGCAGGGCGATGATGCCGCCACCGGTGGCGAGCGCCGCTGCCGTCACCGCGGCGAACGCAGGTCGCCGGAACAGCCCGAGGTCGATCATCGCGTGGTCTGACCTGCGCTCGACCACCACGAAGGCCGCCAGCAGCAGCACGCCGACCGCCAGCAGCACGAGCACCAGGGCGCGGGTCCAGCCCTCGCGACCCTCGGTCAGCCCGGCCAGCAGAGCGCTCGAGCCCCCCGCCAGCAGCACGACACCGGGAACGTCGAGGCGGGACCGGTGGGCCGCTCGGGACTCGTCACAGCCACTCGCGGTCAACGCCAGCACGACCGCGGCAACGGCGAGCACGACGTACACGTCGCGCCAGGAGTGCCACCGACCCAGCCACGTCGACAGGATCGGCCCGAGCGCGATGCCGGCGCCCACGCTGGCGCCCCACAGACCGGTGGCTCGGGCGCGCTCGAGCGGGTCGGGGAAGGCGGTCGCCAGCATCCCGAGCCCCGCGGCCACGACGGCAGCCCCACCGACCCCTTCGACGACCCTCGCCGCGACGAAGACCGCGACGTCGGGAGTGAGCGCGGCCACGACCGAGCCCGCCGCCAGCACCACGGCCCCGGCGACGAACGTGCCTCGCCGACCGAAGTCGTCCGCGACTCGGCCGGCCGTCAGCAGGAACGCCCCGAGACCGATGCTCATCGAGCTGAGGATCCAGGTGCGACCCGAGGCGCCGGCATCCAGGCCGGCAGCGGTCTGGTTGAGGTTCGCCAGCGGCGCCGTGAACGCCACCAGGACGGCCAGCGTCCCGAGAGTCGAGCTGAGAAGGGTACGACGCGCGGCGTTCATGACGGCTCCAGGTGGTCTGTTCATCGAACTATCGGTACAGTAGCAGATATAGTTCGATGAACAGACCACCTATTCCCGTCGCCCGAACCGCGGATGGAGAGCACGATGCCCCTCGGCACCGACTACGCCCGGCAGGACTGTTCATTGGCGCGCTCCCTGGAGGTCGTCGGGGAGCGCTGGACCCTGCTGATCCTGCGCGACGCGTTCTTCGGGGTCCGCCGCTTCTCCGACTTCCAGGCCCACCTCGACATCTCCAAGGCAGTGCTGAGCACCCGGCTCGATGGCCTGGTCGCCGACGGTCTGCTCACCCGCACGTCCACTGGGCACCCGGAGTACGAGCCCACCGAGGACGCCCTGGGGCTGTGGCCGGTCCTGTACGCGCTGGGCCAGTGGGGCGACCGGCGTACGACGCCGGGGCTGCCGCGTCGGCTCTACCGACACGTGGGCTGCGGCGACCTGAGCCCCGCTGGGAGCTGCCTGAGCTGTGGCCGCTCCCCTGCGCCCGGAGACATCGAGGTGCGACCTGGTCCCGGCTCGGACCCGACCCGGCGCGACGATCCGGTCTCCGTGGCACTGCGGGAGCCGCATCGGCTCCTGGAGCCACTCGCGGTGCGCTGAGCCCTCAGAAGGGGCCGGCCCGGCTCAGGCATGAGCGGCACGCACCTTCTCGCCGAGCCGCTCGGGGGTGTCCGCGGTGCCGCCGTGCTCGGAGATCCAGTCGTAGACCCCCTGGCGCTCGGCGTGACACATCAGCCCGACGACATCGCCCGGCTCGGCCCGCGCGACCAGGGCGGCCAGGCACTCGACCTCGGTCGGGTACGCCGGGACGTCGCTCACCCCGACGCGTTCCGCACCGTCGCGCAGAAGGGTCTCCAGCTCCTCGATGCTGCGCCCGCGCAGATAGTGCTCCTTGTGTCCGATCGCAACCACGTCGGCCCCCATCGCGCCGATCTCGCCGAGCCGGCCGATCAGCTCGTCGGTCCGGTCACCGACGGCTCCCAGTCCCAGGAGCAGCCGCGCGCCGGGGCGCCGTACGCCGGCCATGATCTCCAGCAGGGCCTCCAGCCCGGCCTCGTTGTGCGCCAGGTCGATGACGACCGAGACCTCTCCCGCCGTGACAGAACCAGTCCCGGAACCGCTCACCGGGACCGTGAAGAGGTTCATCCGACCTGGGTTGTGCTCGGCGTCGGGCAGGAACGAGCGCAGCCCCTCGACCACGGTCCCGCGCGGGATGCCGATCGCGAGCGCCGCCGAG
>DATBBE010000248.1:0-13718 GCA_036271155.1 Nocardioides sp. | reverse complement strand
GCCATCGGATATCCTGGCCTCGGCCCGGGCAGCCGGCCGCCTGCCCCGCTGATGCGGGACGGTGAATGCCCAGCACGACACCCTTCCTGTCCGTGATGCGCCCTCCCGGGCGGACCCGACCAGGCAACGCAGGCCCCTGAGGCACCGCACCCGCGGTGGTCCGCCGGAGAGAAGCAGCGTCATGTCCGACACCCACAAGCAGATGGCCAGGCGGCTGCGCGCCGACCTGGCCGACCGCGACATCTCGATCGGCCACAGCGAGGCGCTCGAGCTGGTCGCGCACCAGCACGGCGCCCGCGACTGGAACACCCTCGCGGCCACGTCGACCGGCGAGGACTCCCCCGAAGGGCCGGCCGTCCCGATCCTGCGGATCTTCGACCGCGCCAAGGCGGTCGAGTTCTACGTCGACTACCTCGGCTTCGCGATCGACTGGGAGCACGGGTACGACGACCACTCGCCGCTGTACATGCAGGTGCACCGCGGTCGCACCGTGCTGCACCTGAGCGAGCACCACGGCGACGCGAGTCCCGGTGGCGCGGCATTGATCCCCGTGGCCGACGTCCAGGCGCTGCACCGCGAGGTGCACAGCCGTCCCTACGACTACGCAAAGCCCGGCGTCCGCGAAGAGGACTGGGGTCGGGTGATGGTCGTGATCGACCCGTTCCACAACCGCCTGGTCTTCCACCAGCCGGTCGCCGGCGCCGACCCCGGTGAGGGTGCAGCGGCCGACCCGCGCCCCACCGAGGCGGCCGCTCCGATCGAGCTCACCTACGACCTGAGCTGCTCGCCGGACCTGGCGTGGGACGCGTTCGTCCGGCGCATCGACACCTGGTGGCACCCGGCCTACGGCCCGCCGGGGCTCCGCGAGGTCCGCATCGACCCGCTCGTGGGAGCGGCGGTCACGATGAGCCTCGACGACGGGACGACCTACCCGTGGGGCACGGTCACCGCGTCGGACCAGCCGCGTCACTATGCGCAGACCTTCACCCTCGCTCAGGACCCGGAGCACCCGAGCACGCTCGACGTCACCTTCGAGCCTCACCTCCGCGGATGCCAGGTCCACTTCGAGCACGGTGGCTGGACGGCTGGCAACGTCGCGGGTCGTGCCAGGTTCAGCGAGTGGTCGATCCTCCTGGACCGTTTCGCGGCCGTGGCCGAGGGTCGGCCGGTGCCGGACGAACGACTAGCGTGACGACATGGCTGAGGTGACGGTCCGCGACGACCCGGAGGGGCGCCGGTTCGAGGCGTACGTCGACGAGCAGCTCGCCGGCTTCACGGCGTACGAGCGCAGCGACGGCGAGATCCTGATCCTGCACGCCGAGGTGGACGACTCGTTCGAGGGTCAGGGCGTCGGCTCGTCGATGGTGCGACAGGTGCTCGACCTGCTCCGGGCCGACGCCGGGCTGAAGGTGAAGGTGCTCTGCCCGTTCGTCAACGCCTGGATCCGCCGCCATCCCGACTACCAGGACCTCGTCCGGCGATGAGCGGGTCGCTGGCCGACGACCTCCGGGGCTACCTCCAGGAGTCGCGCGACACCGTGGTCCGCTCCCTCGACGGCCTCTCGGAGTACGACGCACGCCGGCCGCTCGTGCCCTCGGGCACCAACCTGCTCGGGCTGGTCAAGCACCTGGCCGGCATCGAGCTGGGCTATCTCGGCGCCAGCGTCGGCCGGCCGTCGCCGGTGCCACTGCCCTGGGAGGACGACGGCTCGGTCTGGGAGTCCGCCGACATGTGGGCGACCGCCGACCAGTCGCGCGACTACCTCCTCGGGCTCTACCGCCGGGCCTGGCAGCACAGCGACGAGTCTCTGGCGACGATCCCCTTGGACGCCCCGGCGACGGTTGCGTGGTGGTCCGAGGAGCACCGGGTGACGACGTTCGGACACCTCGTCGTGCGCGTGCTGGCCGAGACCGCCCAGCACGCCGGCCACTGCGACATCGTCCGCGAGCTGATCGACGGCCCCGCCGGCCCGGAGGCCTACGTCGCGCAGATCCAGGCCGCGGCCGACACGTTCGGGTAGCCGGTTCAGCGCGACCGGAGGAACGCGCCGAAGTGGGGGACGGTGAAGGCGATCCGGCCGCGCTCGCCGGAGTAGATGAGCCCTTTCTTCAGCAGCGCGTCACGGGCCGGCGACAGCGACTGCGGCTTCTTGCCGAGGACGGCCGCGACGTCGGCGGTCGGGACCGACTCGAGGCCCTCGAACGCCGCGTCGGCCATGGCGCGGAGGTACTCCCGCTCCCCCGGCGTGGCTCGCTCGTAGCGTGAGCCGAAGAAGCCGACAGCCAGCTCGCGGTCGGCCTCCGGGGCGCCGACGGCCACGTCGGCGGCCGTGATCGGCGAGCGCGGCGCGAGGTCCCAGACGGTCTTGCCGTAGGCCTGGATGAAGTAGGGGTAGCCGCCGGTGGCGGCGTACAGCGCGGCCAGCGCGTTCTCGTCGTACGCCGCGCCCTCGGCCTCGGCCGGTGCCCGCAGCGCGAGGTCTGCGTTCTCCCGGTCGAGCCGGTCGATGCGCTGGTAGGCGAACAGCCGCTCGGAGTAGGACTTCGCCGCCGAGAGGACCGCGGGCAGATGGGGCAGTCCCGCGCCCACCACGATCACCGGGAGCCGCGACTGGCTGATCTCGTGGCAGGCCGCGCACAGTGCCGACACGTCGTCGGGGCCGAGGTCCTGCATCTCGTCGACGAACACCGCCACGCCTCGGCCCTGGTCTGCGGCCAGTCCGCCGAGGTCGGTGAACAGCTCGACGAGGTCGATCTCGATGTCACCGGAGTCGGCGCGCCCCCGGACGGCCGGCGCGTCGATGCCGGGATGCCACCGGTCACGCAGCTTGGCACCGGAGCCGGCGTCCCGCTCGGCGAACGACCGCACGACCCCCAGGACGTGGGTGACCGAGTCCTCGTCGGGATGCCCCAGCTCGCGGACCGCCTGGTGCAGGGCCGAGGAGAGCGGGCGCCGCAGACCCTGGTCCGGCCGGGCCTCGAGCTTGCCGGTGCCCCAGCTCCGGCGTACCGCGGCCGAGCGCAGGGCGTTGAGCAGCACGGTCTTCCCGACGCCGCGCAGGCCGGTCAGCACGACGCTGCGCTCCGGACGTTCGTGGGCGACCCGCTCGAGCACGACGTCGAAGGCCGTCAGCTGGGCGCTCCGCCCCGCGAGCTCGGGCGGCCGCTGACCGGCGCCGGGAGCGTACGGGTTGCGCACCGGGTCCATGCTCGGACCGTATCGGGCTCTCTAGCCCATTCGGTAGAAAGCCGGGCTCCCCGAACAGCGCGTGTCGGGGAGCCCGGGTGTTGCGGCCGAGAGTCTGGTGGCGCGCCGGCTCAGCGGAACTGGGCCGGCACCTTGGTCATGTCGACCGCGAGCAGCTCGCCGTCGTCGACGGATCCGTTCGGCAGGACCTTCGCGGTGAGCTGGAACGGCGGGGTGTCGCCGGTCAGGCCCACGATGCCGAAGTCGTTGTCGTTGGAGAGGATCACCCGCTTCCCGCCGTCGAGCACCGCCACCCCCTCGACCTTGTCGTGCCCGAAGAAGCCGCCGGTCGGGTCGATGGCCGAGACGAGGCCGCCGATGTCGAGGAAGAGCGTCGAGGACACCGGCGTGATGCCGGCACCCTGGAGTGCGGTGGCCGCGTCGGCGGTGTTGTCCTTGCCGACCAGACCCTCGATGGTCGCGCCCCCGATCAGCAGACCGCCGTGCGGCCCGTCGTACGTCGTGCCGGGCACGCGCGACGAGGGACCGACGTCGGTCGCCCCGCGCAGGTCGATCAGGAACAGCTTCTTGTTCGCCCCGGGCTCGAAGTTGCCGTCGCGCTCGTCGACGAGGAACTGGTGGCTGTTGACCGCTGCTATCTCGCTGACCGCAGTGGTCGGGCTGCCGTCGTTGTGCAGCAGGTAGACGTACTCGTGGGAGGCGTACGTCCGCAGGTCGACGGTGACGATCCGAAGCGCCGTCACGTTCTTCGACTTCGGTCCGTCGGGGGCGTCGAGGCCGGCCTGCATGATGCCGACCAGCGTCTTCCCGTCCGGGGTGATGGTGAGCCCCTCCATGCCCTTGTTGGGCTCACGCTCGATCAGCTCGCGGGGAAGCGTGCCGTCGGTCGGACTCAGCCTCTGGATCGCCCGCCCGTCGCGGGAGAAGTGGGTGATGAAGGGGCCGTACTCGTCCGACACCCAGAACGTCCCGTCGCGCATCACGACCAGACCCTCGGGGTCATAGCCCTCGAAGCTCGGCGCCAGGGTGTTGCCGTCGAGGTCGGTGATGGTCTCGCTGGTGGTGTTGTCGGGGTTGACCTGTCCGTTGTAGGGCTTGCCGTCGAAGGCGCTGAGCCCGATCCGCTTGACCAGCTTCGCCGTCCCGTTTTTCTGCAGCACGAACTCGCCGATGGCCGGCTGGAAGTCCGGCAGCGGCTCGACCTTGGTGCCGTTCGGGCCGTCGACGTTGGGGCCGCGGTCGGTCAGGCCGTAGAAGACGGTGTCCGAGCCGGGCTTGGGGGTGAACGACGAGCCGTAGGCGCCACCCTTGATCTGCACACCGCCGATGGTGGCGATGGGTGGGATGTCGGTGGTGTAGAGCTTCACCGCCGACGCGGGGTCGGTCGGCGGCTGGGGCTGGTGCTTGCGGGCCGCCTGGCTCGGTGCGACCGCGAGGGCGATCGCGAGGCAGGCGGGGATCGTCGGGGTGAGGATCATGAGGGGCAGGCGAGATCGCATCGGGGGCAGCTCCTGGAAGTCGTGGACGCTCCCTTTGTCGCGGCTCGAGATGAGCGGACGCCGTCATCGCGTCGACCGATCGGTGAACTCCTGACGAGATGTGGGCTCCCGATGTGCGCGCCGGCAAGATAGTTAGTACCCTTGAACTAAATGAACACGACTGCCTCTCCCTCGACCCTCGGTCCGCGCTACAAGTGGATCGCCTTGTCCACCACGACGCTCGGGGTGCTGATCGCCACGATCAACTCCTCGATCCTGCTGATCGCGCTGCCCGACATCTTCCGTGGCCTGAAGATCGACCCGCTGGCGCCGGGCAACTCCAGCTACCTGCTCTGGCTGATCATGGGCTACCTCGTGGTCACCGCGGTGCTGGTCGTCGCGTTCGGCCGGCTCGGCGACATGTACGGCCGGGTGAAGATGTTCAACGCCGGCTTCGCGATCTTCACGCTGTTCTCGGTGGCGTTGAGCATCACCTGGATGACGGGTACGTCGGGTGTCCTCTGGCTGATCATCATGCGGATCCTGCAGGGTGTCGGCGGCGCCCTGCTGATGGCGAACTCCTCGGCGATCATCACCGACGCGTTCCCGTCGACCCAGCGCGGGCTCGCGCTCGGACTGAACATGGTGGCCGGCATCGCCGGCTCGTTCCTCGGGCTGGTGATCGGCGGCGTCCTCGCGCCGGTGGACTGGCGCCTGGTCTTCCTCGTCTCCGTGCCGTTCAGCGTGTTCGGCACCGGCTGGGGCTATCTCAAGCTGCGCGACCTGAGCCCGCGGCGTCACCACGTCATGGACTGGTGGGGCAACATCACCTTCGCCCTCGGGCTGATCGGGGTGCTGGTCGCGATCACCTACGGCATCCAGCCGCACGGCAGTCACATCATGGGGTGGACCAACCCGTGGGTGCTGGCGTCGATGATCGGCGGGCTCGCCCTGCTGGGTGCTTTCTGCGTGATCGAGACCCGCATCGACCACCCCATGTTCCACCTCGAGCTGTTCAAGGTCCGCGCGTTCTCCTTCGGCAACCTCGCCAGCCTGCTGGCCGGCCTGGGTCGCGGCGGCCTGATGTTCATCCTGATCATCTGGCTGCAGGGCATCTGGCTGCCCCGCCACGGGTACTCCTTCGAGTCCACGCCGCTGTGGGCCGGCATCTTCATGCTTCCCATGACCTTGGGCTTCCTGGTCGCGGGACCCTTGTCGGGCTGGCTGTCCGACCGGTACGGCGCCCGCCCGTTCGCGACGGCCGGCATGCTGATCGCGGCGCTCAGCTTCCTCGCGTTCGCCGCTCTGCCGGTCAACTTCTCCTACTGGATGTTCGCCACGGCCCTGTTCTTCAACGGCTTCGGGATGGGCCTGTTCGCCTCACCCAACCGCGCGGCGGTGATGAACTCCCTGCCCGCCAACCGGCGTGGGGTCGGCGGTGGCATGAGCACGACGTTCCAGAACACCTCGATGGTGCTCTCGATCGGCATCTTCTTCTCGCTGATGATCATCGGCCTGGCCGGCTCGCTGCCCGCGACGATGCAGACCGGCCTGACCGCGCACGGCGTCCCGGCTGGTCAGGCGCATACCATCGCCGGGCTGCCTCCGGTGGCCGTGTTGTTCGCGTCGCTGCTGGGCTACAACCCGGTCCAGTCGCTGCTCGGCGGCCACACGCTCTCGCAGCTGCCGAGCCACGACTCGGCGTACCTCACCGGGCACACGTTCTTCCCGTCGCTGATCTCGGGGCCGTTCCACGACGGGCTCATCGTCGCCTTCGCGTTCGCGATCTTGGCCTGCTTGGTGGCCGCGGCGGCATCGTGGTTCATGGGCGAGAAGTTCGTGAACGCCGACGACCAGCACGAGACCGAGACGCCTCTGACCTTCGACCAGCCGGAGGTCGGCGCACCCGAGCCCGAGGGGGCACGTACGTGAGTCGACGTACTCCTCCCGACCTGGCCCGGCTCGCCGGCGAGGTGCGCACCGAGGTCGGCCGCCTGGCCTACCACCTGCGTACGCCGGCCACCCGGTCCGGCATCACCCCGACCCGCCTCGCGGCGCTGTCGGCCCTGGCCAGGTATCCCGACGGCATCCGCCAGGGCGACCTCGCCGAGCTCATGAACGTCTCGGCGCCGAGCATGACCCGGCTCGTGGAGATCCTCGAGGAGGCCGGCTGGGTCGAGCGCCGTCGCGACCCGCACGACCAGCGCTGCCTGCTGCTGGTCCTCTCACCGGTCGGGGTGAAGACGCTCGACACGTTGCGCGACGAGTCCGCGACGGTGCTCAGCGAGGAGCTGGCCGACCTGACCGCCGACGAGCGCGCGACCCTCGCGGCCGCCGTGCCCGTGCTCCGCAAGCTGGCCGACCGACACCTCGACGGCTGACGCCCAGGCCCAGCCCACCCCCGCCGGCATGGTTTCGAGACAGGCGCCAGGGCGCGTTCCTCAACCAGCGGAGACGTGCCGCCGGGAGCGGGCGACGGCGTACGCCGTGTCGAGCCCGGTCCGGAGCAGGTCGATCAGCTCGGGAACCTCCTCGACACCCAGCCGGAACGAGCCGGTGCAGACGTTGTCGCGCCACAGGGACAGCACGACGAGGTCGGTGTCGTAGTGCCAGGAGACACGCAGCGCACGCTCTGCGCCGCGCGCGTCGAGGAAGATCTCCCCGGACGCCGGCAGCGGTCGCGCGGTGGCCATGGTCGATTCTCCCTCCGCGGCGGTGATCTGTCACCGGATCCGCGGTCCCGGGCGGCCGATAGGCTGAGGACATGCCGGAGCTGCCCGAGGTGGAGGCGTTGGCCCTCGACCTGAAGGGCCGCCTCGACGGTCACGCGATCGCCCACATCCACCTGGCCGCGTTCAGCGCCCTGAAGACCTTCGACCCGCCGGTACAGGCCATGGAGGGCACCCTGGTCGACGACGTGACCCGCCACGGGAAGTTCATCGACATCGAGGCCAGCGGCCTCCACCTCATCTTCCATCTCGCCAGGGCGGGCTGGATCCGGTGGCGCGACGAGGTACCGAGCGTGCCGCCGCGACCCAACAGCAAGTCGGGGCTGGCGGTGCGCGTCGTCCTCGACGACGGCAGTGGCCTCGACGTCACCGAGGCCGGCACCAAGAAGAGCCTCGCGGCCTACGTCGTCCGCTCGCCGCAGGACGTGCCGGGCATCGTCAGCCTCGGGCCCGACCCGCTCGACGACGCCTTCACCCGCGACACCCTCGCCGACATCCTCGAGACGGCCGGACGCGCTCAGATCAAGGGCGTCCTGCGCCATCAGGGCACCATCGCCGGCATCGGCAACGCCTACAGCGACGAGATCCTGCACGCCGCGAGGATGTCGCCGTTCAAGCCCGCCAACAGCCTCACCGCGGGCGAGCTCGACCAGCTGTTCGCGGCGGTCAAGGACGAGCTGGGCGATGCGGTGGCCCGTTCGCGAGGCCTGCCCGCGGCTCAGCTCAAGGGTGAGAAGAAGACCCACCTCGCCGTCCACGGTCGCACCGGCGAGAAGTGTCCGGTCTGCGGCGACGTCGTGCGCGAGGTGAGCTTCGCCGACACCTCCCTGCAGTACTGCGCCACCTGCCAGACCGGCGGCAAGCCGCTGGCCGACCGTCGCATGTCCCGGCTGCTGAAGTAGATGCTGACCTAGATGGAGATCCCCACCGCCGCGGTCGGCGGAGTTCCCGACCCCCTGCCCGAGGGGCTCCTGGTGCTCGACGTGCGCGAGGACGCCGAGTGGGTGGCCGGCCATGTCGAGGGCTCGGTGCACGTACCGCTGATGCAGCTCCAGCAGCGGTACGCCGAGGATTCACAGCTACGTGAGGCACAGCAGACGCTGGTCGTGTGTCGCAGCGGCAACAGGTCGGCGTACGCCGCGGCGTTCCTGCTCCAGGAGGGCCGCGACGCGGTCAACCTCGAGGGCGGGCTGCTGGCGTGGCAGGCGGCGGGACGGCCGCTCGTCGCCGACGGCGACCAGCCGGCCCTCGTCGTCTAGAGGGACGCCCTACGGCTTCGGCTCGCACTCGTTGCCGTAGTACTTCCAGAACGCCAGCACGGCGGCGCGGTCACTGGACTGCAGGCCCTTGACCATCGCGGTCAGGTCGGAGTTGTTGGGCTTGTCCGGGAGCAGCCCCACGTGGTCGACCAGCACCTCGAAGCCCTGGCGGGCCACCGGGCTGATCCCGCTCGGCGTCCCGACCGTGGTCAGGTCACGGGCCACCGTCGCCGGGTCGACGTCGGAGTCGAGGTCCACGAAGGTCTTGCAGAACGCCGACGACGACGCATCCGTCGGCGCCCCGGCACTGTGGGTCGGCGCCGACGACGAGCCCCCGCACGCAGAGAGTCCGCCAGCGAGCAGCAACATTCCGAGCGCCCAGAGCGCGACCGTCGTCCTGTGCACCATGTGATCTCTCATCCGCCACCAGTCTCCCGTGCCACTGTGCCGCTTCTCCCGGAGATACGCACGTCAGGCCCGGTTCGTTCGGCCGCGTCGCCGAACAGTGCCTCCGGGGTGGCGAGCAGTGCGGGCAGTTGTGCGAGGTACTCCTCGCGGGACATCTCCCAGACGCCCAGCGAGGCCAGGTGGGGGGTGCGCCACTGGGTGTCGACGAGGCGGTCCTGACCGTCGTCGAGGAGGCGCACGAGCCCGAGCAGAGCGGCCTTCGAGGCGTCGGTCTCGTGGTGGAACATCGACTCGCCCGCGAACAGACCCCCGATCGCCACGCCGTACAAGCCTCCGACCAGGCGGCCGTCGTGCCAGGTCTCCACGGAGTGGACCCAGCCGAGGTCGTGCAGGCACAGGTAGGCCTCCCGGATCCGGCCGTCGATCCAGCCCGACGGCCGCCGCGGGTCGGCGCAGGCGTCGATCACCTCGGCGCAGGCGGTGTCGACCCGGATCTCGAAGCGACGGGCCGCCTTGGCCAGGGAACGCGAGACATGGAGGTCACCGGGCCGAAGGACTCCCCGGCGGACCGGGCTGAACCACGCCATCGGTGCCCGGCGTCCGCCCAGGGGCATCGGGAACAGGCCGTGCCGGTACGCCGACAGCAGCGTGCCGGGCTCGAGGTCTGCCCCGGTCGCCACGAGATCGTCGTCGGCGTGGTAGCGCGCCGGAGGCGGAAACTCCCAGATGGTCGGGGACGGTTCGACCGGCACTCGTCCACGGTAGGCCACCTACCTGTGCGCCGAACGTAGGATCGTGCCATGGCCGAGCGTGCGACGAGCACCAGCAGCGTGGGCCGTCAGCCGGTCCGGCTGACCGAGCTCGCGCCGGGCCTCACCGCGGCGTTCGTGCGTGAGGCGCTCCACCGCGCCATCCACGGCGTCGGCCCGCTGCCGCCGGCCGCGGCGGCAGCCGACAAGCAGCTGCGTGAGCAACGTGGTGACGTCGACCGGGCGATCCACGAGGTGATCGAGAACCACGTGCGGTACGCCGGGGCGCAGGGCCTCCTGACCAACCTCGGTGGCCTGGCGACGATGGCGTTCACCGTGCCCACCAACATCTCCGGGCTCGCCCTGGTCGAGTGCCGGATGATCGCCGGCATCGCCCATCTCCGCGGCTATGACCTCACCGATCCCCGGGTCCGCAACGCCGTCCTGGTCTGCCTCCTCGGTGAGGAGAACGTGCGCGTCCTCGTGCGTGCCCAGAAGCTGCCGGCGCCACCCATGGCGCTGGCCACGGCACCCGCCCACGACCCCGGCCTGGACCGCGTGATCTCGGCCGAGGTCGCCGCCGACCTGGTCGCCAAGGTCGCCGGGAAGAAGCTCGCCGGCACCGTCGGCCGGCGCATCCCGCTGGTGGGCGGGCTGGTCGGCATGGGCGCCGACGGCTACGCGACGTGGCGGATCGGCCGCTACGCCGACCGCGAGCTCCTGCCCCTGGCGCGGCGGTAGGCCTTCATCGCGAGCTGCCCGGTGTGTCCGGTCTCGAGGCGGCGCACGAGCTTCTCGCGCCAGCGGTACGTCGGGCGCAGATGGGCCTTCTCCAGGAGCCGCTGCGTCTCGTAGAGCTCGCCCTCGCGCTGGCCGAGCACCCGCTGCAGCCGCGCGTGGTCGAGCAGGACCGCCTTGAGGGCGTCGACCGCCGCCCTCGAGACGAGCGCCTCGTCGGGATGGTCGGGGTCGGCGTAGTCGTCGGCCGGAGGAGCACCACGCAGGTCGTCGAGGTCGCCGATGACGTCGTACTCCCGTGCTCGGATCTCCGCGATCCACGACTCCTCGAGCTCGCGCGCCCACGGGTAGACGTCCGGAGGCAGGGCGAGTCGCGGCGTCCTGGTGCGCCGGGAGAGGGTCTGGTGGGCGAGCAGCTCGCGCACGAGGGGCCGGTAGAACGCCGGCTCCAGTTCCTCGTTCGCGGCACGGTTGATCCGGCGGATCAGGGTCGTCTCGGCCGAGCCCAGCGAGGGGTTGGCCCGCTCACCGTCGAGCTGGAGGTCGATGCCGTCGAGCCCGAACGCCTCGACGAACCGCTTCCAGAGCAGCTCGGGCGAGCCGCCGGCCGGGGGGACGGTGACGACGTGGACATGCTCGGGTGGCAGGTCGTGGCCCCAGCGGTCGAGGATGTCGGGGATCTCCTGGACACCCCAGAACCAGGTGGGGATGCGGCCCTCGCGCCGCGGGTCACGGATCTGGTCGAGGAACGCGCCGTAGGACAGGGCCGCGCGGTGCTTGACGTTCTCCTGCCACTCCGCCGGGACCTGGCGCACCAGGTCGCGCACCGAGAGCACCAGATGGACCTCCGCGTCGCGGCCGTGGCCGAGGCTGTCGAGCGCGCGGCCGATCTGCACGCGCGAGGCGGTGGCCAGGATCTCGTGGCTGATGATCGAGTCGCCGCTGGCGCGGCGTACGGAGGTGGCGAGCTTGTCCCACGACCCGATCGCCTGCGCCTCGAGGCCGCCCCACGGCATCCGCATCAGGTCGAGCGCCGCCAGGAAGTGCGCGTCGAACCGGCGGGCGGGGTAGTTGATCCCGTGCCGGTGGAGCGTCCGCCGGTTGTGGTAGAGCACGTGCTGGAGGTACGACGTGCCGGTCTTGGGGGTGCCGACGTGCAGGTAGACCTTCTTGGTCACGTCGCCTCCCTCGTCTCCGGCCTCGTCTCCGGTCTCAGCGCCAGCGCGGTGCCGATGGGCGGACCCAGCAGCACCCGCATGGCCAGCGCGAGCACGCCTTCCTCGTCCGGCGCGGTGACCCCGGATCGCTCGCCGGGCTCCGGGAGAGCGCCGTGAACAGCGTAGTCACCGACCGCCAGGCGGCGTCGGAGGTCGCGCGTCTGCCGGTCGAGCCAGGCCCGGTGGGTCTCCGGGACGCCGAGCTCCGGGCCCGGGTGCGCGGCCAGCACCGGCCGCAGGCGGTGCCACATCAGCCGAGTCCGGCGGTCCGGGCTGACCAGTGACCCGACCACGGGCGCCGTCCGGCGGGCGAGCTCCACGGCGTCGGCCGACAGCGGCCGTGGCATCGCGATGCGTCGTCGTCGACCGGCGACCAGACGAGCCGCGAGCCGGGGGTCGTCGATGACGACGTGGACGCGACCGGCACCCAGTCGCGGGACCCAGCTCTCGGCGAGGGCGGCCAGGTCGATCCGCTCGGCCGGGCCCGGACGGCGTACCTCACCTGCCAGCCACTCGCCCCAGGGGCGCACCCCTGCGCCGAGCGCGCGCGCCGTCCAGAGGTGGACGAGCATGGCGCCCAGGTCGGTGCCGGCCACGACGACCGTCGCGCGCCGGCTCCCCGGGGGCCGGCCGTCGGCGACGAGGGTGTCGCGCAGGGTGATGGCCTGCTCAGGGTCACCCATGACGCGGTAGCGACGGCGCAGGAGCCGGGGCGTGCGCGGCTCGAGCGGGTCGCCCGCGGCGACGGTGTCCTCCGCGAGCAGGGCGGTGGCGACCCGCACCAGCTCGTCCGGCGGGAGATCGGCAGGGTCGACCGGGGGTGGCCCGAACGCCGACTCGGGGAGCACGCCGACCAGGCCCAGGTCGGGGCGTCCTCGACCCGGGGCGCTGGCTCCGAGGACGCGCTCGGCGAGCTCGGGCGTCGGCAGCTGCTGCTGGTTGAGCCGGCGCAGCAGCTCGAGCTGCTGGGCGCCGGGCAGGTAGCGACCGAGCTGCTCGTCGGCACCCGCGGCGGAGCCCCAGGCGGACCACGGTGTCGTGCCGCCGTCTCGGAGGTGGGCCACCCACGCCCAGGCGCGGGCCTCCTCCTCGGCGGACGTCGTACGGCTCACCGCTTGTAGGCCGCCCGCGCGCGCCGGAGCCGCGCGCGCATCGAGGCGTCGGGATCCGGCCGGGACGCCGCCTCCTCGGTCATCGCCGCGAGGGCGTCGAGCGCCGCGCGAAGCTGGGCCTTGTTGCCGATGCGGTCGGGGTGCTTGAAGTCCTGGTCGTCCGGCCACACCTCGGGCACCAGATCGGCCGCGTCGCCGACGACGTCGACCCCGCTCTGCTCGAGCCACTCCGCCCACGCCTCACCCCGTTCGCGGGCCCAGTCGTGCAGCTTGGGCGGGAGCAGGATGGGCCGGGAGACCTGCCCGCCCAAGGTTTCGTCGGCGAGCATGCCGAGGATGAGGGCGTCGTAGTCCGGGTTGTTGCGGGTGCTACGGCCGATCCGCTCGTTCAGCGACCGCAGCACCTGGGTCTCGGCGCTGCCGAGTGAGGCGTTGACGCGCTCACTGTCCTCGGGGGCCCACTCGGGCTCGATGCCGAAGGCGCGGCAGAGGCGGTGCCACAGCAGGTCGGGCTCGGCCGCCACCGCGTCGGCCTGCGGCACCGTGACGACGTGCACCCGCTCGGGCGAGAGGCCGTTGCCCCAGGCTCCCAGCACGGTGGGCAGGTCGATGGCCCGAGCGAACCACGGGCGGCCGTTGCGGAGGCGGGCCAGATAGCGGGCGTACCTCCAGCGCCGCCCCTGCTTGACGCTCTCCTGCCAGCCGGCCGGCGCCTGACGGGCCAGGTCGCGGGCGGAGTAGACGATGTGGATCTCGGAGTCGGAGAGGTCGCGCTTGAGCCGCGCCACCGCCTCGGGCTTGGCCGGGGCGAGGATCTCGTG
>DATBBE010000247.1:0-3112 GCA_036271155.1 Nocardioides sp. | reverse complement strand
GCGCGACGAGCCGTCTCGAGGGGAGGCCACGCCCCAGTATCTCCGGGCGCCCGGGTCAGCCGGCCGGCGCCTGGAAGTAGTTGTCCAGCCCTGGAGTCCCGGCCGGAGCGGAGACGTACGCCGTCACCCCGCCGACGGCCCAGTCCCGCACGGTCTGCGGCAGCAGGGATGCCGACCGACCGCCGGCCAGCTGGATCCGGCCACACTGGAGGTTGACGACGTCCCATCGCGTGCCGCCCTGGCCGTGGAGCCCGAGCGCGACCCATCGGCCCTTCGGCGTCGGGCACGCCGCGCCACCGGCACCTTCGGCTGCCCTCACCTGGGCGGCGTACTGCTGGGCGCTGTGCACGGACCCGGGAGCGGAGTACTGCAGGGCCACGGAGCCGGTGTCCTGCGAGTAGACACACACCGAGAGCCAGTCCGGCTTGAGGTCCGACGGCCCGGCGGTGGCCCGCGCGATCGCCCGCGTGGGGCAGCCGTTCCCGTCGACGTCGACCTGCTGTGCGGTGCCCAGGATCTGCCGCCGCAGCGAGGAGCCGAGGCCGAAGACGGTCACGTGCTGCGGGCCGACGGCGCGGGTCTCCGCGACCGTGGAGCCGACCGACCTGACGCCGACCCCGAGCGGCGAGTCGAACCACACGGCCTCACCGTTGGGCATCGCCCCGGCCGACCCCCACGGCACGCAGCGCTCGTTGGTGATCGAGGGCCGGCCCACGAACTGCGTCAGCGTCGAGACGAACGACGAGTCGTCGGCCGGTGAGAGCACGGCGGCCTGGTTGGTGCCGCACGCGCCCAGGTGGCGCGGCCCGGTGAAGATGCTCGACCGGACCGGCGAGGCGCCCCAGCCCCAGGTGTCTGGCACCTGGAGCTGCACCCCGGCGTACGACTCGTAGCGCCAGGAGGCCGGCACCGCGATCTTCGGGTAGCGGATGACGCCCGCCGGGGTGCTCGACTCGTGGGCCACGAAGGCCACCCCGCAGACGAGGGCGAGGACGGCGAGACAGGCCAGCCAGGGCCCGCGGTGCCGCCGAGCCGGTGCGTCGGTCGTCGCGCCGGCCGTCGGGAGCCGGCTCAGGAGCTGGACGGGAGCGGCGCCCGCGCGTGCCACCAGGTCGTCGGGCGCGGTCCTCGGCTGCTCCGCCGAGCCCGTTCCGGGTCCGAGCTCCGCGAAGCCGCGCTGGAGGTGTCGGCGCGCGGCCGCCTCCGAGCAGTGCAGCACCTCGGCGATCTCCGCATCGGAGCGTTCCTCCAGGACGCGAAGCACCACCGCGGCCCGGCGCGGCGTGGCGCAGGCCCGGACGACCTGCCGACGGGCCTCGAGGTCGGGGTCGTCGCGCGACACGCGCGGCCAGACCTCGCGGGTGCGCGCCAGCGCCCGGGCGACGGCCGCATCCGCCACCCGGACGTCGTCGACGAGAGCCGTGGCGAAGGCGAGCAGAGACGGCGTGCGCGCGAGCGCCCAGTCGTCGTACCCGGCCGTCATGGGACCACGATGCCGCAGAAAGGGCGCTCAGGGACCCTTGTTCCCCGATCGAGGCTGCGAGTCGAGCGCGTGGAGGCGCGCTGCCTGGTGTCGCAGCTGTACGTCGTACGCCGGGCGGTCGCGGAGCTTGAGCTCGTACGCCGCGCGTGCCATCGGGTCCGGGAGGATCACCTCGTCGCCCGCCTCTATCCCGGCGAGGACGGCTGCGGCGATCTCGTCGGCGGTGAACGGCGAGGTCTCCACCAGCTGCGTCACCACGGCGCCCAGGGCCTGGTCGGCGCCGCGCAGCGAGGAGAGCAGGTTGGTCCGGAAGTACGACGGGCACACGACGTGGGCGCGCACGCCGTACGCCGCGAGCTCGTGGCCGAGAGTCTCGGTCAGTGCGACCACCCCGGCCTTCACCGCGTTGTACGACGCCATCCCGGCCGGGTGCACCAGTCCGGCCAACGACGCGACGTTCACGATCCGCCCGGATCCCTGGCGCTTGAGCAAGGGGGCGAACGTCCGGCAGCCGCGCACCACCCCGAGCAGGTTCACCTCGACGATCCACTCCCACTCGTCGATCCCGGCGACGTCGATGCGCCCGCCGCCCGCCACTCCCGCGTTGTTCACCAGCACGTCGAGGCCGCCCCAGTGCTCCTCGACCCAGGCCAGCGCGGCCGCCCAGTCGTCGTCGGAGGTGATGTCGAGCCTTGCGATGGCCGAGGAGGGCGCTCCGGCGCCCGTCTCGGAACCAACCTGGCCGTTGACATCGGTCGCGAGCACCTCGTCACCGCGGGCCCGGTAGGCCGCGGTCAGCGCGGCTCCGAGGCCCGACGCAGCCCCGGTGATGAGGACCCGGCTCATGCGTACTTGCCGAGCTCGAGCCGCGCGACCATCCCCCGGTGCACCTCGTCGGGGCCGTCGGCGAGACGGAGGGCACGGGCGTTGACGTACGCCGCCGCCAGGGGGAAGTCGTCGGACATCCCACCTCCGCCGTGCAGCTGCAGGGCCATGTCGATGACCTGCTGGGCCATCGTGGGGACCGCGACCTTGATCGCCGACACTTCGCTGAGGGCGCGGGCCGGGCCGCCCTGGTCGAGCTTCCAGGCGGCGTCCAGCACGAGTAGCCGCGCCTGGTCGATGGCGATCCGGGCGTCGGCGATCCGCTCCCGGTTGCCACCGAGGTTGGCCAGGGGCTTGCCGAACGCCGTCCGCTCGAGACCGCGCCGGCAGGCCAGCTCCAGGGCCAGCTCGGCCAGTCCGATCAGGCGCATGCAGTGGTGGATACGGCCCGGTCCCAGCCGGCCCTGGGCGATCGCGAAGCCCTCGCCCGGGCCGGAGATGACGTGCGACCGCGGCACGCGCACGTCGGTGAACGAGACCTCGCCGTGCCCCAGCGGCTCGTCGTACAGGCCCATGGTGCTGAGCATCCGCTCGACCTTCACACCGGGGCTGTCCACCGGCACCAGCACCATCGAGTGACGGTGGTGCCGGTCGGCGGCGGGATCGGTGACCCCCATGAACACCAGGACCCGACACTCGCGGTTGCCGACCCCCGTCGACCACCACTTGCGGCCGTTGACCACGATCTCGTCGCCGTCGACGACGCAGGTGGCCGCCATGTTGGTCGCGTCGGAGGAGGCGACG
>DATBBE010000246.1:0-21734 GCA_036271155.1 Nocardioides sp. | reverse complement strand
AAGGGCTCCTGGTCGAGAGAGAGAAGCACCAGGTCGGTGAGCTCGCGGGAGTGTCGACCGTTCCCGTTCGGAAAGGGGTGGATCTCGACCAGCTTGTGGTGCAGCCGGGCTGCGGCCCGATCCGTAGGCATGGATGCCTCGCCGGTGAACCAGTGGACGGCGTTCCCGAGTAGTTGAGCGGTCGCTTCGGTGATGCGGTGCCATGGCACGCCGATGTTGGTGTCGGACGTGCGGTATCTGCCAGCCCATGCCCAGACCTCGCCGTACATGTCGCGATGCAAGTCCCGGACGGTCTGGTGATCCAGCAGCTTCTCGACGTTCACGCGCCGGCTGCCGCGACCATGCAGCCGACGCCGCCACACAAGCCGGGCGCCCAGGATGTTGTCGTACTCCGCTTGGTTCAGGTCAGCTCTGGTCGCGATCCACGACGCCTTGAGCCCTTGTCTCTGCTCATCGTCGATCGGCGTAGCTCCCTCGGGATCGTCGCCGAGGTCCGGGCCAGCACCGAGGGCGGGGCCCGTCATCGCAGGGTCACTCGCGCCACAGTCCCGGCCGGGACTTGATCTCGACCACGAGCTCCTGCTCTCGATCTCGAACCAGGAGCTCGGGGACACCTTGGTCTTCGAGGTCCATGGTGTGGCCAAGACTGCGGAGCTCGCGGCGTGCGAGCTCACGCGCCCGCTCGTCGACGACCTCCTCGAGCGGTCGCCTCGGAACCAGTAGGTAGACCAGCTCGCAGCCGAGTGCGTCCGCAGCCCGGGCGAGCGTGTCGAGCTGGATGTGACCAGCCTGCTCGGATGTCTCGAACCGGTGGATGGTCGACGGTTGGACGGCGAGGCGCTGCGCGACGTCGAGGGTCGTCATGCCGAGGGCCTCGCGCACGGCACGCAACCAGCCGCCGGCGGGACGGGACGCAGAAGCCCGGGCCGCCTGCAGCTGGGGGTAGCGCCGGTCGATCGCCCCTCGCGCCTTCGCCTGACGTGCGGTTGCCTTGCTCACCCTGGCCCCCTCTCGCCGCCACACCGTTTCGCCGAGCGTGGTTGTTGCGCTTCGACGCAATAATATCACCAACCTTCATGCGCTGTGGCGCAATATTGGATCGTCACCACATGCGCCTGAACGCACAGAAATGACGGCTGGGATGCGCTGAGACGCAGGTAGGTCGAAGCCTGGCCGTTCAGTCAGCCCGGAGAGAGGCGAGTGGTGGGCTGATCGACCGGCGGGCTCAGCGGTAGTTGGTGAACTGCACCGCGAAGTCGTAGTCCTGACCCTTGACCAGGGCGATCACGGCCTGGAGGTCGTCGCGCTTCTTGCTCGAGACCCGCAGCTCGTCACCCTGGATCTGCGCCTTCACCCCCTTGGGGGCCTCGTCGCGGATCAGCTTGGAGATCTTCTTGGCGTCCTCGGAGGTGATGCCCTCCTTGAGCGCGATCGCGATCTTCGAGACCTGACCGGACTGGCGGGGCTGCGAGGCATCGAGGATCTTCAGGCTCTGGTTGCGCTTGACCAGCTTGCCCTGGAATACGTCGAGCACGGCGTTGGCCCGGTCGTCGGCCGAGGCGCTGATCTCGATCGCCTGGTCGCCCTGCCACTCGATGGTGGCGCCGGTGCCCTTGAAGTCGAACCGGGTGGCGATCTCGCGGGCGGTCTGGCCGAGTGCGTTGTCGACCTCCTGCCGGTCGATCTTGCTCACGATGTCGAACGAGCTGTCAGCCATGGGCTGCCTCCTGGCGGTTTCGGGTCTGCGCTGCTGCCTTGCTATTCTTCCGACCGCCTCAAGCGCCGCCGTACAGCGGGGTGGTGGGCACGGCAGATTGCCCGAGCGGCCAATGGGAGCGGACTGTAAATCCGTCGGCTTATGCCTACCCAGGTTCGAATCCTGGATCTGCCACAGAACGGCTCCCACCAGCGGTGACGCTGGTGGGAGCCTTCTCTGTCTCGAGGCCCGGTCTCCAGGCCGAGTCCCTGGGCCGGGTCTCTATGCCGGGCCCCTGGGCCGGCCCCTCGCCGAGCAGCTCGGCGGCCAAGCTCGTGACGCGGCGGCGGATCTCGTCGCGGATCGGCCGGACCGTCGTCAGGTCCTGGCCGGCGGGGTCGTCGAGCTTCCAGTCCTCGTACCGCTTGCCCGGATAGAACGGGCACGCGTCCCCGCAGCCCATGGTCACGACCACGTCCGAGGCGCGAACCGCTTCCGCGGTGAGCACCTTGGGTCGATGGGAGCGCAGGTCGATGCCCTCCTCGGCCATCGCCTCCACCGCGACCGGGTTGACCTGGTCAGCGGGCTCCGACCCCGCTGAGAGCACCTCGATCCGCTCGCCCGCGAGGTGCTGGAGGTACGCCGCGGCCATCTGCGAACGACCGGCGTTGTGCACGCAGACGAACAGCACCGTCGGGACGGACGTCATGAGGGCTCCTTCACAGGGGTCGGGTACATGACCCGGATGAACAGCAACGCCAGCGCACCGCCGACGACCTGCATGAGGACGAACATGGACGCCGAGCTCGGCGCGATGCCGGCGAACGTGTCGGACAGGGTGCGGGCCACGGTGACCGCGGGGTTGGCGAAGCTGGTCGAGCTGGTGAACCAGTAGGCGGCGGTGATGTAGCCCCCGACCGCGTACGCGACCACGTTCGTGCGGCCGGCACGCAGGCTGCCGAAGATCACGAGCACGAGACCGAAGGTCGCGATCACCTCACCCAGCCAGATCCCGCCCCCCCTTCGATCGGTGGAGGCGACGCTGACCGCGGCGAGGTTGAACATGAGGTTGGCCAGCACGGCTCCCGCGCATCCGCCGACGACCTGTGCGGCGACGAGCCAGGCAGCCGTCGACGCCTTCACGACCCCCAGGCCGACCTCGACCAGGGTGACCACGGGGTTGAACGCCGCCGAGACGGGTTGCAGCGCGAGGATCAGCGCCGTCAGCGCAGCCCCGGTGACCAGGCTGTTCTCCAGCAGCTGGAGACCCACGTCCGTGGGGGAGAGCCGCGATGCCGCGATCCCCGACCCGATGACCGCCATGACCAGGAACGCCGTGCCCACGAGCTCCGCGAGGGCACGGCGGCCGAGCGCAGCGCTCACTCGCCGACGCCACCGATGAGTGACCCCAGCTCTGTCAACGCGTCCTCCCGGATCGCGTAGTACACCCACACCCCGCGCTTGGAGCGGCTCAGGAGGCCGACGTCGTGCAGCACCTTGAGGTGATGGCTGATGGTCGGCTGGGACAGGTCGAAGGCGTCGTTCAGGTCGCACACGCAGGCCTCGCCATCTTGGTGCGACGCCACCAGAGAGAGCAGCCGGAGCCGAGCCGGGTCGGCCAGCGCCTTCAACAGCGGCACGATGCGCTCGGCCTGCTCAGCCGACAGGGGCTCGCTGGTGAGCGGGGCGCAGCACGCCACCGTCTCCACCGGAGTGAGCTCGATCAAAGACTTCGACATGCGTCTATGTTGACAGCCATCGATGTCTCAGGCAACACTGAACACATCGATATCTATCTATGTCTAGGAGCACCCGATGTCCCGTGTCCAGCTCGCCCTCAACGTCAACGACCTCGCCGAGTCCATCGACTTCTATAGCAAGCTCTTCGGGACCGAGCCCGCCAAGGTGCGACCTGGTTACGCCAACTTCGCCGTCGCCGAGCCGCCCCTCAAGCTCGTGCTGATGGAGAATCCCGGACAGGGAGGGTCTTTGAACCACCTCGGCGTCGAGGTCGAGGATGTCGACACTGTCGACGCGATCCAGTCCCGTCTCGCCGGCAGTGGGCTCGGCTCGGTCGACGAGCGAGACACCACCTGCTGCTACGCCAAGCAGGACAAGTTCTGGGTCGCGGGGACTCCCAATGGCGAAGCGTGGGAGGTCTACACCGTGCTGGCCGACAGTGCGACGTTCAACGGTGAGGACGGCCGGCAGTGCTGTTCCGACGCGACCGTCGAGAGCGCCATGTCGGGACCGGCCTGCTGCTGACCAGGGCGTCTCTGCGCGAGGTCAGCCCGCGAGGTGCGAGGACCACTTCTCCTCGATGCGGCCGAAGCGCCAGACCGCCAGGGCGACCAGCCAGGAGACGACGAAGAGGCCGACGATGCCGTAGCCGGCGTAGTCCAGCGGGATGTCGGAGATCGCGGCCAGCGGCCCGCTGGTGATGCCGGCCTGGTCGGCGACGACCCCCACCAGCTCGATGGTGCCGATGATCAGGGCCACGGCCACCGAGATGCTGGTGATGGTGATGTTGTAGAAGACCTTGCGCACCGGCTTGGCGAACGCCCATCCGTACGCCGCGTTCATGAACACGCCGTCGACGGTGTCCATCAGGCACATCCCGGCCGCGAACAGGATCGGGAGCACGAGGATGGCGTAGAACGGCAGGTTGAACACCGCCGCGCCACCGGCGAGCACGAGCAGACCGACCTCGGTGGCGGTGTCGAACCCGAGTCCGAAGAGCACGCCCACGGGGTAGATCTGCCAGGGCTTGCGGATGCTCTTGGTCAGACCGCCGAGGAAGCGGTTCATGAACCCGCGCTTGTTCAGGTGCTCCTCGAGCTGCGCCTCGTCGTACCGACCGGCACGCATCTCGCGGAAGACCTCGAGGATGCCCAGCAGCACCACGAGGTTCAGGATGCCGAGGACCCACAGGAACAGACCGGACACCGACGCTCCGATCACGCCGGTCACGGAGTGCAGGGTGGAGCTGTCGTCCTCGACCGGGTTGGCCAGGGCCTTGATGCCGAGCGACAGCAGCAGCGACAGGCCGAACACGATCGTGGAGTGACCCAGCGAGAACCAGAAGCCCACCGACAGGGGCTGGCGGTCGTCGTCGTGCGGGCGGTCGAGGACAGGACGGTCGGCCATCAGCTTGCGGGTGGTGTTGTCGACGGCCGCGATGTGGTCGGCGTCGAAGGCGTGCCGGAGGCCGAACGTGTAGGCGAGCACCCCGACGCCCACCGTGAAGACGGGATGGTCGCCGCCCAGCCGGTAGTGCTGAGGAGCGATCACCCCGAAGAGCAGTCCGAGGCCCACGACGTGTAGCAGCACGATGAAGGCCGCCATCGACCAGAGGCTGCGCCGGTCGGCCCGGCTCAGGCTCTCGCGAAACGCCCGGAGACGGCCACGGGCATCGGCCGGGCGGTCGAGCGTCGTGGGTGCGGACTGGGCCATGGGCGTCCTTCCGGGGCATCGGGCTTGTCTGCCATCACATCGCAATTGCGAACGATGTGCAACTACGTCCTCGTGACGGATTCGGCGCCGTCCGCGCCCCGGATGGGACGGAGGCGAAAAGTCGGTCCTCGCCGCCGGTGGCGGCGATCGAGTACCGGGCGGATCATGGGTGGATGAGCGGGCAACGCCGTCGTTCGGTCGGCGTACGGGGAGTCGAGGCACTGGGCCTGGTGCTGGGCCTGGTGCTGGGCTTGGTGCTGATCGCCGGCTGTGGCTCTCACGACTCGACGCCCACCGCCCGACTGCCTCAGGCGCAGTCCTCGGCGACGGCGGACCGTGCCTTCTGGACGCGTGCGGACGCCGCCTGCCGGCCGGTGGCCCACTGGTTCGACACCCACCCGCAGGCCCTGGCCGGCTTCGACCCGAACGCGCCGACCCCGGCGGGCCTGCGCCGGTTCGCCTCGAAGGCGCGATCGATCCCGCTCTACCGACCCGGCTCGATGACGGCGATCGCGCGTCGCCTCGGACAGCCGGATGTCGGGAGCGACGCCTGGAGGACGGTGGTGGCGGACTTCCGGCGCTTCGACTCCCTCACGGCCCGGCAGGTTCACGATGCCGCCGGCGGAGACGTCCGCGGGTGGAACCGCGACTTCCAGGTCAAGGCCGCGTTCCTGCCACACCTCGGTCCCGACCTCGTCGCAGCGGGCGCCCCGCTCGGCAACGGGTGCGTGGCCCTGCTCGGAAGCTGACCCTGGCCGGAGACCGGTCGCCGTCCCGGCCGGCCCACAGGACGAACGTCCCGAGGATCGGGGCCGATGGCCGGATGGCACGGCACCTCGTGACCGCCACGCTGACACCGTGGCAGACCAGTCCGCGCGAGACCGGGGCGCGCAGGACGCCGGCCTGATCGTGGTCGGTGTGGACGGCACAGCCGGCGCCGAGGCAGCGCTCGACTTCGCGCTCGACCAGGGCTGGCGGCGGGGGTGCCGGGTCGAGGTCGTGACCGCCTGGCTGAGCAGTGGTCACCTCGAGGATGCGCCGGGCTCCGGCGACCTCGTCGAAGGGCGGGCTCGCGTCCAGCAGATGCAGGGCGAGCTGGTCGCCCGCTGCCGGGCGACGTACCCCGGGGCGCTGGAGCTCGAGCAGGTCGTCGTCCAGGACTACGCCGGCCGGGTGCTGGTCGCACGCGCCGAGCGCGCCACGATGGTGGTGGTCGGCTGCGGGAGCCCGAGCGGCGTGAGCCACCAGCTCCTGGGCTCGGTCGCGGAGTACTGCGTGCGGCACTCCCCGGTGCCCGTCGTCATCGTGCCGCCTCCGGCCCGGCTCGAGCGTCGTACGACGACCACGGCGCAGGCGGTCTGAGCCCGCCCGCGCGCCGTCTCCCGACCCGATGCACCGCACCTGGCGCGGGTCTAGGGTCGGAGCGTGTCGGACGACGCGAACCTCGAGGTGGGCCCGTTCCGCGCCTTGCTCGCGGCCGGCCTGACGATCGTCGGCGACCTCGGCGTCGATCTCGACCTCGGCCAGGTGCTGCGCAGCATCGTGGCGTCCCTCGTCCAGCTCGCCTCTGCCGACCACGGCATCCTGGCGGTGGCCGCCGAGGACGGCTCGCTGGAGGAGTACGTCCGAGTCGACGCAGGCAGTGTTCCCGGCGGTGTTCCCGGCGGTGTTCCCGGTGATGTTCCCGGTGATGACCCGCCCGGCGCCTCACTCGGCGTACCGGTGCGGGTGCGCGGTGAGGCGTTCGGCAACCTCTCGGTGAGCCGTGGTGTGGCGGAGCCGTTCACCCGGGAGGACGAGGAGCTGCTCGAGGTGATGGCGGCCACGGCAGGGGTGGCGATCGCGAACGCGCGGCTGTACGACGAGGGCCGCATGCGACAGGAGTGGCTCGAGGCCTCCACCGAGGTCACGCGTCGCGTGCTCGCCGGTGACGAGGGAACGCTCCGCCTCGTCGCGCGGCGGGTACGCGAGCTCGCGGGCTCCGATCTCACCACCGTCGTCCTGCCCGTGGACTCCCAGCTGCTCGTCGCCGTCGCCGAAGGTCGCAGTGCCGACCGCGTCGAGGGGGTGCGGTACGCCGCGTCGGGCACCTTGAGCGAGCACGTGCTCCGGCACGGCAAGCCGATGCGACTGGTGGACGCCGAGAACCCCGCCAACGTCGAAGGCACCTTCTATCTCGCCGACGAGGTGGAGGTCGGCCCGATCATGGTGCTGCCACTCCTCGGCCGCGAGGACGTCCGCGGCACCCTCGTCGTGATGCGCGGACCGGATCGGCAGCCGTTCACCGAGACCGACGCGGAGATGGCGACGACGTTCGCCAACCATGCGTCGGTCGCGCTGGAGCTCGCCGAGGCCCGTCGCGACCAGCAGCGGGTCCTGCTCCTCGAGGACCGGGCCAGGATCGCCCGCGACCTGCACGACCACGTGATCCAGCAGGTCTTCGCCGCCGGACTCGTGATCCAGGCGACGGCGTCCAGGCTCCGCGACCCGGCGGCGGTGACGGCGTTACAGGAGGTCGTCGGCAACCTCGACGAGGCGATCAAGCAGATCCGCGTGTCGATCTTCCAGCTCCAGCCTCCCGTGCCGGGCAGCCTGCGCGGCGCGGTCCTGGACGTGGTCTCGGAGGTCCAGCCCGGTCTGGGCGTCGACCCCCGGCTCGACCTCGACGGGCCGCTCGACTCGGTGGCCACGCCCGACCTGGTCGGCGACGTGACGGCGGTGGTGCGCGAGGCGCTGGTCAACGTCGCGCGGCACGCCGAGGCGTCGGCCGTGGCACTCAGCATCCACGCGACCACCAACCGCCTCACCGTCACCGTCAGCGACGACGGTGTCGGTGTCGGCGACGTCGGACGTCGCAGCGGGCTGGACAACCTGCGCGAGCGGGCCGAGAGCCGCAACGGGTCGATGGTCGTCGCCGAGGTGCCGGACCTCGGCGGCACCACACTGGTCTGGACCGTCCCCATCACCTAGGACACATGCTGGGCCCGCCGCCAGCGATGATGGGGCGGTGACCGAGCAGATCCACGACATCGGCCGGCGCCGGGCGTGGGTCATCTGGCTGGTCGCCCTGGCCGTCTACGTCCTGGCGATCTTCAACCGCAGCTCCCTCGGGGTCGCGGGCCTGCTCGCCACGCAGCGGTTCGGCATCTCCGCGACACAGCTGTCGTTCTTCACCGTCCTGCAGCTCGTCGTGTACGCCGGGTTGCAGGTGCCGATCGGCGTCCTCCTGGATCGCTTCGGCTCGCGCATCCTGCTCCTGAGCGGGCTGGTGCTGATGACCGCGGGGCAGCTCACCTTCGCCTTCGCCTCGTCGTTCCCGCTGGCGGTGCTGGCCCGCGCGGTGGTCGGTGCGGGCGATGCGACGATCTTCGTCAGCGTCATCAGGTTGGTGACCCTGTGGTTCCTGGTCCGCCAGGCGCCGCTGATCACCCAGCTCACCGGCCAGCTCGGCCAGCTCGGCGCGATCGCGGCGGCAGCACCGCTCTCGCTGGCACTGAGCCACCTGGGCTGGACGAGGTCGTTCGCCATGGCCTCGTCGCTCGGAGTCGTGGGCATGGTCGGGGTCGCGCTCCTGGTGACGGACTCGCCGTACGCTCGCGGCGAGGTCGTCACCATCAAGATGCGGGCGCTGACGCGCACCCTGCGCCTGGTCTGGGGCAACCCCGGGACGCGGCTGGGCATGTGGTCGCACTTCACCTCCCAGTTCAGCGCGACCGTGTTCACGTTGCTGTGGGGGTTCCCGTTCCTGGTGCGCGGCGAGGGCCTGTCGTCCGACACCGCGAGCATCCTGCTGATGGTCATGACCGGCTGGATCATCGTCAGCGGGCTGGTGCTCGGCACGATGGTGGCCCGGTTCCCCTTCTACCGCTCGTGGATGGTGCTGGGGATCGTCGCCGCGATGGCGCTCGCCTGGGCCGTCGTCCTCGCCCGCTCCTCGCCCGCTCCGCTGTGGCTGCTCGTCGTCCTGGTCTGCCTGATGGCGACCGGGGGGCCGGCTTCGATGGTCGGCTTCGACCTGGCCCGGACCTTCATCCCGGTCGAGGCGTCCGGCCGCGCGAACGGCTTCGTCAACATCGGCGGCTTCTCGGCCAGCCTGCTGACCATGGGGCTGATCGGCGTCCTGCTCGACTGGCACAGCGGTGGAGGCGGCACCCAGAGCTACGACCTGGGCGACTTCCGGGTCGCGATGTCGGTGCAGTTCGTGTTCTGGGGCTTCGGTGCCGTGCAGGTGCTGCGCTTCCGGCGCAAGGCGATCAGCCACCTGCGCCGCCTCCACCCCGGCGTCGTCGAGCAGATGAAGCGTGGCGAGCCGGTCGCCCACCTGGGCTTCCACGACCGCGAAGGCCTCTGACCCAGCCACACGACCGGTCAGGAGGCGGGTCAGGGGGCGGGTCAGGGGGCGGGTCAGGAGGCGGGTCAGGAGGGGACGGAGTCGGCCTCCATGGCAGCGACGTACTCGCGCTTGATCTGACGCCACGACTCGTCGGTCATCGTGCGCCGCCAGTACGGCGAGCAGGAGAGGTGCTGACGGGTGAGACCACGCTCGGCGAGCAGGTGTCGGCGTACGCCGCGGATCTCGTCGGCCTCGCCGTGCACGAACCCGAACGGCGTGCCCCCGGCGAAGTCGAGGGCCTCGACGGCGGAGACCAGCAAAGACACGTCGCGCTCGTCGCCGTACCGGTGCAGCCACGCGACGTCGACGTCGGCCGGGCTGTCCAGCGCGATCTCGTGGTCTGGGCCGTCGCAGACCAGACGGACGACGGCGCGGTCGCCGGGCGCGAGCACCTCGAGCGACGCGGCGATGGCGGGCAGGGCCGACTCGTCGCCGACCAGAAGGTGCCAGTCGGCCTCAGGGGAGGGACGGTAGCCGCCGCTGGGCCCGGTGAACACCAGGACGTCGCCCGGCGCGGCGCTCGCTGCCCACGGCCCGGCGACACCGCTGTCACCCCCGCTTTCACCGTGGACGACGAAGTCGATCGTGAGCCGCGCGGTCGCCGGCTCCCAGGCGCGGACCGTGTAGCGGCGACGGGCCGGCTGCTCGGCGACCGGGTGGCTGTCCCGCACGGCCTGCGGATCGAAGACCTCGTCGTACGTCGCACCCGCCGGCGGAAGGGCGACGTTGACGTAGGCGTCGGTGGCGTCGGGCATCTGCAGCGCCCCGAGGTCGCCGCCCTCGAGCACGACCCGCACCAGGGCAGGCGTGAGATAGGCCGTGCTCGCCACGCGTCCGTGCATCGTCGTCTCCCATCGTCGGTCGAGCTGTCGCGGCTCGAACTTAGGTGAGCCTAACTTGGCACTGGTGGGCTCACCGAATCCTCAGGTGAGCGCGCCCCGGTTGAAGTCCGAGTCGGCCCGGCTGAACATGTCGCGGCGTTCCTCCGGGCTCAGCGCCTCGACGAGTGGGGCGACGTCCATCCCGAAGCCGCTGACCTCGGGTCCCTCCGGCACCGGCACGATCGTGTGCACGACCCGGTCGGCGTACACGTGCACGGTGTTGATCGAGGTGTGGGCGTCGACCGCGGAGATGAAGCGGTCCAGGGGAGCGGGGTCGGCCAGGTAGCAGGTCGCGGCGGCGACCGAGACCGGGATGCCGGCGAACGTCGAGTGGGACGTGAAGTGGTAGTGCCCACCGAGGATCGCGCGCACGTCGCTGCCCGCGACGACCGCGGCCAGCCGGTCGGTGTCGAGCAGCTCGATCACCTCCGCGACCGGGACCATCGGCGACGGGATGGGCGGGTGGTGCAGCGCCAGGATCGTGCCGTGCGCGGCCGGCGTCGCCAGCACGTCACGCAGCCAGCCGAGCTGCTCGTCGGTGACCTCCCCGTGGTGCCAGCCCGGCACGGTGGTGTCGAGGCTCACGATGCGCAGCCCGGCGACGTCGTACACCCGGTCCTGCGCGGCTTCGGACTCGGCACCGAACAGCTCGCGAGAGTACGCCGCTCGGTCGTCGTGGTTGCCCATGCACCACACGACCTGCGCGCCGATCCGCTCGGCGAGCGGCTCGACGAGCGCGCGCAGCTGCCGGTACGCCGCGGGGTCGCCGAGGTCGGCGAGGTCGCCGGTGAAAACCAGGGCCTGCGGGGCCGGGTCGATCCGGCTGACCCGGTCCAGAGCCGAGGCGAACCGCGCGACGGTGTCGATCGCGTCGTACTGTCGCGCCCCCCCGGCCAGCAGGTGGGTGTCGCTGAGGTGGGCGACCACGTGGGTCGGCGGCGGCAGCTGGCCGTACTGGATCACGACCCGAGGCTACGGAAAACGCGGAGCAATCGGGCGACGCGCCGAGCCGGAGGGGCTGTTTCCTCCGCGTTTTCCTCAGGCGTACGTCGTCAGGGACGTGCCGGGTCGATCCGCCCGGCCACCTCGCCCAGGGTGATCCGCCCCCCGCTGGTGCCGGGGGCGGAGTACCGCAGGACCACCTCGTCGCCGTCCTCGAGGAACGTGTGGCCGCCGGCGAACGGCTCCTGCCCACCCCAGCTCAGCTCCAGGAACGACCCCCGCGTGTCCGGCTCCGGGCCGCTGATCGTCCCCGAGGCGAACAGGTCGCCGGGGCGCGTGCTGGCGCCGTTCACGGTCAGATGGGCGAGCATCTGCGCCGGCGACCAGTACATCGTCCGGTACGGCGGCCGGCTCACGACCTCGCCGTTCAGCACGACCTCGACCTCGATGTCGAGTGCGTGACCGCCGGCCAGGTAGGGGAGCGGCGCCGGGCTCTGCGCGGGCAGCTCCACCCGGGCCGCGGCCAGGGCGGCCAGCGGAGTGACCCAGGCGCTCACCGACGTCGCGAAGGACTTGCCGAGGAACGGCCCGAGCGGCACGTACTCCCAGGCCTGGATGTCGCGCGCGCTCCAGTCGTTGAGCCCGACCAGACCAAAGACGTGCTGCTCGAGCTCCTGCACGCCGATCCGGCTGCCGAGCTCCGACCCGACCCCGACCACGAAGCCGAGCTCCGCCTCGATGTCGAGCCGGCGGCTGGGTCCGTACGTCGGGGCATCCTCGTGGGGTGCCTTCCGCTGGCCACACGGCCGCACGACCGGCGTACCGCTGACCACGACGGAGCCGCCCCGACCGTGGTAGCCGACCGGGAGATGCCTCCAGTTGGGGAGCAGTGGCTCCTGGTCGGGGCGGAAGATCCGGCCGACGTTGGAGGCATGGTGCAGGGAGGCATAGAAGTCGACGTAGTCGCCGACGGCGAAGGGCAGGAGCAGGGAGACCGCGTCGAGGGGGAACGCCGGCAGCGCCTCGGCGCCCACGAGCTCGGCGATCTCCGAGCGCGTCTCCGCCCAGACCTCCGGCCCGAGCGCCATGAAGTCGTTGAGCGTCGGGCGGTCGAGCTGCGGGCGCACGGTCGCCACGTCGACGACGGTGTCCCCGACCCGCACGCCGACCCGTGGAGCCGAGGCCTCGGTCGCGAAGACGCCGTACGGCAGGTGGTCGAGCCCGAACCCGTCACTCATGCGGCGCCTCCAGGAGGCCCAGACCCACCAGCTCCTCGAGCGGCTCGCTCACGCTGCACGAGCCGTACGACGTGAACCAGCGCCGCGCGCCCGCCAGGTCGCTCTGTCGTGCCATCGCGACCAGATCGTTGGCGTAGTGGTCGTCGAGCACACCCGCGACCTCGTCGCGCGAGCCGCCGTCGAAGGCGACCCGGGTGGCGAGCAGCACGTTGAGGAAGCCGAGGTGCTCGAAGCCGGTCTCGTGGTCGCGGTGGCGCACCGCGCGGTGAAGCCCGGCCGTGCACTTGAACGACGTCTCACGGTCGAGGGCGGCGTCGATCCAGGCCGCGACCGTGGCCGCGGGCGGGAAGAGAGGTGCCTCGAGCCCACCGGTGCGGAACTTCAGGCGGTGCTCGGACTCGGCCACGACGTCGGCCGCGGCGAGCCAGGCGGGCGTCGGCGCGTCCTGCGGCAGCTCGACGTACACCTCGGCATCGTGCAGGCCGCCCTCGGCGCGGGCCGCGTCGACGGCGGCCGTGATCCGGCGGACGTTGCCGGCCGGGTCGTCGAGGTCGCGGACGGCCGCCTCGATCGCCACCAGGCGGTGTCCCTTTTTGGCCGCGACGGAGGTGACGCCCGCGACCGCCCCGGCGCCTCCGGTCAGCACCACGGAGACCGGGACGTCGTCCGGAACCTCCGGCAGGTCGGTGTCGCGCACGACGAGCGGTCCGACGAGGCCGGCGTACCACTCGTCCCGGCGCTGCCGGTAGGCGGCCACCGCGTCCGGCAGCGCAGCGTCGCCCGGCGGGAAGATCGCGGCGTCGTCGACGAGGCCGGACCAGGCCTGCGGCACTCCGCTCACGAGCACATCACGAGCCCATCACGAGCACATCACAAGCCCAGCCAACCACAACCATGCGCGGCCACCCACGGCCTCGTGGCGACCTCAGACCAGTGCGGCCCGCCCCCGCTTGCCCAGCTGGGAGGCGATGATCGACCGCTGGACCTCGCTGGCGCCCTCCCAGATGCGCTCGACGCGCAGCTCGCGGAAGAAGCGCTCCGCGACGTTCTCGCGCATGTATCCCCGCCCGCCGAAGACCTGTACGGCGCGGTCGGCGACGCGGCCCGCCATCTCGCTGACGTAGAGCTTGACCATGGAGCACTGCGCGTGGGCGACCTTGAGGTCCGCGCCCTCGTCGAGCGACCTCGCCACCTCGTAGACCATCGACCGAGCCGCGAAGAGCTCGGTGAGACTGTCGGCGAGCATGCCCTGGACGAGCTGCTTGTCAGCGAGGTACTCGTCGCCGACCTTGCGCTGTGCCGCGAACGCCTGCATCTCGTCGACCAGCCGCTCGGCCGCTCCGAGGCAGCGTGCCCCGATCATCAGCCGCTCGTAACGGAACCACTCGTAGACGAAGGACATGCCCTCGCCCTCCCCGCCGATCAGCTGGCTGGCCGGCACGCGCACGTCGTCGAAGGCCAGGATCGGGTGGTGGTGGGCGAACGTGTGCGTGTACGCCGGCGTGCGGACCACGCGGATCCCGGGGGTGTCGTTGTCGACCACGAACATCGCCTGCTCGCCGGCATGCTCACCGGTGGTGAGCACGCCCTGGAAGAACACGTGGTCGGACTTGTTGAACGACGTCACGTGCCACTTCTCGCCGTTGAGGACGTAGCCGTCGCCGTCCCGCGCGGCGGTCGCCTTCAGGTCCGAGACGTCGGAGCCGGCGTACTCCTCGGTGATCGCGTAGCAGCCCTCGCGACGGCCCTCGACCGTGGGGATGAGGTAGGTGTCGCGCTGGTGGTCGTTGGCGACGGGGGCCCACCATCCCGGAGGCGTGGTCAGGCACCAGGCCAGGGCGTTGGTGACCCGGCCTCCCTGCTCCTGCACGAGCACCTGCTGGAGCGTGGAGCAGCCACGGCCGCCGAGCTCGACGGGGATGTTGGTCGCGGTGAGGCCGAGCTCGGTGGCGCGGGCCTCGAGCCGGTGCTGGACGTCCTCGGGCAGCTCGCCGGCGTGCTCCTCGGCGTACTGCTCATGGGTGATCAGCTCGTCGGCGAAGCCCCGGGCCCGAGCCTGGAGCTCGAGATCCTCCGGAGTGAGTCCGTACACGGGCCGTTCCTCTCGCTGGTCGAGCATGTCGAGACTCTTGACTGACTGTTCAGTCTAGGTCAGCGTGGAGCATCATGACCACTGTGGGAGCAACAGCGGACGTCGTGGTGGTCGGTGGCGGGACGGTCGGGGCCTGGGCCGCCTGGTTCCTGAAGCAGTCCGGGGCCGGCGAGGTGGTCCTCCTCGAGCGTGACACGCTCGGCCAGGGCGCCAGCTCGCGGGCGGCCGGGATGGTGCGGGCCCAGGGCGGCACCGAGGCGGCGGTGCGCCTGGGGATGTTCAGCCGGGACTTCTACGCCGGTCAGCACGGGCTCCTCGGCATCGACTCCGGCTTCGTGCGCACCGGCTACTTCATGCCGTGCTTCGCCGACGCGGGCACCGACGCGGGCACCGACGCGGGCACCAACGCGGATGCTGGCGCCGATGCTGACGGCGGCGTCGGCCGAGCCGCCGAGCGGATCGCGATGCAGCAGGGCGTCGGCCTCGACGTGCGCTGGGTCGACTCCGACGAGCTGGACGCCATGAACCCGGCGATGGCGCCGGGTCAGACCCTCGGGGCGTCGTACGCGCCGGGCGACGGATACATCGACCCGCCCCGCAACGTGCTGGCCTACACCGCCGCGCTGTTCGGCTCCGGGGTCCGGGTGCTCGAGCGGACTGCGTTCACCGGGCTGGACGTCGTGGGTGGGCACGTCACCGGGGTCCGGACGTCGACGGGCGACATCGCCACGCCGCGGGTCGTGCTGACCGGCGGGCCGACGCTGGCTGCGGTGGGAGAGGCGGCAGGTGTGCGCATCCCGACGCACGGCGCCCGCCACCAGGTGGTCGTGACCGAGCCGCATCCCGACTTCGCCCCTGAGCGGCTGCCCATGGTCTTCGACCTGCCGTCGGGCATCTACTGGCGGCCGTGCGAGGGCGGCGTGCTGTGGGGGATGAGCAACCCCGACGAGGAGCCCGGCGAGGCCACCGAGTTCGACACGGCGTACTTCGAGGTGATGCGGGCCCGGATGGCCACGCTGCTGCCGACGACCGGCGCGGTCGGTCTGCGCAAGGCCTGGGCCGCCACCATCGACTACACCCCCGACCACCTGCCGATCCTCGGCCCGGCGATCGGGGCCGACGGCCCCCTCGGGGGTGTGTACGTCGCCGCGGCAGGTGGTCACGGGATGATGTGGGGCCCCGGCGTCGCCAAGGCCGTCGCCGATCTCGCCGTCGCGGGCGAGACGGACGTCGTGGACGTCACCGACCTCGGGCTCGACCGGTTCGACGAGCACGGCCGGAGCCGCCTCGAGCCCGACCCCATCGCCCTCCCCTTCCCCGTGCGCTGACCAGGCAGAAGTTCACAATCAGAGGCGCTGACCCGGCAGAAGTTGACGCTCGGTGGTGCCGGGTGGCCGCGTGGTACCGCCAACCTCTGCCGGGTCAGCGCCGTACGCCGTGAACTTCTGCCTGGTCAGCGGGGGAGGACCAGCGCGTCGACGACGTACGCCGTCCGGGCACCGACCAGGACCGGGTTCAGGTCGACGCCGGCGAGGTGGTCACCGAGCTCGACCGCGAGCTGCCCGAGCGCGACCAGGGCGTCGACGAGCGCACCGGTGTCGGCCGGGGCGGAGCCGCGGTAGCCGTCCAGGAGGGCGGAGACTCGCAGCGTCCCGACCAGCTCCAGCGCGGTCTCGCGGTCCAGCGGCGGCAGCGCCACCGCCCGGTCGGCCAGCAGCTCGACGAGCACTCCTCCGGCCGCGACCATCACCAACGGCCCGAGCAGCGGGTCGCGCACGATCCCGAGCGCGACCTCGATCCCCGATGCCTGGTGCTGGACGACGACGCGCGGACCCAGCCGCCCGGCCAGGTCGTCGTACGCCGTCGCCACGGCGGCCGCGTCGCGCAGCCCGAGGCGCACGCCGTCGGCCTCGGTCTTGTGGTGCACCTCCGCAGCATCGCTCTTGAGGACGATCGGGTAGCCGAGCCGGTCGGCGACCGCGACGGCCGCGTCCCTCGCCGAGACGCTCTCGCCCGGGACGACCGGGATGCCGTAGTCGTCGAGCAGTGCCGACCACTCAGTGGTGCCGAGCGTCTGGCCGGTGCCGAGCCGGGCCGCCCACCGAGCCTGTCGCCCGGTGTCGACCACGACCGCAGGTCGGGGTCGGGGAGGTGGCGCCATCAGGTGTCCGAGCGCTCGCAGCCCCGACGCCGTCCCCTCCAGCACCGGGACTCCCGACGCACGCAGCCGGTCTGCCATCGCCTGATGGATCGCCGAGGTCACGTGGGCCACGACCGCGAGTGGCTTGTCGGTCTGCGTCAGCAGGTTCTCCAGGACGACCACGAGGCTGTCGTCGCCGTCGTACTCCTCGACCAGGTCGCAGGCCAGCGCCACCACACCCGTGTCGGGGTCGTCGGCGAGCGCGCCGAGACACTCGGTGAACAGCTCGACGGTGTCGGAGCCCCGGCCCCACACGTCGAGGGGGTTCATCGGGATCAGACCCGGGTCGAGCGCCGCCGACAGCCGGGTCACCGTCGGCTCCGACAGCGACGCGAACCGCACGCCCAGCCGCTCGGCGACGTCGGCGACCAGCACCCGCTCGGCACCCGAGTCGTGCGCCGTCGCGATGCCGCGCCCGGTGCCGGGCACGTGCCGGCGTCCGATCGAGAACGTCTCGAGGCTGTCGGTGAGGTCGTCGAGGTCGCTGCAGCGGTGGACGCCGTACGCCGAGAAGAGCGCCTCCCAGCCGGCGTCGGACCCGGCGATCGCGCCGGAGTGGGCGTCGACCAGGGCCTGTCCGCGGACGGAGGTGCCCACCGTGAGCGCGCAGACCGGGATGTCGCGTGCCGCCGCCTCGGCCAGCCCGGCCGCCAGCCGCGGGGCGTCGCGCATCGTCTCCAGCACCAGCCCGATCACCCCGGTCTCGGGCAGGGAGAGGAGGTACTCGAGGTAGTCGGCGGTCGTGGTGACCAGCTCCTGGCCCGACGACACCGCGAGGGTGTACCCCAGGGGACGTCGGGTGCGCAGGAGGGCGGAGAAGACCGAGCCGGAGTGGGTGATCAGCCCGATCGGGCCGGCCGGCAGCGGGTCGCGCTCGAGGTACCCGATGGCGCGCACGCCGGTGGTGGTGTCGACGAACCCCATGCAGCCGCCGCCGACCAGGGCCATGTCACCGGCCGCGGCCACGACCTCGTCGCGGACGCCGTGGACCGGACCGAACACGACCGCGCCGGAGTCGCCGCGTCCCGACGCGATCGCCAGGGTCGGCGCGAGCGCCTTGTCCGGGATGCCGAGCAGCACGAGGTCGACGGGCTCGGGTACGTCGGCCAGCGACGGCACGCACGGGTGCCCGAACGCCGAGGTGCGGGTCGGGCTCACCAGGTGCACCCGTTCTGGACCGGGGCTCCGCAGCGCCTCCGTGGTCAGCCGCCATCCGAACGAGCCCTCCCGGTCGCTCGCACCGACCACGGCCACCGACCGCGCCGACATCATCGCCCGGACCCGGGCCGCGGAGCTTGACATCATCCACCTGACGTACCTGGACTGACTGACTGTTCAGTCTACGAGCGTGCTAGCGTGCCACACAAGGAGCTCGGGCCCCCCAGGCACTAGCGTGCCGCATGCGGGAGCGGCTCGGGCTCGTGTCCCGAAGGAACCGCGGAGGTGGCATGGCTGCACGAGAGCACGGCGACGCGGTCGCCGACGTACGCCGTGACCAGATGCTGGCTGCCGCGTCCACGCTGATCGCCGAACGCGGCTTCCACGACACCCGCATCGCCGACGTCGCCAAGCGGGTCGGAGCGAGCCCGGCGCTGGTCATCTACTACTTCGGCACCAAGGACAGCCTTCTCACCGAGGCCCTGCGCTGGTCCGAGCGCTCCTTCTACGCCGCCACCGAAGACATGCTCCAGCGCACCGACAAGCTCCGCGACCGCCTCGAGATCCTGGTCGAGTGGACCCTCGTCGCCGACAAGACCGAGGACCTCACCGGCGACTGGGGGCTGTGGTTCGACCTCTGGGCACAGGCGTTCCGCCACCCGGAGGTCAAGAAGGACCGGGCCGAGCTCGACGCGCAGTGGCGTGACCTGATCGCCCGCATCGTGCAGGACGCCGTCGACGCCGGCGAGATCGCCGACCTCGACGTGCGGTTGTTCGCGATCCTCTGGGGCTCGCTGCTCGACGGCCTGGTGGTGCAGGTCGCGCTCGACGACCCGGTGGTCGACCTCCAGCTGGCCCGCAAGCTCGCCCTCGACCTCGCCTACAAGGAGCTCGGCATCGACGCCGCGAGATCGGGTGGCAAGGCCCCGAAGGGGTCCTGACCCACCTGCCGAGACCCATGGCCCGACAGGGTCTGGTACGCCGGTGGACCGCTGTCTACCGTCGGGAGTGGACACCAGACCACCTCCCCCGGAGATGGCCGCCGGACAGGAGGCCATGACGTGTTCATCCAAGTGATCAAGGCCAAGACCTCGCGAGCCGCCGAGGTGCGGGCCCTTTCCGAGACCTGGCGAGAGGGTGAGGGAGCCGGAGCCGTCGGCTGGCTCGGCGGCACGTTCGGCGTCACCGAAGCGGGCGACTTCCTCGCCGTCATCCGGTTCAGCTCGCGTGAGGACGCGATGGCGAACTCGGCCCGACCGGAGACCGGCGAGTTCTCCGGAAAGCTCGGAGCGCTCATGGACAGTGCGCCGGAGTTCTACGACTGCGACGATGTCACGACCTTCCTCGCGGGCGGGTCCGACGACGCGGGCTTCGTGCAGGTGATCGAAGGCCACACCGATGACGCGGGGCCGATGAAGGCGATGGCTGCGGACACCGGTGACCTCGAGGCCATGCGCCCCGAGATCGTCGGCGGCACGTTCGCCCTCGGCGCCGACGGCACGTTCTTCCAGACCATCTACTTCACCGACGAGGCGAGCGCCCGTCAGGGGGAGGGAATCGAGCCTCCGACCGAGGTGCGGGACGCCCTGGCAGCAGTGATGGCCGGGGCCTCGTTCCACGACCTGCGCGAGCCCTGGTTCGAGTCTCCCTGATCGACCAGACTCGCGCGCATGACGTTTGACGTATCGGCGGAGTCCTACCGGCGGTTCATGGGTCGCTACTCCATGCCGTTGGCCGACCTGTTCGTCGAGCTGGTCGGCGTACGCCGGGGTGACCGGGTGCTCGACGTGGGCTGCGGTCCCGGCGTCCTGACCGGACCGCTGGTGGCTCGCTGCGGGGCCGAGCACGTGGCCGCCGTCGATCCGTCCAGCTCGTTCGTCGCCGCGACCCGCGACCTCTACCCGGAGGTCGACGTACGCGAGGCGGGGGCCGAGAGCCTGCCGTTCGACGACGACACCTTCGACGCCGTCCTGGCCCAGCTCGTC
This sequence comes from Nocardioides sp., assembly GCA_036271155.1. Lineage (GTDB taxonomy): Bacteria > Actinomycetota > Actinomycetes > Propionibacteriales > Nocardioidaceae > Nocardioides. The sequence continues at coordinate 1,696 of DATBBE010000246.1, read as the reverse complement.
GTGCACTTCATGGCCGATCCGGTGGCCGGGCTCCGCGAGATGGGGAGGGTGAGCCGGCCCGGAGGCACCTTGGCGGCCAGCGTCTGGGACTTCGGCAGCGGCACCGCTCCGCTGTCGCTGTTCTGGCGCGCCGCCGGAGAGCTCGACCCCAGCGCGCCGGGTGAGGCCGACCGGGCCGGGACCCACGAGGGCGACCTGGCCGCCCTGGCCGAGTCCGCCGGTCTGCACGACGTCCGGTCGACCTCCCTGACCGTGCGACTGTCCTTCGCGTCGTTCGACGACTGGTGGGCGCCGTACCTCGACGGGGTCGGGCCCGTCGGCTCGTACGTCGCCTCACTCACGCCCGACCTCCGCGGCCGGATCGAGGAACGCTGCCGCGACCTGCTTCCGGACGCGCCGTTCGAGCACTCCGCCACCGCTTGGGTGGTGCTCGCGACCGCCCGTTGAACAGGTCGTGTGCCCCAGGACGGTCTATAGCCCGTCCGCAGGCACACGACCCGTCACTCCACGAGGACGCGTAGCGCCTTCGGCGAGATCTGCACGGCTACGTCGGCGCCTTCGTAGAGCCATTCGGGGGGCGCACCGGCGAGGTTGGCGACCTCGGCCTCGAGCCGGAGGTCCGCGCAGGTGAGCAGCACGTTGGTGTGGGCCCCGCGGAAGGTGAGCGTCTCCACGTGGCCCTTGAGCACGTTGGCGCCCCCGACCTCCGACGGGTCGGCGGCGACCTCGACGCGCTCGGGCCGCACCATCACCGACACCGCGTCGCCGGTAGCCGCCCGGTGGTCGGCGATCCTCAGGTCGACCCCGCCGACCGAGCAGGCCACCCCGTCGCCGTCTTGGCCGGTCACGGTCGCCGGCCAGAGGTTGGCGGTGCCGAGGAACGTCGCGACGTGGGTGTTGGCGGGTGCGCTGTAGACCTCGCTCGGCGTACCGACCTGCTTGACCTTGCCCTTGTCGAGCACGGCGAGCCGGTCGCTCATCGTCAGCGCCTCGTCCTGGTCGTGGGTGACGTAGACGAAGGTGGTCCCGACCGCCTTCTGCAACGCACGCAGCTCGATCTGGAGCTGCTTGCGCAGCTTGGCGTCGAGGGCACCCATCGGCTCGTCGAGCAGCAGCACGGTCGGCTCGAGCACGAGCGCGCGAGCCAGGGCGACGCGCTGCCGCTGGCCGCCGGAGAGCTGATGAGGCTTGCGCTTGGCCATCGAGCCCATCTGTACGAGCTCGAGGGCGGTGCCGACCCGACGGCGGATCTCGTCCTTGCTGGCCTTCTGGTAGCGCAGCCCGAACGCGACGTTCTCGCTGACGTCGAGGAACGGGAACAGTGCATAGGACTGGAAGACGGTGTTGACCGGCCGCTTGTGCGGCGCCACCTGCGCGAGGTCGCGGCCGTCGAGCAGGATCTGACCGGCGTCGGGCTCCTCGAAGCCCGCGACCATCCGTAGCGTCGTGGTCTTCCCGCAGCCCGACGAGCCGAGCAGCGAGAAGAACTCGCCCTCTCCGATGTCCAGGTCGAGGCCGTCGACCGCGACCTCCTCACCGAACCTCTTCACCAGCCCGGTGAGGGAGAGGGCGCCGGCCATCAGGCAGGCTCGCCGAGCAGGGTGTCGGCCGGGTAGGAGAAGTTGGCGACGAAACCGTCCACGTCGGCGTCGGTGTGCTGCACCGACATCAGCCACTGCTCGACCTTGCCCCACGG
>DATBBE010000245.1:0-13035 GCA_036271155.1 Nocardioides sp. | reverse complement strand
TTCCCGCGCGGCCCCGGCGGACGTCATGCCAGAGCCGCCTGGAGGCGTCCCAGGGAGCGCTCACGTCCGAGCAGCTCCAAAGACTCGAAGAGTGGCGGGCTGATCCGGCTGCCGGTGACCGCCACCCGGACCGGCCCGAAGGCGTTGCGCGGCTTGAGGCCCATCCCCTCCACCAGGGACTGGCGCAGCGCGGTCTCGATCGCATCGGTCGTCCAGTCGTCGAGCCCCGAGAGTGCGTCGTACGACGCCTGCACGACCGCGACCCCGGCCTCGTCGATCTCGTCGATCCGGGTGAACGACGGCTCGTCGACGAACAGGAACCCGAGCATCGGCACGGCCTCCGAGAGCGTGTTGATCCGCTCGTGCACCAGCGGCATGGCGGCGTCGAGCAGCCGACGCTGGTCGCCGCCGACCGGCTCGTCGACCAGACCGGCCTCGGCCAGGAAGGGGATCACGCGTTCGGTCATGTCCGGCAAGGAGATCCGACGCATGTGGGCGCTGTTGATCGCCTCCAGCTTCTTCATGTCGAAGCGGGCAGGGCTCGGGTTGACCCGACGGATGTCGAAGGCCTCGGCCATCTCCTGCATCGTGAAGACGTCGCGGTCGTCGGCGATGCCCCAGCCCAGCAGGGCGAGGTAGTTGAGGAGACCCTCGGGCAGGAACCCGCGGTCGACGTACTCCAGCAGCCCGGACCCGGGGTCGCGCTTGGACAGCTTGCGGTTGCCCTCACCCATGACCATGGGCAGGTGCCCGAAGCGCGGTGGGCCGTTGCCCACCCCGAGCCGCTGCAGCGTCTGGTAGAGCGGGATCTGGCGTGGCGTGGACGACAGGAGGTCCTCGCCGCGGAGCACGTGGGTGATCCCCATCATGGCGTCGTCGAGGGGGTTCACCAGGGTGTACAACGGGTCGCCGTTGGCGCGCAGGATCGCGAAGTCCGGCACGTTCTCGGGCAGGAACGTCACCTGGCCGCGCACCAGGTCGTCGAAGACGATCGGCTCCGACGGCATGCGGAAGCGCAGCACCGGCGTACGCCCCTGGGCCTGCCAGACCGCCAGCCGGTCGGCGCCGAGCTCGCGGCAGAAGCCGTCGTACCCCTGGTTCTTGGAGCCGCTCTCCTTGCGGCGGGCGTCGACCTCCTCGGGAGTGCAGTAGCAGTCGTAGGCGGCCTTCTCGTCTCGCAGCGCCTGGGCGGCCTCGGCGTAGATCGGGAAGCGCTCAGACTGCCGGTAGGGGCCGTTCTCTCCGCCGACCTCGGGGCCCTCGTCCCAGTCGATGCCGAGCCAGTTGAGTGAGTCGATGATCGAGCGGTAGCCCTCGACGGTGTTGCGAGCGAGGTCGGTGTCCTCGATGCGCAGGACGAGGGTGCCCCCGTGGTGACGCGCGAAGGCCCAGTTGAAGAGCGCGCTGCGGACGTTGCCGACGTGGAGGTTGCCGGTCGGGCTCGGTGGGAAGCGGACGCGGACGTCGGTGGGCTGGAGGTCGCCGAGCACGGGGTCGCTCATCGTTTCACCACCGTGTTCGTCAGGGCACCGATGCCGGCGATGGACACCTCGACCTCGTCACCGGGCTGCATCGGTCCGATGCCCTCGGGGGTGCCGGTCAGGATGACGTCACCGGGCAGGAGCGTCATCACGCTGGTGATGTAGGCGACCAGGGTCGGGATGTCGAAGATCAGGTCCTTGGTCGAGCCGCTCTGCACGAGGTCGCCGTTGAGGTGGGTCTGGATGGCGACCCCGTCGGCGAACGCCTGCGGGTCGAGGTCGGTCTCGATCCAGGGCCCGAGGGGGCAGAAGGAGTCGAAGCCCTTGGCCCGGCTCCACTGGCCGTCGGAGGTCTGCAGGTCGCGCGCGGTGACGTCGTTGCCGATGGTGTAGCCGAAGATCACGTCGGTCGCCTGCTCGGGCGGGACGTCGCGGCAGATGCGGCCGATCACGACGGCGAGCTCGCCCTCGTAGTCGAGGCGCTGGGTCTGCGGTGGGTAGAACACCTGGTCACCCGGCCCGACCACCGCGGTGTTCGGCTTGAGGAACATCAAGGGGTGATCGGGCAGGTCGTTGCCGAGCTCGGCCGCGTGTGCCGCGTAGTTGCGCCCGATCGCCACGACCTTGCTGCGCGGGATCACCGGAGCGAGCAGGCGAACGTCGGAGAGGCGATGCTCGGTCTGGGTCGGCTGGATCCCGGCGTAGAGCGGGTCGCCGGACAGCTCGACCACGACGCTGTCGTCGGACGGCTGGCCGAACTGGTCCAGCTCGCCGCTGACGACGCCGTACGCCGGGTCTTCGCCGGTCGTGAACCTCGCGATACGCACGCGGCTGAGCCTATCGGTGGACGTGCTGGATCATGGACTCGTGGTCCCGACCGGCTCGACCGAGCCGACGGAGCCGATCGAGCGGACCGGAGGGAGCGACGTGACACAGGTGCTGGAGCGCGGCGCGGAGGGCGAGAGCTTCCGCGACGAGGACTGGTACGCCGAGGAGATCGGCGCGGTCCGGTTCGTGGACTGTGTCTTCACCGACGTCGACCTCACCGAGGTCACGACGCGGGGGACGACGTTCGAGAGCTGCACGTTCCACACATGTCGCTTCAACGCCTCGACCCATCACGCGACGGCCTTCGTGGGCTGCGACCTTCGTCGATGCAGCTTCTTCTCGGCGACCCTCGATGGGTGCAAGCTGGCCGGATCGGTCTTCTCGGACTGCACGCTGCGACCGCTCACCGTGGCGGGCGGAGCCTGGGCCTCGGCCACCTTCCGCGGTGCGTCGCTGACCGGGCTCGACCTCCGCGGCGTCGACCTGCGCGAGGCAGACCTGTCGATGGCAGACCTGACCGGGGCGGTGCTGGCCCGTACGCGGCTCGACGGAGCGTCGGTCCGCGGGACCGACCTGTCGCGCGCTGACCTGCGCGGCGCCTCGGTGGGGCGGGTCGACCTCACGACCGCGACGTTGCGCGAGACGAGGCTCGACCTCCAGGCCGCGGTGATGCTCGCCGAGCTGCACGGTGCCGTGGTCGATGTCGGAGACTGAGGCGACCGTCGAGGAGCGGGCCGCGGCACACCGTGCGCGGCTGGCGGCGTACGTCGAGCCTCACCTGGCGCGACGACGTGGCGGTGTGCCGCACCCAGTGCACGACTTCCTGTTCACCTATTACTCGTTCTCCCCCGCCAAGCTGCTCGACTGGCAGCCGGGCTGGCCGACGTCGGGATCCTCGTCACTCCTCGAGAAGCGGCTGGGTGTCGTGGTCTCCACCCTGGACCTGCTCCGGGCGACGGCCGGGCGAGCGCCGACGTTCTCGTGCTTCGGCCTCCACGAGTGGGCGATGGTGCACCGCGCCGACCGGACGCGGCACCCGGCCCCCCTGAGGCTGGGGTCCGGGGGCACCGACGAGGTCGTCGAGTCACACCGGATCGGCTGCTCCCACTTCGACGCGTTCCGGTTCTTCACGCCCTCGGCGGCACCGCTCAACCACCTGCGTCCCGGCCGCGACGACCGGCCGGCGTACGAGCAGCCCGGCTGCCTGCACGCGACGATGGATCTCTACAAGCATGCCTTCCGGCTCTGGCCCTTGGTCGGGTCGGACTGCGTGGCGGACGCCTTCGAGCTGGCCTGGGACGTCCGCGTCGTCGACATGCGTGCCGCGCCGTACGACCTCACCGGCCTGGTGCTGGACCCGCACGGCGTCGAGTGGTCACCGCTCGAGATCGAGACGCCGGAAGGCAAACGGGAGTACGCAGACCACCAACGCCGCTTCGTCGAGCGAGCGGAGCCGATCCGGGCCCGCTTGATCGCGCAGTGCGAGCAGCTCGTCGCCGGTGCGAGCCCGGCGTGACCTTCGTCCTGCGCGACGCGGTTGCCGATGACGCGGAAGCCGTCGCCCGGATCTACGTCGAGTCCTGGAACGCCGGGTTCGCCGGCCATCTGCCGTCGCGCGCGTTGACCGCCGGGCAGGTGCGCCGATGGGAGCGCGACCTGGCCGGAGCCGTCAGCTGGCGCGTCGCGCTCGAGTCCGGGGTGCCGATCGGCTTTGCCGGCACCGGTGTGAACCGTGACCCTGTCGAGCCTCTCCTCGGCGAGCTCGACACCATCGCGGTCTCGCCCGAGTGGTGGCGCCGCGGCGTGGGTCGCGCCTTGATGCTCGACGCCCTCGAGTCGATGCGGGCAGCCGGCTTCCGGTCCGCCCTGCTCTGGACCCTCGCGGAATATCCGAGGGGCGAGAGGTTCTACCGGCGACACGGCTGGAGCCTCGGCGGCATGGTCCGGGACTCGGGCCGCCAGGTGGCCTACCGGCATCCACTGACCGGGTACGCCGACGTCCGGGCCGATCTCTGAGACCGCCGGAACCACCCCGCAAGTGGCTACCGTGGGGTCATGGACGACCGGGTGCTCCAGCACTTCCTCGCCGCCGACGGCCGCCTGCGCACCATCCCCACCAAGCACACCAAGCTGCTCGTCGTGCTCGACCGGCTCGCCCAGGAGTTCGAGCCCGGGAGGAGCTACCCCGAGGCCGAGGTGAACGAGATCCTCCAGCGCTTCCACCCGGACTACGCCGCGCTGCGCCGCTACCTCGTGGAGAACGGGTTCATGACCCGCGAGGAGAACGTCTACTGGCGTTCGGGCGGCACCTTCGACGTCTGACGTCACAGGGTCACCAGCCGGGTGGGTGACGGCCCAGCCACGGCTGCGCCGCCTCGACCTGGGCGGACAGCGACAGCAGCAGCTCCTCCTCCGCCGGCCTGGCCGCGAGCATCACCCCCACCGGCAGCCCGGAGGCCATCCGGTGGAGCGGCAGGGAGACTGCCGGCATCCCGGTGACGTTCCACGCGGAGGTCCAGGGCGTGAAGGCCTTCTGCGCCTCGAAGTCCGCCTCCGGATCCTCGTCGTCGCGCAGCGCTCCGACAGGCAGCGGCGGCACGGCGAGGGTAGGCGTGAGCACCGCGTCGTACGCCGCGAGGGCCTTGAGGCAGCCGGCGGCGTGACGCCGCATCGCGCCGAGAGCGAGCCCGAACTCGGGGCCCGAGAAGGCATGACCCTTCGCCGACAGCCAGCGAGTCAACGGGCGCAGCGAGGACTCGCGTCCGGCTGGCACCGGGGAGAGGGCCGTCAACACGGCCCAGCAGACTTCGAAGGTCGGCACTGCCTCGCGTGACATCGGGACAGGAACGTCCTCGACCTCGTGGCCGAGCGATGCGAGCAGCGCTGAGGCGTCCTCCCAGGCGCGGACGCACTCCGGGTCGACCTCGGCGTCCGCGATCACCGGCTCGACGAACCTGGCGATCCGCAGCCGCCCCGGGTCGCGCTCGCATGCCGACAGGAATGACGTCGAGGGGGGCGGCGCCCACGACGGGTCACCCGGACGTCGACCGGCCAGGACGTCGAGCATCGCAGCCGCGTCGCGGACCGTGCGGGCCAGAGAGCCGGCCGCGGCCAGCCCCGTGACCTCGCCGTACATCGGCCAGCCGCTCACCCGGCCGCGCGACGGCTTGAGCCCGACCAGCCCGCAGCATGAAGCGGGGATCCGGATCGAGCCGCCTCCGTCGGAGCCCTGCGCCACCGGCACCAGCCCGGCCGCCACCGCGGCGGCCGCGCCGCCCGACGATCCACCGGCCATCCGGGTGCGGTCCCACGGCGTCACCGCAGGCGGGGCGACGTCGGGCTCGGTGTAGCAAGGTGAGCCGAACTCCGGGGTGTTGGTCTTCCCCAGGCTCACCAGCCCGGCCGCCTCCATCGACAGCGTGATCCCGTCGGAGGTGTCCGGCACGAAGTCGGCGTACGCCGCGGAGCCGAACGTCGTGCGCACCCCGGCGGTCAGGTTGAGGTCCTTGATCGCCGTCGGCACGCCGTACAGGGGGCCCGCGTGCGGGGGCATCGGGAGCAGGGTCTCGGCTCGGGCCAGCGCATGCTCGGGAGTGCGCGTCACGAAGGCGCCGACCTCGTCGGACCGCTCGAGGTAGTGGGCGGCGAGCTCTCGCGGCGACACCTCACCCCGGCGTACGGCGGAGCCTTGCTCGAGCGCGGTCAGGTCGTGGAGCTCACTCACCCCTCCGACGCTAGCCCGAGCCGATACTTCGCAGCAGTTCGCACCCCGACACGCCGGTCAGGAGGTGCGAAGCGCTGCGAACTATCGGGAGGCGGCGCGGTCGAGGCGGCGCAGGCCAAAGGTGATGCCGTCGAGGAGCGCTTCCCAGGACGCCTCGATCACGTTGTGGCCGACGCCGACGGTCACCCACGAGACCTCGCCGTCGGAGGTCTCGATCAGCACGCGGGTGATCGCATCGGTGCCGTGACCCTGGTCGAGGATCCGCACCTTGTAGTCGATGAGCTCGAACTTCGCGACCGCAGGGAACGCCTGGACGAGGGCCTGCCGCAGCGCTTGGTCGAGGGCGTTGACCGGGCCGTTGCCCTCGCCGGTCTCCACGTAGCGCACCCCTGCGGCGACGAGCTTGACGGTGGCCTCCGAGACGGCCTCGTCACCGGCCCGCGAGTGGGTGAGCGTCTCGGTGATCACCCGCCACGACTCCACGGTGACGTACGACGGGCGCCGGCCGTCGGCCTCTTCGGCCAGCAGCAGCTCGAACGACGCGTCGGCGGCCTCGAAGGTGTATCCCCGCGCCTCCATCTCCTTGACCCGCGTGGTCACGCGGTCGACCACGGCTCGCTGGTCAGCGGAGTCGCCGGACAGGTCGTACCCGAGCTCGCGTCCCTTCAGCTCGATCGACGCCCGGCCGGCCATGTCGCTGACCAGCAAGCGCATGTCGTTGCCGACACCGACGGGGTCCATGTGCTGGTAGAGGTCGGGGTCGACCTTGATGGCGCTGGCATGGAGCCCGGCCTTGTGCGCGAAGGCCGAGGCGCCGACGTACGGCTGACGGGCGGCGGGTGGCACGTTGGTGACCTCGGCCACCGCGTGCGCGATGCGGGTGGCCTCACCGAGCATGCCCTCGGGCAGGACCGATCGGTCGAGCTTCAGCTGGAGGTTGGCGACCACGGAGACGAGGTCGGCGTTGCCGGTGCGCTCGCCATAGCCGTTGATCGTGCCCTGGACGTGGGTGGCGCCTGCCTCCACGGCTGCCAAGGTGTTGGCGACCGCGCACCCGGTGTCGTTGTGGCAGTGGATGCCGACCCTGCCGGAGGTCGTCGCGACCACGTCGCGCACCACGTCGGTGACCCAGTCGGGCAGCATCCCGCCGTTGGTGTCGCACAGGGCCACGACGTCGGCCCCGGCGTCGTAGGCCGTCCGCAGCACCTCGAGCGCGTAGTCCCGGTCGGCGCGGTAGCCGTCGAAGAAGTGCTCGGCGTCGAGGAACACCTGCTGCCCCTCGGCGACGAGGTGGGCCACGCTGTCGCGGACCATCGCGAGGTTCTCTGCGAGCGTGGTGCGCAGGGCGAGCTCGACGTGTCGCGGATGTGACTTCGCCACCAGCGTGACCACCGAGGCACCGCTGTCTCGCAACGCCCCCACCAGCGGGTCGTCGGCCGCTCGTACGCCGGCCCGCCGGGTGGCCCCGAAGGCGGTGAGCCGTGCGTGGCGCAGGTCGAGCTCGTCGCGAGCGCGCGCGAAGAACTCGGTGTCCTTGGGGTTCGACCCCGGCCAGCCACCCTCGATGAAACCCACGCCGAGCTCGTCGAGCTGACGCGCGATCGCCAGCTTGTCGGCGACGGACAGGTTCAGGCCCTCCTGCTGCGCACCGTCGCGCAGTGTCGTGTCGTAAACGTGGAAGTCATCGCGGAAGTCATCGTGCGTGCTCGGCTGGGAATCCATCTCGTGCCGTCCTGGTCGCTCGTGATCGTGGTGGTGCGTGAAATCAAAAAGACCCCTCGTCGGGACGAGAGGTCTGCGCGTCGGTGAGTTGCCGACGCGCTAGGTGATGATGATGGTGCTGCTCACGAGAGCCATGCTCGCACGCCGCCCGGCGCCCGGCCGCCGGATCTCACGATCCGGCCGGTCGGGCTCACAGGTCAGCTGCAGTACTGGAACGAGATGTCGGAGATGCCGATGAACGGGTCGCCGCCCACCGTGCCGTCCTGCCCGTAGATGAAGGAGATCGACGTCAGCGGCCCGACGAACGCCAGGTCGACGTTGGAGTTGGCGCTCGATCCGGCCACCGGGCTGTTGGTGGTCTTGGCCCGGTAGGGCTTGGCCTTGGTGCCGGCGCCCGTGACGTTGCTGTGGACGGCGCCCGTGTAGGTCGTGGGGCTCACGATCTGCACGAGGTCCTCGTACTCGCCGGTCGACGAGTCGACGTCGAGCAGCGAGAACTGGACGTTGCGCACGGTCTTGCTGAACGTGATCGTGACCGTCTGCGAGGTGTTCTTCTTGTTGTTGACGTCGTAGAAGCGCAACACGCTGGACTTCCCGCCCGTGGTCGTCTTCGTGACCTGGCCGTTGGTCTTGGCGGTGTCTCCGCTGGTGGTCACCCGGAGGGTGACGCCGGTGTTGCCGCCGGGCGTGAGGTTCAGGCCGGTCTGGGTGCTGCCGTCCTTGAAGCTGTCCCAGTCCAGGAGACCGGTGACGCAGGTGCTGGTGTGCGAGGCCGACGCCGAGGCCGGGGCTGCCACTGCAAGCGCCACGACGGGCACGCTCCAGGCGGCGCCGCGAGCGACTGCTCGCCGACTGATCATCGGCGATGTGGGCTTCTCGTCGACATGCGACGTCATAGGAATGTTCCCCCCGTGAGAATGGTGTGCTCTCCCCCTCAGAAGAGCGCCAGGCCAGAGGCCCGGTAGGAAGAACGGTACTGAACGGCGAGCCAGCCGGGGTCCGAACGCGGGAACCCGCCGGAGCAATCCACCTGGTCAGAAAGGACTAGTCGGCGCAGCCTCAACGGCCGACGAGCGGGGGCCTTCCGAAGGGACTCCAGCCGACGTCCACCGAGGCCTGATGGCCACAGAACACGGCCACCGCCAGGAGTACGACGGTCAGCACGGCCCATCGTCCGGTACGCCGGCCGATCGTCTGGGCGAGGCCCCGCACCGGCCAGCGAACCGCTGATGCGCCTGGGCCCAGCCAGAGCCCGACCGCCACGCAGAGCCCGGTCAGGAAGAGTGTGACGGAGGTCGAGAGCCCGGCGGCATAGCAGAGCAAGGCACCGGCGACACCGATGCCGAGGGCCCAGACGCCGAGCAGCAACGCCCCTGGGAGCGCCGCGACGAGATACCAGGGCGCCGACAGCGGCGCCACCAGCACGTCGTACCACCGCGCTCCGCGCAGCCGGCGTCGGTCGCCGTGAGCGGTGACGGTGAGGGTGCAGGTGCGCAGGAGCCACGCTGCGACGAGCACGAGGACGAGACCGCCGTAGGGCCACAGGGCCGTCACGCCTCCGCAGAGCAGGCCGAACGCCGCGACGACGACGGCGCCACGGAGCCTGAGCCCCGCGCTCGGGCGTGCCGGGAGCGGCTCGGCTCCGGGCTCGGGATAGGGCAGGGCCTCGGGCTCCCAGATGAACGGCGCGTCGGCGGGCAGGTGTCGGGTCGCCGGCGCAGGTGCGGCCTCGGTGCGTGCCACGGCGTCCTGCTGGGCGACGAGGGCCAGGGGCAGCGTGAACGGATCGTCGTCCGGGGCGCTGACCGGCTCCGCGAGATCCGACCCCCCACCCAGACGCTCGATGATCTCGGGAAACCCCGGACGACGGGCGGGGTCCGGCTGCAGTGCAGCCGCCAGCACGGCCCGGAGCTCGTCGGGCAGTCCACCGAGGTCGTGCTCCCCCCGCCGGACCCGATCCATGATCGCCATCGACGGTCCGCGCCCGAACGGCGGGTGACCCGTGCCGGCGAAGGCGACGGTGGCCGCCCAGGAGTGGACGTCGGAGGCCGTGGTCGCGTCATCGCCGTACAGGATCTCGGGCGCGAGGTAGCCCGGCGTGCCGAGCAGCCAGCCGGTATGGGTCAGCTTGGGGTCGTCCGCGACCCGCGCGAGACCGAAGTCGATCAGGATCGGGGTGCGCCCCTCGAGGAGCACGTTCGACGGCTTGACGTCGCGGTGGAGCACTCCGGCCGCGTGCACGCTGGTCACACCCTGCGCCAGGCACCGCGCGAACCACGCGAGGTCGGGCCCGGTGATCGGGCCCTCCTGCGGGACGTGGTCGTGCAGGCTCAGCCCGGGCACGTAGCGGGTCGCGACGTACGGCGTGGCGGCCCACGGGTCGGCGTCGACGATCTCGGCGATCCAGCGGCTGCGGATGCGCTCGAGCGAGCTCACCTCACGGGCCAGCCGGCGACGGGCCTCGTCGTCCCCCACGATGTGCGGTCTGAGGATCTTCAGCGCGACGCGGGGTCCGTCGGGCTTGCGAGCGAGGTGGACGACACCCATGCCGCCCTCGCCGAGCAGGGCGAGCAGGGTGTACTCCCCCACGGTCCGCGCGGGGAACTGCTGCACCGACACCCCCTCACGGTACCGGCCGGTGGACGCACTTCCGCTCATCGCGATGCCGGTACGCCGCCCGGCTGACGTCAGACCAGAACGGTGCCGAGATGCCCGCGCAGGCCGAAGTGGTCGTGGCCCGGGTTGAAGTGACCGAGCTTCTGGGTGCGCTTGAGCACCTCTCGGTGCTTCTGCACGAGTCGCCCACGGTGCACGGGAGCGCCGTACTCGAGGAAGGTGCGCTGCCACTTGCCGCGGTCGCTGGACCAGAGATCCTCGGCGAGGCTCGCCTGCACCAGAGGCACCTCGTAGAGGTCGAGCACCAGGCGACGGTCGGCGTAGAGGCGTCCGACGAGATAGCTGAAGCCATAGCGGAAGATGCAGCCGTGGCTGATCTGCACGGGACCGCGCCGACCGTGCTGCTGCACGGTGGAGTCGTGCACCTCACCACAGAGGTAGAGGTCGACGCCCTCACGATCGAGCACGCGGTAGACGGCGGAGTCGCGGCCCTCGGGGACGCGGAGCTTGCCGGAGGCGAGCCACCGGTTCGGCGCCATGATCGGGATGTGGCCCTGCACGACGACCGTGTGGCCTCGGCGCTTCGCAAGTCGGATCTCGTCACGGAGCCAGGCCAGCTGCCCCTGGAAGACCCCCAGCCGCACCCCATTGCTCTGACGGGTGAACATGTCGACGGTGATCAGCGTCAGCGCGTCGTGGAAGGACGTGGAGTACGCCGAGAACTCCGCGGCGGTGCCGACCGGGCGACGGGCGAAGCGCGGCGTCCCGCCGGGCCGGGTGAAGTGGTCGGCCCACACGCTCTTGCAGTGGTCGACGAGGTAGTAGCGGTTGTCCGGCACGTCACCCTTGATGAAGCCGGACGGCGACCACCGGGAGTTCAGTGGGCCCGTGCGGTCGTCGAGCAGCTCGTGATCGCCGATCGCGGGGAACATCTGCAACCCGCGGCTGGAGAAGAGGTCTGCCCCGAAGGGGTAGTAGACGCCACCGGCGGTCGTGATGGCCGTCTCGCACTTCGCGATGCTCTCCGGGTCGATCCCCTGGTCGACCTGGCCGAACAGGCGCCGGTCGTCGGTGTCGAGGTTCCAGCGTCCCTCGACCATGTCACCGGCCAGGAACACCGCGTCGGGCTGATGGTCCGCGACGGCTCCGAGGCAGCGGTCGATGGCACCGAGCCACGACTGGTTGACGGAGTTCCGTCCGCCGTCCCAGCTCGGGAGCACCGACAGGTCCGCCACGTCACCGTTGAAGAAGTCGGGCAGCGAGACGAACGTGACGACCGGCTCGTAGCCGTTCCCCCCGTGTCGCGCCTCGTCGGCCTGCGCTGCCGCCGCGGGAGCACGGCCGGGGAGCCCCAGCTCGGTGACCCCACCGGCCAGCGCTGCGAGGCTCGTACCGCCGAGCGCTTGCAGCGCCGTACGTCGCGAGACTGGTGACATGTGTTCCCCCGAAGGTCCGAGAACCGAGATGGTGTGTTGAGGTGGTCGCTCTTAGGACGCGTCCGAGGAGCCTGTGGTTCGCTGGATGCCGCAACCAGTGTGCATCACGCCCGGTGAGCGGCGGGCGGAGTTCGGCGAGAACGGGCCGGCGCCAGCCGCTTCAGCAGATGCGCCGCATCCAGCCGAAGGTGTCCTCGGCACGGCCGTACTGGATGTCGACCAGGGCCCGGCGGATGCTCATCGTGACCTCGCCGGCCTCGGCGACCTCGGGGGTGCGGCCGCCGTCCCACTGCAGTGACCCGACCGGCGTCACGACCGCGGCCGTGCCACAGGCGAACACCTCGGTGATCTCACCGCTGGTGACCCCGTCGCGCCACTCGTCGATGGAGATCCTGCGCTCCTCCACCTGGTGACCCATCTTGCCGGCCAGCTCGATGATGCTGGAGCGGGTGATGCCCTCGAGGATCGTGCCGAGCTCGGGAGTCACGATGCGGCCGTCGGCGTACACGAAGTACATGTTCATGCCGCCCAGCTCTTCGACGTAGGTCAGCTCCTGCGCGTCGAGGAACACGACCTGGTCGCAGCCATGTGCGGTGGCCTCCTGCTGGGCGACGAGCGACGAGGCGTAGTTGCCGCCGGTCTTCGCCGCACCCATGCCGCCGCGCCCGGCGCGGGTGTAGTCGGTGGTGAGCCACAGCGTGACCGGCATCGGACCACGCTTGAAGTACGCGCCGGCCGGGCTCGCGATCACCAGGAAGGTGACGTGCTCGGCCGGGCGGACCCCCAGGAAGCGGTCGGTGGCGATCATGAAGGGGCGGAGGTACAGGCTCTTCTCGCCCGCGGGGTCGGGCACCCAGCGCTGGTCGACCCGCACGAGCTCCTCGACCGCCTGGACGAAGTCGGAGGTCGACAGCTCGGGCAGCGCGAGCCGCCGGCTCGACCGCGCCATCCGCTCGGCGTTCGCGTCGGGGCGGAAGACCCAGATGCTGCCGTCGGGATGGCGGTAGGCCTTGAGCCCCTCGAAGATCTCCTGGGCGTAGTGGAACACCGCCGTCGCCGGGTCGAGCGTGAGCGGACCGTACGGCGTGATCGCGGGCTCGTGCCAGCCGTCACCCGGGTTCCACTTCACACTGAACATGTGGTCGGTGAAGTACTGGCCGAAGCCGGGGTTCGCCAGGATCTCGGCGAGTCTCTCGTCGCCGACCTCCTGGGTCGTCAGCGTGGTGCT
>DATBBE010000244.1:0-3405 GCA_036271155.1 Nocardioides sp. | reverse complement strand
CTGCATTCCTCACAGATCTACGGCCGCGCCCGCAGCGGCCGCGACGGTGGGGCCCAGGCCTTCTACCCGGGCGAGCCGATCCCGCAACCTCCCGGTCTCGGGCTCTCCCCGGGCCAGTCGGATTGGATCAATGTCAACGGCCCACCCAGCGGGATCCTGCTGATCCCGGCGGAGCCCGGCCGCCAGAAGGCGTGCTGCCAGGTCGACGGCTGGATCGCCCCCGACACCGTGCTCTACGACTCGTCTTCCTCGACCGGCACGCGACTGCTCGCCTGGAAGGTCGACACCGGGCAGTTCTGGCAGGTCTCGCGTCTCATCGGCGTGCAGCTCGGGGTGGACTTCGTGGTCTCGTCCTACGCCCAGTTCCCGGCTGCCGAACTGCCCATGCCCTACTAGCGCGTAGGAGGCCGAAGGGCCAACTCTCCGCCGCCGAAGTGCCACTTCTCCGGGGTCGAGGTGGCAGTCCGGCCCGGGAGAATTGCCCCTTCGGCACCGGAGAGTTGGCCCCTCGGCCCGGGAGAGTTGGCCCTTCGGCTAGTCCTGCAGGGCGGCGAGGCGGGACTCGAGGTGGGCGCGCTCGGGGTCGTTGTCGCAGAGGGCGACGGCGCGGGCGAGATCGGCGCGAGCCTCCTCGGTCCGGCCGACGCGCGACAGCAGCTCACCGCGTACGCCGGGCAGCCGGTGCCCGGGCAGGTCCAGGCCCTCCAGGGCCCGCAGGCCGGCCAGGGGGCCGTCCGCCTCGGCCAGGGCGACGGCGCGGTTGAGTCGCACCACGGGAGTGTCCTCCAGGGCCACCAGCTCGTCGTACCGCTCGACGATCCGCGGCCAGTCGGTCGCGTCGGGGTGTGGCGCGATCGCGTGCTCGGCCGCGATCAGCGCCTGTAGGAGGTACGGCGTGGCCGGTCCGGTCACGTGCGGCGTGAGGACGCCGAGCGCTTCGGTGATCTCCCCGGCGTGCCACCGCGAGCGGTCCTGGTCGGGCAGGAGCACCAGCCGGCCCTCGCGCAGGCGCGCGTCCCGTCGCGAGTGCTGGAGGAGCATGAGCCCCAGCAGACCGTCGAGATCCGCGCGGCCGGGCAGCAGCTCACGCAGCAGCCTGGCCAGCCGGATCGCCTCCGTCGCGAGATCGGTGCGCACCAGCTCGGCGCCCGACGGGGGCGTGTAACCGGCCGTGAACGCCAGGTAGGCGACGTCGGCCGCCCTTCCCACGCGCTCCTTCAGCTCAGCTCCCGTCGGCACCTCGAACCGCTCGCCCGCCAGGCTCTTGCGCGCCCTCGTCAGCCGAGCGGCCATGGTCGGCACCGGCACCAGGAACAGCCGGGCGATGTCTCCGGTCGAGACACCCATCACCATCCGGAGGGTGAGCGCCGCGGCGGCCTCGCGCGACAGGGAGGGGTGCGCGCAGAGCAGGACCAGCCGGAGGCGTTCGTCGCGGACCGGTTCGCCGGAGTCGGCCATCACGCGCTGCACCTCCTCCTGGAGCTCGGCCTCGACCGCGAGGACCGGCAGCCGCCTGGCGGCCACCGCCTCGGCTCGCAGCCGGTCGAGGATGCGGCGGCGGGCACTGGTGAGCAGCCACGCCGGCGGGTTCTGGGGTACGCCGTCGCGGGGCCAGGTGCGGGCCGCCGCCTCGAAGGCGTCGGCCAGCCCGTCCTCGGCCAGGTCGAGCCGCCGGTACTGCGCGACCAGCAGGGCCGTCAGCCGGCCCCACTGGTCGCGCCACGCAGCGGCAAGGGCGCCGTCGACGTGGTCGGAGACCCCGTCGCGGCTCGCTTCGTCACTCGTCATACAGGTCGATGTGCACCGCGGGCCTGATCTCGACCGTGTAGGCCTCGGGCAGCAGGCGCACCAGGTCGAGCGCGGTCTCGACCGAGTCCACGTCGATCAGGTAGAAGCCCCCGAGCTGCTCGGCGACCTCCGCGTACGGACCTTCGGTGACCATCCGCTCGACGCCGCTGCCGGGCCCCAAGGTGACGGCCTCCTTCGGCAGGGCGAGCGCCTCGCCCGCGACCATCTCGCCGCGCTCGCGGACGGCCTTGTCGAAGGCCCGGTGCCGCTCGAAGACCTCGTCGCGGTAGTCCTGCGTCGCCCGGTCCCAGGCCTCCGGATCGTTCTCGGCCATCAGGACCAGGAGCTTCACTCCGGGCCACCGCCCACACACTGCCGGATCTCGATCGCCCGCTCACCCTTGCCCAGGATCTTGCAGACGTCGACGAGGTCCTCGACGTCCTCGGTCTCGATGACGTAGAAGCCGGTCACCTGCTCGGCGGTCTCGGCGTAGGGCCCCTGCGTCACGGTGTGCTGGCCGTCCGACGACGTGCGCAGCACGCGCGCCTCCGTGCTGGGCGCGAGCTCCGCGCCCCCTGTCACCTGGTGGCCGCGCTCGGCCAGGAGCTTGGCGAACTGCGCGTGCAGGGCGTACATCTCCTGCTTGTACTCCGGGGGCGTGGCTGCCCACTCGGTCTCGTCACCGGGCAGGAGTACGACGTAGCTGGTCATGGCAGGTCCTCTCGGGTCGTGGGGCTGAGTCTTCCCCTTGTCCCGATGACGCGCGAGGGGGAGCGAAATCGACAGCGAAATCGACAGGGTGGAGCGACGCCTCGCTCAGGTGCCCTCGACGGGCCGGATCTCGACGGCCGGGTGGGAGCGCAGCAGCACCTCCGCGGCCTCGAGCAGCCCGGCCTCGTCCTCGGCGGTGACCAGGTAGAACCCGGACAGCTGCTCGGCCGACTCGGCGAACGGCCCGTCGGTGACCAGGGCGGTGCCGTTCGGGCCACGGCGTACGACGCGGGTGCGCCGGTACGTCGCGAGCTCGCGGCCGCCGGTGATCCTCCCGCCGCGCTGCTCGAGCAGCCGGCCGAACTCCCGGTCGGTGTCGTAGACGGCCTGATGGTCGGCGTCACTGCCGGCGTCCCACTCGGTCTCGCGCTCGGCGGGGAACATGACGACGTAGTCGGTCATGGCGGTTTCCTCTCGGTGATGGGTCTGACACCGAGGTGACGACCGGGACGCGCCGACTTCGACGTTCAGGTCACATCGGCTGGGAGCGGCCCAAGGCGAGCACCGAGGGCGGCACGACGATGCCCGGGCGGAGATCGGGCGCCGCCAACGGCTCGCCGTACACCTCGCGCACCGGCACGACCCCGGCCCAGGCCGGCCCTGCGACGTCGTCGTCCTCGTCCTCCGGCCAGCCGGCGGAGATCTTCAGCGACCAGTCGTCGAGCGGCAGCGCGAGGACGAGCGTGGCCGCGAGCTCCGCCTTGGTCGGGCGGCGCACCTCGACGCTCCGGCCGGGGATGAGGGCCTCGGTGACGAGGTCCAGGAAGCGCTCCTTGTCGTCGGCCACCACCGAGCACGTGCCGAAGACGACCGCCGAGCGGTAGCGGATCGAGGACTCGAAGGCGC
>DATBBE010000243.1:0-21309 GCA_036271155.1 Nocardioides sp. | reverse complement strand
TAGGTCACCTGCGAGGCGGCGTCGCGGTCGAGGAACCAGATCGTCTCGACCCGGCCCTCCACACCCGTGGCCGGGATCTCCTCGATCGTGGGCGGCTGGGCGGCGAGGGCACGACCGACCGCCGCTGCCTTGTCCGCTCCGCTGACGACGAACCACACGGTCTCGGAGCGGTTCAGGGCGGGGTAGGTGAGGGTGACCCGCTCGGGCGGGGGCTTGGGGGAGCCGGTCACGCCGACGGCGATCGCGTCGTCGACCCTCAGCTGCGGGAAGCCCGGGAAGAGCGAGGCGACGTGCCCGTCGGGCCCGACTCCCAGCATCAGGAGATCGAAGGCGCCCGCCCCGATCGACCGCACGGTCTCGGCGTACGCCGCCGCGGCCTCGTCCACCGACGCCGCCTCGGAGGTGGAGGGGACCTCGTGCACGCGGGCGGGGTCGACCCCGACGGTGTCCAGGAACGCCTCGCGCGCCTGCCGGGCGTTGCGCTCGTCGGAGTCGGCGGCCACGAAGCGCTCGTCGCCCCAGAAGAACTCCACGCGCGTCCAGTCGACGTCACTGGCGGGGCCCAGCCGGGCGATCTCACGGTGGATCTTGTCCGCGATGGTGCCCCCGGTCAGGGCCACCTGGGGCACGCTTCCGGACGCCTGGCGGACGGTCGCGAGGCGCAGGAAGGCCCCGGCGACCGCGGTGGCGAGCTCGTCGGCCGAGGCGTGGACCTCGACCCGAGGGACCGGCCGGTGCTTCGCGGGGGTGGCGCTCATGACGGGTACAGCTTCGTCAGCCGGCGCGCGGTGGCGGCGTAGACGTCGTCCTCGTCGAGACGACGGAGCTCCTCGGCGAGCAGCTCGGGCAGCTGCCGACGCTTGAGCGCCACCGGCCGGTCCGGCCGGCCGGGGGAGGTGAACGTCGCGAGGCGGCCGTCGCGCCGCGAGATCACGATCGGGCCCTCCTTGGTGTCCAGGCGCACCTCGGTGATGCCGGGGCCCTGCGAGCTCTTCCGGTCGAAGCGCACCTTGAGCCGGTCCGAGAGCCAGGCGACGAGCAGCTCGGCGCTCGGGCTGATCCGCTCGGCCGTCACCGAGCCGGAGGTGATCTTCAGCCGCTGCTGGTCGAGGGCGGCGGCCAGGAGGGCCCGCCAGGGCGTGATGCGGGTCCAGGCGAGGTCGGTGTTGCCAGGGGCGTACGACGCGCACTGGGCGTGGATGGCCCGGCCCTTCCCGCGGCTCGCGGCCGCCGCATCGGTGATCCGGCGCTGGGCGAGGTGGCCCAGCGGGTCGTCCGACGGGTTCGCGGGCGGGTCCGAGGGCCACCAGATGGCGACCGGCGAGTCGGGCAGGAGCAGCGGCAGCACGACGGAGTCGGCGTGCTTCACGACCTCGCCGCTGAGCCGGATCAGCGCCGTCTCACCGGTCCAGCCGGCGCCGGTGCCGACCTGGGCGTTGACCTGAGGGGTGCCGCGGGCGTCGTCGAGGATCACGCCGAGCACGCGCGCGGGATGCTCGTGGGACGCCTGCCGGGCGACCCGCATGGCGTCCTCCGCGGCATCCTCGTGGACCACGATCACCAGGGTCATCACCATGCTCATCGCAGGGCTGCCGGCCCGCAGGCGCGAGGCGACGAACTCCGCGGCGATGCCGGCGGCGTTGGTGTCGACGAGCTCGATCATCTCGGGGCCCCCACGGTGTTGTTCAGCGGAGGAGCGCAGCGGGGGAGAGGAAGAACAGCGTGGGGTGAGATCATGGTCGCCTCCAGGTGCGGCCGTCGCGGGCGAGCATCGCATCGGCGGACGCCGGCCCCCACGCGCCGGAGTCGTACGCGTCGGGCTTGCCCTTCTTGGCCCAGTAGTCGAGCACCGGGTCGAGGATCTCCCAGGACCTCTCGACCTCGGCGTGGCGTGGGAACAGCGGGGGATCGCCGAGCAGCACGTCGAGGATCAGCCGCTCGTAGGCCTCAGCGCTCGACTCGGTGAACGACCCGCCGTAGGCGAAGTCCATGTTCACGTCGCGGATCTCCATCTGGGTGCCGGGCACCTTCGATCCGAAGCGCAGCGTCATGCCCTCGTCGGGCTGCACCCGGATCACCAGGGCGTTGTGGGTGAGCTCCTCGGTGGCGGCCCGGGTGAACGGGATATGGGTCGCGGGCTTGAAGACGATGGCGACCTCGGTGACCCGTCGCCCGAGACGCTTGCCGGTGCGCAGGTAGAAGGGGACACCGGCCCAGCGGCGGTTGTCGACATGGAGCGTGATCGCGGCGTACGTCTCGGTGGTCGAGGTCTTGCGGACCCCCTCCTCCTCGAGGAAGCCGATGACCTTCTCACCGCCCTGCCAGCCGGCGGCGTACTGGCCACGAGCCGTGGTCAGGTCGAGTCGCCGGGGGAGCGTGATCGACTGCAGCAGCTTGAGCTTCTCGATGCGCAGGCTCTCCGCGTCGAAGGACGTGGGCTCCTCCATCGCCACCAGCGACATCAGCTGCATCAGGTGGTTCTGGATGACGTCGCGGGCGGCGCCGATGCCGTCGTAGTAGCCGGCCCGGCCGCCGATGCCGATGTCCTCGGCCATCGTGATCTGCACGTGGTCGACGTAGTTGGAGTTCCAGATCGGCTCGAACATCTCGTTGGCGAAGCGGGTCGCCAGGATGTTCTGCACGGTCTCCTTGCCGAGGTAGTGGTCGATCCGGAAGATCGAGCCGCTGGAGAACACCGACGCGAGCGTCGCGTTGAGCTCGCGCGCCGACTCGAGGTCGTGGCCGAACGGCTTCTCGACGACCACCCGACGCCAGGAGCCCTCTGCGGGCTGCGCGAGTCCGTGCTCCTTGAGCTGGCCCACGACGTCGCCGAAGAACCCCGGTGGGATGGCGAGGTAGAAGGCGTGGTTGCCTCCGGTGCCGCGCACCTCGTCGAGCTCCTCGATCGTGCGCCGGAGCTGGTTGAACGCCGTGTCGTCGTCGAAGTTGCCCGGCACGAAGCGGAAGCCCTCGGAGAGCTGCTTCCAGACCTCCTCGCGGAACTCGGTGCGCGCGTGCTGCTTGACCGAGTCGTGCACCACCTGGGCGAAGTCCTCGTCGGCCCAGTCCCGCCGGGCGAAGCCGACCAGGCTGAACCCCGGTGGCAGCAGACCGCGGTTGGCGAGGTCGTAGATCGCCGGCATGACCTTCTTACGGGAGAGGTCACCCGTCACGCCGAAGAGCACCATGCCGCAGGGTCCGGCGATGCGTGGGAGGCGGCGGTCCTGGGGATCGCGCAGGGGGTTGACCCAGGCAGTCATGAGACCTCGTTCATCGGGTGCGGTGCTCCTGGTAGTAGGCGATCAGCGATCGGGTCGAGGCGTCCTGGGCGGCCAGCGCGCTGTCGTCGCCGGCGATGGCGGGTCCGACCTGCTGGGCCAGCTGCTTGCCGAGCTCGACGCCCCACTGGTCGAAGCTGTCGATGCCCCACACGGCACCCTCGGTGAAGGTGATGTGCTCATACAGCGCGACGAGCTGGCCGAGGACCGACGGGGTCAGCGCGGGCGCCATGATCGAGGTGGTCGGCCGGTTGCCGGTGAAGACCCGCGCCTCAACGATCGCCTCAGCCGTCCGCTGTGCCGGATCTTCTTGGGCGCGCACCTCGTCGGCGGTCTTGCCGAAGGCGAGTGCCTTGGTCTGGGCGAAGAAGTTGGCCAGGAACAGCTCGTGGACGTCGGTCTGCTGCCCGTCGTGCGCGTCCTTGAGCGGGTACGCCGGGTTGGCGAACGCGATGAAGTCCGCCGGGATCAGCCGGGTGCCCTGGTGGATGAGCTGGTAGAACGCATGCTGGCCGTTGGTCCCGGGCTCTCCCCAGAACACCTCACCGGTGGTCGTGGTGACCGGGGTGCCGTCCCACCGCACGCCCTTGCCGTTGGACTCCATCGTCAGCTGCTGGAGGTACGCCGGGAAGCGGTGCAGCAGCTGGGAGTAGGGCAGCACGGCATGGCTCTGGGCACCGAGGAAGTTGGTGTACCAGACATTCAGCAGACCGAGCAGCAAGGGCACGTTGCGAGCCGGCTCGGTGGTGCGGAAGTGCTCGTCCATCGCGTGGAAGCCGGCCAGCAGCTCGGCGAACCGCTCCGGGCCGATCGCCACCGCCAACGACGTCCCGATCGCGGAGTCCATGGAGTAGCGGCCGCCGACCCAGTCCCAGAATCCGAACGCGTTGTCCGGGTCGATGCCGAACGCCGCGACCTTGTCGAGCGCGGTCGAGACCGCGACGAAGTGCCTCTTGACGGCGTCGACCTCGTCGACCTCGTCGGCCCCGGCCGCCTGGTCGGCGAGGCCGGCGAGCAGCCAGGCCTTGCACAGGCGGGCGTTGGTCAGCGTCTCGAGGGTGCCGAAGGTCTTGCTCGAGACGATGAACAGCGTGGTCGCCGGGTCGAGTCCGGCCAGCGTGGTGGCCGCGTCGGTGGGGTCGATGTTGGAGATGAAGCGGCACTCCAGGCCCGGCTGGCGGTAGGCCGCGAGCGCTTCGTAGGCCATCACCGGACCGAGGTCCGAGCCGCCGATGCCGATGTTCACCACGGTGCTGATCGGTCGCCCGGTGACCCCGGTCCACTCACCACTGCGCACCCGGTCGGCGAACGCGTAGACGCGCCGCAGGACGTCGTGGACGTCGTGGACGACGTCCTGGCCGTCGACCTCGAGCCGAGCGTCGGCCGGCAGGCGGAGAGCGGTGTGCAGGACGGCGCGGTCCTCGGTGACGTTGATGTGCGTGCCGGCGAACATCTCGTCGCGGCGCCGGGTGACCCCGACCTCGTCGGCGAGCGCCAGCAGCGCCGGCAGCACGTCTTCGTCGAGCAGGGACTTGGACAGGTCCACGTGGAGGTCGGCGGCCTCGAAGCCCAGCCGCGTCACGCGGTCGGGGTCGGCGTCGAACCAGGCCCGGAGATCGGGTGTGAACCCGGAGGCGATCTCGGTCAGCCGCGCCCACGCCCGGGTGGTGGTGGCATCGACGGGAGACTCCGTCACGACTGCGACTTCGCCGCTTCCAGAGCCTGGGTGACGGTCTCGCCCAGCTCGGTCCAGGCCGTGACGAACTTGTCGACGCCCTCCTTGATCAGGACCTCGATCACGTCGTCGTAGTCGATGCCGGCATCCGCGAGAGCGTGCATGTGGGCGGCGGCGTCGTCGTAGAACGGCCGGACCCGGTCACCACGGATCTCACCGTGGTCGGCCACCGCGTCCATGGTCTTCTCGGGCATCGTGTTGACGGTGTCCTCGACGACCAGGTCGACGACGTACATCGTGTCGTCGTAGTCGGGGTCCTTCACACCCGTCGACGCCCACAGCGGCCGCTGCAGCCGCGCGCCGTCGGCCTCGAGGGAGGCCCAGCGGTCACCGGTGTAGAACTCCTCGAACGCCTTGAAGGCCAGGCGCGCGTTGGCCACGCCCGCCTTGCCCTTCAGGGAGGGGTCGGTGCCGGGCCCCGAGGTCGTGGCGTCGAGGCGCTTGTCGATCTCGGTGTCGACGCGGGAGACGAAGAACGACGCCACCGAGTGGATGGTGGACAGGTCGTGGCCGTTCTCCCTGGCCTTCTCCAGCCCGGCCACGTGGGCCTCCATCACATCGTGGTACTGGTCGAGGCCGAAGATGAGCGTGACGTTGACGCTGATCCCGGCTGCGAGGGTCTCGGTGATCGCCGGGCAGCCCTCCTGGGTGCCGGGGATCTTGATGAGCAGGTTGGGCTCGCCGACGGTCTTCCAGAGGTCGGCCGCCTCCGCGACGGTGCCGTCCGCGTCGTGGGCCAGACCGGGGGAGACCTCGATCGAGACGCGACCGTCCACGTGGTCGGTGGCGTCGAACACCGACCTCAGCACCTTGCAGCCCTCGCGGACGTCGTCGGTGGTGAGCACGCGCACGGTCTCGTCGGTGTCGGCACCGCGCGCCGCGAGCTCACGGATCTGCGGGTCGTAGCGCTCGCCCTTGCTGAGCGCGGACTGGAAGATCGACGGGTTGCTGGTCACGCCGACCACGTGCTTGGTCGCGACGAGGTCGGCGAGGTTGCCGGTCTCGAGTCGCTCGCGCGACAGGTCGTCCAGCCAGATGGACACACCGGCTTCGGAGAGCTGCTGCAGGCGGTCGGTCATGGGTTCCTCCTCGATCGAAGCGTGGAACCGGAGCGTCAGTGTGTGGCGTTCCGGATGCTGTCCTGGGCCGCCTGGGCGACGGCCTCGGCGGTGATGCCGAACTCTGAGTAGATGCGCGCGTAGTCGGCGGACGCTCCGTAGTGCTCCAGGGAGACCATGCGACCGGCATCGCCCACGACCTCGCGCCATCCCTGGGCGACGCCCGCCTCGACCGACACCCTCGCCTTGACGATCGGCGGGATCACCGTCTCGCGGTAGGAGGTCTCCTGGGCGTCGAACCACTCCCGGCACGGCATCGAGACGACGCGCGCGCGGACGCCGTCGGCGGCGAGGAGATCGCGTGCCTTCACGGCGAGCTGGACCTCGGAGCCGGTGCCGATGAGGACGACGTCGGGCGGCCCGCCAGGCAGATCGGCGGGAGAGTCGAGCAGGACGTAGCCGCCCCGGTGGACGTTGCTGGTGTCGCTGTAGCCGTCCTCGCCGCGGGGGTACGTCGGGACGTTCTGCCGGGTCAGGATCAAGCCGTGCGGCCGGTCGGTCTGCTCCAGGATCGTCTGCCAGCAGGCGGTGGTCTCGTTGGCGTCGGCGGGCCGGACCACGTCGAGCCCCGGGATCGCCCGCAGGGCCGCGAGGTGCTCGACCGGCTGGTGGGTCGGGCCGTCCTCGCCCAGCCCGATCGAGTCGTGGGTCCAGACGAAGGTCGTGGGGGCACCCATCAACGCCGCGAGGCGTACCGAGCCACGCATGTAGTCGGAGAACGTGAGGAAGGTGCCGCCGAAGACGCGCGTGCCCCCGTGCACGGCGATGCCGTTCATGATCGCGCCCATGGCGTGCTCGCGGATGCCGAAGTGCAGCACGCGGCCGGCCAACGGGTCGGCCTTCCACATCTTGGTGGCGCGGTTGCCGGGCAGGAACGACGGGACGCCCTCGATCGTGGTGTTGTTCGAGCCGGCCAGATCGGCCGAGCCGCCCCACAGCTCGGGCAGCACCTCGGCGACGGCGTTGATGACGGTGCCCGAGGCGACGCGGGTCGCTAGACCCTTCTGGTCGGCGTCAAAGGTCGGCAGGTGCTCGGTCCAGCCCTCGGGGAGGCTGCGGGTCTGGAGCCGGTCGAACAGCGCGTTGTCGGCCGACGGCTTCTTCGCCCAGGCCGCGAACTCGACGTCCCAAGCGGCCTGCGCGGCCTTGCCGCGTTCGACGGCCAGGCGCGTGTGCTCGAGAACTCCGGTCGGCACCTCGAAGGTCTTCTCCGGGTCGAAGCCGAGCACCTTCTTGGTAGCGGCGACCTCGTCGGCGCCGAGGGCGGAGCCGTGGGCCTTGCCGGTGTTCTGCGCGTCCGGAGCGGGCCAGGCGATGATCGTGTGCAGCACGATGAAGCTCGGCTTGTCGGTGACCGCCTCGGCCTTGCGGATCGCGTCGTACAGCGCGGGGACGTCCTCTGCGTACGTCGTGCCGTCGTGGGTCCAGTCGACGTGCTGGACGTGCCAGCCGTAGGCCTCGTAGCGGGCTCCGACGTCCTCGCCGAGCGCGATGTCGGTGTTGTCCTCGATCGAGATGCGGTTGTGGTCGTAGATGACGGTGAGGTTGCCCAGCTCCTGGACACCGGCGATGGCCGAGGCCTCCGCCGACACGCCCTCCTCGATGTCGCCGTCAGAGCACAGGGCGTAGATGTGGTGGTCGAAGGGCGAGTCGCCGACCGCGGCGTTCGGGTCGAGCAGACCGTGCTCACGCCGGGTGGCCATCGCCATGCCCACGGCGTTGCCGATGCCCTGGCCCAACGGGCCGGTGGTGACCTCGACCCCGGCGGTGTGGCCGTATTCAGGGTGGCCCGGGGTCTTGCTGCCCCACGTGCGCAGCGCCTCGAGGTCCGCCAGCTCCAGACCCCAGCCGCCGAGGAAGAGCTGGATGTAGAGGGTCAGGCTCGAGTGGCCGCAGCTCAGCACGAAGCGGTCGCGCCCGGGCCAGTGGGGATCGGCGGGGTTGTGGCGCATCACCTTCTGGAACAGCAGGTACGCCGCCGGCGCGAGGCTCATGGCCGTGCCCGGATGGCCGTTGCCGACCTTCTGGACTGCGTCCATGGCCAGCACGCGGACGGTGTCGACCGCCTTCTCGTCCAGCTCGTTCCAGTCCAGCTTGGCGGGTGTCGTGCTCACGTTTGTCTTCCCGATCCGTATCCGTCGGAAGAGTGCCCCGGGGGGCCCCTGCTAGGCGTCTCCGAGACTACTCACCCCGGGCGATACACTGCGAGACGCCTCCTGGCATTCGCCTGGTCTTCATCAACGTGCAGTCCGTACATGTAGCTGTTCACCCACTCGTACCCGAGGATCCTGTGTGACATACGTCGGCGAACGTGCCCCGGCGCTCGCGCAGCCGGACCACCCGCGGTCGACCGGCCTGGCCGGGCTGCGCGACGTCGTCGAGGCGTACGTCGGGCTGACCAAGCCGCGGGTGATCGAGCTGCTGCTGCTGACCACGGTGCCGGTGATGTTCTTCGCCGCCGGCGGTGTGCCCGACCTCGGCCTGGTCGCGGCCACCGTGGTCGGCGGCGCGCTGTCGGCCGGCTCGGCCTCGGCGCTGAACTGCGTCTACGACCGCGACATCGACGAGCAGATGCGGCGTACGCGCAGGCGGGCGATCCCACGCCACATCGTGACGCCGCGGGCGGCCCTCGGCTTCGGGGTCGTCCTGGCCGTGCTGGCGACGGTCATCCTCTACGTCTGGGTCAACCCGCTCTCGGCAGGGCTGTCGTTGCTGGCCGAGTGCTTCTACCTCTTCGTCTACACGATGCTGCTCAAGCGGCGTACGACGCAGAACATCGTCTGGGGCGGGCTGGCCGGGTGCTTCCCCGCGCTGATCGGCTGGACGGCGGTGACTAACCACCTCGCCTGGCCCCCGGTCGTGCTGTTCCTGGTGGTGTTCTTCTGGACGCCGCCGCACACCTGGGCGCTGGCGCTGCGCTACCGCGAGGACTACGCCGGAGTGGCCGTGCCGATGCTGCCGGTGGTCGCAAAGGCCGAGGTCGTCGGCCGCCAGATCGTGCTCTACAGCTGGGTGATGGTGGCGACCTCCCTCGTGCTGTGGCCCGTGGCCGGCACCGGGCCGCTCTACCCGGTCGTCGCGGCGGTGCTGGGCGCGGTGTTCCTGGTGCAGGCCCACCGGATGTGGGCGAGGGCCCGAGGCACCGAGGACCTCAGCGTGATCAAGCCGATGGTGCTCTTCCACGCCTCCAACCTGTACCTCTCGCTCCTCTTCGTCGCGGTCGCCCTCGAGCCCCTGCTCCACTGAGGCCGCGCCGTCGTACCCAGAGCCGATCCGGGACCCGAGGCAACCAAACCGGCCCTTCGTGCGTCTGAAGGGTTACGACGGTTGGCCTGCCCACGGGGGTGCGGGCTGGCCGTCGTCCACGTCCGGCCGGTGGGGTTCGGGGACCAGCTCCAGGACCGTCACGAGCAGCCAGGTGGCCGTGGCGACGACGAGTCCGGCGCCCAGCATGTGCACCATCACCACGGCGACGGGCAGCCCGGTGAAGTACTGCACGAAGCCCACGGCCGCCTGGAGCACCTCGACCAGCGCCAGGGCCGTCACCGGCCGGGGGTCTCCGCCCGTCGCCCGCTGGGCGAACCAGAGCCCGATCGTGAGGCCGACGAGGAGGAACACCAGGTCGGCGTGGAACTGGCTGATCTGCAGCGTGTCGAGCCCGTTGCGTGGTGAGCTCACGTCACCGGCGTGTGGGCCGGCCCCGGTGACCGCCGTGCCGGCGTACAGGACCAGCCAGGTCACGGCGTACGTCGTCCAGGCGAGCCCCGGCACGACGCCCCGGGCGGCTCGGACCGGGGGGTGG
Organism: Nocardioides sp.; assembly: GCA_036271155.1. Taxonomy (GTDB): domain Bacteria; phylum Actinomycetota; class Actinomycetes; order Propionibacteriales; family Nocardioidaceae; genus Nocardioides. The sequence goes on along the minus strand of DATBBE010000243.1, from coordinate 11,376 downwards.
TCCAGCCGGTGCAGGAAGAGCACCGCCACCGAGACGATGGCCAGAGACAGCACGAGATGGAGCGAGACCAGCCACGGGTTCAGATCGGTGAGCACCGTGATCCCGCCGAGCACGGCCTGGGCCGGGATCGCCAGCGCGAGCACGACCGACAGCCGCAGCAGGTCGGGACGACCCAGTCGCCGGGCGTCCTGCCGGGCCGCGACGAACGTCGCCACCGCGATCGCCACCAGCACGAAGGTGAGGCTCCGGTTCCCGAACTCGATGAACTGGTGCACTCCCATCGCGCCGTGCGGCGTGAACGAGTTGTCGTTGCAGCGCGGCCAGGTCGGGCAGCCCAGCCCCGATCCCGTCAGCCGCACGGCGCCGCCGGTGACGATCAGGAGGATGTTCGCGGACAGGGTGGCCCAGGCCAGCCGCCGCAGAGACCAACCCACGCCGGCCGGAGTCGTCGACATGCGAACAGTGTCCCTGGGGCGGAAGGGAGACCCGGGTGCGGGGTCCCGGAGCGGGGGACGAGGCTAGAGCCACCTCGGCAGCACGACGATTCCGCCGACGGGCATGCTGAAGGGGCTGGTGGTCGTGATCATGGCCGTCCCAGACTCACGAGCGACCTTCGCGAGCCACATCTCCTCGCCGTGGAAGCCCCCGTTCGCGCTCTGGTAGAGGTGCTGATGTCCCACGATCCACCACTCGGGCAGGTCGTGACCGTCGTTGAGCACGCCGTTGTCGACGTAGACCGGGCCGTACGACGCACCACGCCGCACGCCAGGTAGCAGCAGCCGCCCACCGGTGCGCAGCACTGTCGAGTGACCGTCGGTGAAGCGTCGGTCGGGCCGGACTCGCATCGGCCCGCGTCGCTGGAGCTGCTGGTCTCCCAGGGGCTGCACGACGCACTGCCGCTTGCTCCAGACGCTGGTGCTGCCGGCGCGGTGGACGCGAGCCCGCACGCACAGCACGCGACCGGGAGCGACGTGGAGGCGTCGGTGGCTCTGGTCCGAGCCGGTCGCGACCGTGCGCCAGGCCGAGCGGTGTGCCGCCCGCATCGGGGTGCGGCTCAGCTGGAGGTCGTAGGTGTCGCCGTCCTGACGGAAGGGGCTGCCCTCGTCGTCGTGCAGGGTCAACCGCGCGTCGTCACGACGGAGCACGGAGAACTCGATCACGCTGCCGAAGGAGTAGGCCAGGAACGGCGGGCCGACCTTGGTAGAGGAGGCGTACGACGCGTCCCCGGACCCGGGCACCAGCGACATCAGCGCGAGACCGAGCAACCACAGCAACCACACCAACCACCGAGACCGAGCCACTCGTACGTCTCCCTCACGCGTCCTTCTCACGGCAACGACGCCGCAATGTGCCACAGGTCGGAGTGCTACTCCCAACGGCCCACGGCTACTCCCAACGGCCCACGGCTACTCCCAACGGAACGTCCGGGCGGTGAGGGCGGTGCCGACCGCCCCCCAGACGACCAGCACTGCGAGGTCGCGCCAGGCGACCCCGCCGGTCAGGCAGGCGTGGCGCATGGCGCCGCCGAGGGCGCCGGAGGGAAGCCATTCGGTGACATGGCCGAAAGCGCCGTACGACGAGCTGGGCAGCACCACCGCACCCGCGGCCAGGAGCAGCAGGTAGACCAGGTTCGCGGCCGCGAGCGTGGCCTCGGCGCGCAGTACTCCGGCGAGGAGCAGGCCGAGGGCGGCGAAGGCGAAGGTGCCCGCCACGAGAGCGAGGAACGTGCCGACGACACCGTCGGCGGGGCTCCACCCGAGCAACAGCCCCACCACGGAGATGACCGCGACCTGGAAGACCTCGACGATCACCAGCGCACCGACCTTCCCGGCCAGCAGGCCGGACCGGGGGAGCGGGGAGGAGCCGAGCCGCTTGATCACGCCGTACCGCCGCTCGAAGCCGGTCGCGATCGCCAGCGAGGTGAACGCCGTCGACATCACGGCCAGGGCGAGCACCCCGGGAGTGAACTCGTCGACCGGCCGGTGCGTGAGATCGAGGCTGAGGTGGTCGGCACCGTTGACGGCGCCGACAAGCACGATCACCGGGATGACAACGGCGAGCAGCAGCTGCTCGCCGTTGCGCAGCATCAGCCGTGCCTCCATGGCGGCCTGTGCCGCCACCATCCGCGGGAACGACGCTGCCCCCGGGCGTGGGCTGAGGTCGAGGCTCATGAGGCCAGGCCTCGACCGGTGAGCTCCAGGAACACGTCCTCGAGGTTGCGCTGTCCGAGGGTCAGCGACTCCGGGAGGACGCCGTTGTTCTCGCACCATCGGGACACCACGGCCAGGCTCGAGGCGTCGGCGGGGCCGGTCACGACGATGCTGAGCTCGTCGAGCATGGTCACCTCGACCTGGTCTCCCAGGGCCCGACGCAACGAGAGCGGCGCATCGGCCGGGAACGGCCTGGTGACGACCAGCCGGATCGTGGCGGCGTGGCCACCGCGGGTCAGCTCCAGCGGTGAGCCGCTGGCCATCAGGCGGCCGTGGTCGATGATGTGGATCCGGTCGGCCAGGCGCTCGGCCTCGTCCATGTGATGGGTCGTCAGCACGACCGTCACGCCGGACGCGCGCAGCTCCTCGAGCAGCTGCCAGGTCGTACGCCGAGCCGCAGGGTCCATGCCGGCGGTGGGCTCGTCGACGAACGCCAGCTCCGGTCGTCCCACGATCGCCATCGCCAGGCCGAGGCGCTGCTGCTGCCCGCCGGACAGCCGGCGGTACGGCGTGCGGCCGCAGTCGCCGAGGCCCAGCCGCTCCGAGAGCTCGGTCAGGTCGAGGGGATGTGCGTGCAGCCGAGCGACGTGACGCAGCATCTCGTCGGCGCGCACACCGCTCCAGGCCCCACCACCCTGGAGCATCACCCCGATGCGGGGGAGCAGCGCCGCGCGGTCGGCCACCGGGTCGAGCCCCAGGACCCGCACGGATCCTGCCTGCGGTCGTCGATAGCCTTCGGCGGTCTCCAGGGTGGTCGTCTTGCCCGCACCGTTCGGCCCCAGCACGGCGGTGATCGTGCCCCGGTCGACGGTCAGGGACAGCCCGTCGACCGCGACCTTCTCGCCGTAGCGCATGACCAGGCCGTCGAACTCGACGGCCGGGCCTGCCGCGTCAGGGACGCGGGGCGCGGGGACAGGCGCTGACACGCGCCAAGTGTAGGAAGCAGGTCAGGCTTCGACGATGTCGGGCTCGTCGCCGTCGTTGCGCAGACCTTCGAACGCCGCCGGCGGCTCGCGCCACACGTCGGAGCGCGGGTTCTGGATCTCGCGCCAGACCCGGGCGGCGGTGCACGGCAGGTCGACGTGCTTGACGCCGAGGTGCTTCAAGGCGTCGACGACCGCGTTCTGCACGGCCGGCGTCGCGCCGATGGTCGCGGACTCCCCGATGCCCTTCGCGCCGATCGGGTTGACGGGCGTGGGCGTCTCGGTGTTCGACGCCTCGAGCATGATCCCGTCGGCGGCCGTCGGCATGGCGTAGTCGGCGAACGAGCTGGTGATCGGGGTGCCGTCCTCGTCGTAGACCATCTCCTCCCACAGCGCCTGGCTGATGCCCTGGATGCCGCCGCCGTGCTGCTGGCCGGCCACGATCAGCGGGTTGACGATACGGCCGCAGTCGTCGACCAGGATGTGCCGCAGCGGCGTGACCTGACCGGTCTCGGTGTCGACCTCCACGATCGAGACGTGCGCGCCGAACGGGAACGTCGCGCCGTCCTGGGTGAAGTCCGTGTCGACGCCCAGGCCACCGTCGTGCTCGTGGGCGTACGCCGCGAGCTCGGGCCAGCCGATCCGTCCGCCCGGGACGCCCGCGACACCGAAGCCGTCGTCGTCGAGCACGACGTCCTCGGGGCTGGCTTCGAGCATCCGGGCGGCCACGGCGAGCGCCTTCTCGCGGGTTTCGTCGGCCGCCTTGCTGACGGCGTTCCCGCCGAGCTGCAGCGAGCGCGAGCCACCCGTGCCGCCGCCGGTGCGGACGACCGCGGTGTCGGACTGGCGGTAGGTGATCTGCTCCAGCGGGATGCCGAGGGTGTCGGCGACGATCATCGAGAACGACGTCGCGTGCCCCTGGCCGTGGGCGGAGGTGCCGGACATGGCGATGACCGACCCGTCGGGCTGCAGTTGCACCGACCCGAACTCCGAGCCTCCGAAGCCGGTGATCTCCACGTAGGTCGCGAGCCCGATGCCGAGCAGCCTGGTCTCGCCGGCCTCGATCCGCCTGCGTTGCTCGGCGCGGGCCGCGTCGATGTCGGCGATCCGGAGCGCCTCCTGGAGGGGCAGCTCGTAGTCGCCGATGTCGTAGGTCTGCCCGGTGAGGGTCTGGAAGGGGAAGGCGTCCTTCGGGATCAGGTTCTTCCGCCGGATGTCCTCCGGCAGGATGTCGAGCTCCTGGGCTGCCAGGTCGATGACCCGGTCGAGCGCGGCCGCGGCCTCGGGACGGCCGGCGCCGCGGAAGGCCCCGACCGGGGCCGTGTTGGTCATCACCGCGATGGCCTCGAAGCGGAGCCGAGGCACGACGTAGGGGCCTTGCGCCATCAGGTACGTCGGGCCCACGGCGAGCGCGCCGCCGAAGCCGGCGTACGCCCCGCACTCGCCGAGCACCCGCATCCGCAGCCCGGTGATGGTGCCGTCGCGCTTCAGCCCGAGCTCGACGTACTGCACCTGACCGCGGCCCTGCATCGACAGCATCGCCTCGCTGCGGGTCTCGACCCACTTCACCGGCCGCCCGAGCTTGCGCGCGGCGATCGCGATGGCGGCGTGGTCGCTGTTGGTGCCGGCCTTGCCGCCGAAGGCGCCGCCGACGTGAGGCGCGACGATGCGCACGTGCTCGGGGTCGACGCCGATCGACTTCGCGAGCAGGTCCTTGGCCATGTGGGGGTGTTGGGTCGAGACCCAGGCCTCCATGCCGTCGTCGGTCGGGCGCACCAGGATCGCGTTGCCCTCGATGGGGGCGGTGGCGATGCGCTGGTTGACCATCCGGACGCGGGCCACGTGGTCGGCGTCGTCGAGCACGTCGGCGTCGTCCTTGGCGGCGCGGAAGGTGGCGATGTTCGAGCCGATCTCCTCGAACTGCAGAGGCGCCCCCTCGGCGAGCGCCTCCTCCACATCGGTGACGGCGGGGAGGTCGTCGTAGTCGACGTCGACCAGCTCCGCGGCGTCCACGGCCAGGGCGCGCGTCGTGGCGATGACGAGGGCGACGGGATCGCCGGCGTACCGAACCTTGTCGACGGCCAGCGCGGCGCGGGGTGCCAGCTTGTTCACGGTCGCGAAGCTGGGCAGACCGTCGCGTCCGAGGTCGTCGGCGGTGAACACACCGAGGACCCCCTCAGCGGCGGCGGCCTCGCTCGTGTCGATGTTCGTGATTTTGGCGTGCGCGAAGGGGCTGCGGACGAAGACGGCGTGGGCGACTCCCTCGCTGTCGAGGTTGTCCACGAAGGTGCCCCGCCCCAGCAGCAGCTCCAGGTCCTCGACGCGGCGGACCTCGGTTCCCAGAATCGATCCCGGCATGAGCCGACCCTACGCCCGAACCGGCGATGCTCTCCGGTAGGGCGGTCGCTGCGTGAGGCGGCCCGTGGCCGTGGCGGCTTCATCACGGTATGTAGACCAATCCGCTCTTCCCACGATGAATTCATCGTGGGAAGGGATGTCTCAGCGACATACCGTGATGAAACCGTCGACGGCGCCCACGACCTCGGGCCGCGCTGGCAGAAGGCGGGTAAGGGTCGCCTTACTTGAATCCCTCAAAACATTAACGGCACACTGGTGTTGTGGAATTCGGAGGAACGGCCCCTGGCGACCAGCCGACGCGTGAGCGCGTCGTCCGGTCGATCCTGGTCGACGGACCCTCCACCGCGGCCGACCTGGCCGACCGGCTCGACCTGACGGCCGCCGCCGTGCGACGTCATCTCGACCACCTGCTCGCGCAGGGCGCGCTCGAGGCTCGCGACCCGCGGCCCTCGGCGAGCCGCGGCCGCGGCCGCCCGGCGAAGGTCTTCGTGATCACCGAGGCGGGGCGCACCCACTTCGACCAGCAGTACGACGACCTGGCCGTCCAGGCGCTGCGCTACCTCGCGGAGACCGGGGGCGACGACGCGGTCCTGGAGTTCGCGCGCCGCCGGGTGGCGTTCATCGAGCGCGACTACGCCACGGTCGTGGCCGCCGACCCCGGGCTCAGCCCGGCCGAGGCGCTGGCCACCGTCCTCTCCGGGGAGGGGTACGCCGCGTCCGTGCGCTCGCTGCCGCTCCTCACCCACGGGGTCGAGGGCGGCGTCGCCACGGCCGAGCAGCTGTGCCAGCAGCACTGCCCCGTCTCCCACGTGGCCCACGAGTTCCCCCAGCTGTGCGAGGCCGAGACCGAGGCCATCGGCCGGGTCCTGGGCCGCCACGTCCAACGACTTGCGACCATCGCCCACGGCGACGGCGTCTGCACCACCTGCATCCCGAACGCCTCCGGGGGCACCGTTCCCGCCGGAGCTCCGACAGGCTCGACCATCGAGAGGAAGTCATGACCTCCACCCCCAGCATCGAAGAGCTCAACCCGGAGCTGAAGGGCATCGGCCGCTACCAGTTCGGCTGGTCCGACCGCGACGACGCGGGCGCCACCGCCAAGCGCGGCCTGAACGAGGACGTCGTCCGTGACATCTCGGCGAAGAAGTCCGAGCCGCAGTGGATGCTCGACCTGCGCCTGAAGGGCCTCAAGCTCTTCGGCCGCAAGCCCATGCCCACGTGGGGCTCCGACCTGTCGGCCATCGACTTCGAGAACATCAAGTACTTCGTCCGCTCCAGCGAGAAGCAGGCGGCCTCCTGGGAGGACCTCCCCGAGGACATCAAGAACACCTACGACCGGCTCGGCATCCCCGAGGCCGAGAAGCAGCGCCTCGTGGCCGGCGTCGCCGCGCAGTACGAGTCGGAGGTCGTCTACCACTCGATCCGCGAGGACCTCGAGGCGCAGGGCGTCATCTTCAAGGACACCGACACCGCCCTGAAGGAGCACCCCGAGCTCTTCCAGGAGTACTTCAACACCATCATCCCGGTCGGCGACAACAAGTTCTCCGCGCTGAACACCGCGGTGTGGTCGGGTGGCTCGTTCATCTACGTGCCGAAGGGCGTGCACGTCGACATCCCGCTCCAGGCCTACTTCCGGATCAACACCGAGAACATGGGCCAGTTCGAGCGGACGCTGATCATCGTCGACGAGGGCGCCTACGTGCACTACGTCGAGGGCTGCACCGCGCCGATCTACTCCAGCGACTCGCTGCACTCCGCGGTGGTCGAGATCATCGTGAAGAAGGGCGGTCGGTGCCGCTACACCACCATCCAGAACTGGTCGAACAACGTCTACAACCTCGTCACCAAGCGCGCCACGTGCGACGCCGGCGCCACCATGGAGTGGGTCGACGGCAACATCGGCTCGAAGGTGACGATGAAGTACCCCGCGATCTACCTGCTCGGCGAGCACGCCAAGGGTGAGACCCTCTCGATCGCCTTCGCCGGCGAGGGTCAGCACCAGGACGCCGGCGCGAAGATGGTCCACGCCGCGCCGAACACCTCGAGCTCGATCCTGAGCAAGAGCGTGGCTCGCGGCGGTGGCCGCACGTCGTACCGCGGGCTGATCCAGATCAACGAGGGCGCCCACGGCTCGAAGTCCAACGTCCTGTGCGACGCACTGCTGGTCGACCAGATCAGCCGCAGTGACACCTACCCGTACGTCGACATCCGCGAGGACGACGTGTCGATGGGCCACGAGGCGAGCGTCTCGAAGGTCTCCGACGACCAGCTGTTCTACCTGATGTCGCGCGGCATGGCCGAGGACGAGGCGATGGCGATGATCGTGCGCGGCTTCGTCGAGCCGATCGCCAAGGAGCTGCCGATGGAGTACGCCCTCGAGCTGAACCGGCTCATCGAGCTGCAGATGGAAGGAGCCGTCGGCTGATGTCGGCTGTCGCCGAGGCCCTCGAGGTGTCGAGGGTCGACTCCCACCTGCACCCGGAGGGGTCGTTCGAGATCGACGACCACGCGGTGCCGACCGGTCGCGAGGAGATCTGGCGGTTCACCCCGCTCAAGCGACTGCGCGGTCTGCACAGCGACGCGCCGCTCGACGGCTCTGCCGTCGACGCGACGTACGACCTCCCCGACGGCGTGGTCGTCGAAGCGCTCGAGAGCGGAGACGCCCGGCTCGGGTCCAGCGGCTTCGTGCCGACCGACCGGATCGCCGCCCGGGTGTGGCACGAGGCCGGCCGTCGGTTCGCGGTGACCGTGCCCGCCGACGCCGAGCTCGACCGTCCCGTGGTGATCACGGTGACCGGCTCGGACATCGCGCCCGCGACCGCGACCCATGCGGTGATCACGGCGGGGCGCCACAGCCGGGCGACCGTCGTGCTGCGCTTCGTCGGGTCCGCCACGCTGGCCGACAACGTCGAGATCGTCGTCGAGGACGACGCCGAGCTGACCGTGGTCAGCATCGACGACTGGGCCGACGACGCGGTCCACATCGGCCACCGGCACGCCAAGGTCGGTCGCGACGCGCGCTTCAAGCACGTCGACGTGACCTTCGGCGGTGACGTCGTCCGACACGACACCACCGCGGAGTACGCCGGTCCCGGGGGAGACGTGGAGATGCTCGGCCTCTACTTCGCCGACGCCGGGCAGCACATCGAGCACCGTCTCTTCGTCGACCACACGGCCCCGAAGACCAAGAGCCATGTGACCTACAAGGGTGCCCTCCAGGGCGAGGGTGCCCACACCGTCTGGATCGGCAACGTCTTGATCCGGAAGGTCGCCGAGGGCATCGAGACCTACGAGGAGAACCGCAACCTCGTGCTCACCGACGGCTGCCAGGCCGACTCGGTGCCCAACCTCGAGATCGAGACCGGCGAGATCCAGGGCGCCGGCCACGCGTCGGCGACCGGTCGGTTCGACGACGAGCAGCTGTTCTACCTGCGCTCGCGCGGCATCGCCGAGGACGAAGCCCGACGACTGGTCGTGCACGGCTTCTTCAACGACCTGATCCGCCGGATCGCCGTACCCGAGCTCGAGGAGCAGCTCGCGGCCACGGTGGAGGCGGAGCTGGCCAAGAACGTCCTTCAGGAGCTGGCATGAGCTTCGAGAGGGCCGCTTCGCTCGACGAGTTCCGCGACGGTGAGGCGATCGCGGCCAAGATCGGCGACCAGGAGGTCGCCATCGCCCGCGACGGCGAGGAGTTCTTCGCCGTCGAGGACATCTGCTCCCACGCCGCCGTCGCCCTGAGCGAGGGCGAGGTCGAGGGCTGCACGCTCGAGTGCTGGCTGCACGGGTCGCGGTTCGACCTGCGCACCGGCAAGCCGACCGGGCTCCCGGCCACCGAGCCCGTGGCCACCTTTCCCATCGAGGTACGCGGCACCGATGTGTACGTCGACGTCACCACCACGCTGAACGGAGTCACCCCGCAATGAGCAAGCTCGAGATCAAGGACCTCCACGTATCGGTCAAGACCGACGACGAGGACAAGGAGATCCTCAAGGGCGTCACGCTGACGATCAAGGACGGCGAGACCCACGCGATCATGGGCCCGAACGGGTCGGGCAAGTCGACCCTGGCCTACTCGATCGCGGGCCACCCGAAGTACACCGTCACCTCCGGCTCGGTGACCCTCGACGGGCAGGACGTGCTCGCGATGAAGGTCGACGAGCGGGCCCGCGCCGGGCTGTTCCTGGCGATGCAGTATCCGGTCGAGGTGCCCGGCGTCTCGGTGTCCAACTTCCTGCGCACCGCCAAGACGGCGCTCGACGGCGAGGCGCCCAAGCTCCGCACCTGGGTCAAGGACGTCAACAAGGCCCTCGAGCAGCTGAACCTCGACCCGACGTTCGGCACCCGCTCGGTGAACGAAGGCTTCTCGGGCGGCGAGAAGAAGCGCCACGAGATCGCCCAGCTGGAGCTGCTCAACCCCCAGGTCGCGGTGCTCGACGAGACCGACTCCGGTCTCGACATCGACGCCCTGAAGATCGTGGCCGAGGGCGTGAACCGCTTCCGCGCCCAGGAGGGGAAGGGTGTCCTGCTGATCACCCACTACACGCGGATCCTGCGCTACATCGAGCCGGACTTCGTCCACGTGTTCGTGGCCGGCCGGATCGCCGAGCAAGGCGGCCCCGAGCTCGCCGAGGCCCTCGAGGCCGAGGGCTACGAGAAGTACATCCAGGCGGCGGTCTGACCATGTCCACCGAGCTCCCCGGTCTCCTCCCCGATCTGGACGTCGTCCGCAAGGACTTCCCGATCCTGTCGCGCCCGATGGCCGACGGGCGGCCGCTGGTGTATCTCGACTCTGCGAACACCTCGCAGAAGCCCCAGGTCGTGATCGACACCATGGTCGACCACCTCGAGCGGCACAACGCCAACATCGCCCGTGCCATGCACCAGCTGGGCGCGGAGGCGACTGCGGCCTACGAAGACGCCCGCGACAAGGTCGCGTCCTTCCTGGGCGCCCCCGACCGCGACGAGATCGTCTTCCTGAAGAACGCCACCGAGGCCCTCAACCTCGCAGCCCACACGCTGGCCTGGCCGGGGGAGCGCCAGGTCGGTCCGGGTGACGAGATCGTCATCACCGAGATGGAGCACCACTCCAACATCGTGCCCTGGCAGCTGCTCTGCGAGCACACAGGCGCGACGCTGCGCTGGTTCGGCCTCACCGAGGACGGCCAGCTTGACCTGTCGAACGTCGACCAGCTGATCACCGAGCGCACCAAGGTCGTCTCGCTGGTCTGGGTGTCGAACATGCTCGGCACCGTCAACCCGATCGGTGAGATCGCGCGCAGGGCCCATGAGGTCGGCGCGCTGGTCGTCGTCGACGCCTCGCAGGCGGCCCCACAGCTGCCGATCGACCTGGCGGCGATGCCGGAGGAGGAGCGGCCCGACCTGCTGGCCTTCACCGGCCACAAGGTGGTCGGCCCGACGGGCATCGGGGTCCTGTGGGGGCGCCGGGTCGTGCTCGACCAGCTGCCGCCGTTCCTCGGTGGCGGCGAGATGATCGAGACGGTCACCATGGAGCGGTCGACGTACGCGCCGGTGCCGCACAAGTTCGAGGCAGGGACACCTCCCATCGTCGAGGCGGTCGGTCTCGGCGCCGCGGTGGACTACCTCTCCGTGCTCGGTATGGACAACGTCCATCGGCACGAGCAGGTGATCACGGCGTACGCGCTCGACGGGCTGGCGACCATCCCCGGCCTGCGGGTCCTCGGCCCCCTCGACACGACCCTGCGGGGTGGGGCGGTCTCGTTCGAGATCCCAGGAGTGCACCCCCACGACGTCGCGACCGTGCTCGACACCCGGGCGATCGCGGTGCGCGCCGGTCACCACTGCGCCAAGCCGGCCCACCAGAGGTTCGGCGTGCAGAGCTCGACTCGCATCTCGTCGTACCTGTA